>CAJORB010000048.1:0-6592 GCA_905236565.1 uncultured Treponema sp. | reverse complement strand
CATCTTACAAACAGAAATATGCAGTCGGAACTTATCTTCCGATGGCAGAAATGTGTATTCTTCTTTTTGACTTGAAAGATTTAAAGATGACAGGTCAGAGAGCAAATTCAAAAACGATTGCAAACTTTACGCAGAACGTAACTCCGATAATTGACCTCTTCTCTGTTCTCTACGGAATCGAAGATTTAAAAGTCGGAATCATAAACAAAGCAACTCAGATGGCTCAGGATAAAGCAAAGGCTTCTACAATCGAAGGTGCACTTATCAATCTCGAAAACGATACTGGATATATCACAGCACTCATCGGTGGAAGTAAGTTTGATCAGAGTAACCAGTTGATCCGCGCAACACAGGCAAAAGTTCAGCCGGGTTCTTCGATTAAACCTCTTTACTACTCTGCAGGTCTCGATACTAAAAAACTTACTGCAGCAACAAATCTTGTTGATGCTCCTTATGAGTTTACATCTCCTGATGGAAGTTCTTATCTTCCGAATAACTACGGCGGCGCATGGCACGGAAACGTTCTTTTATGGAAAGCCCTCGCTCTTTCTCTTAACATTCCGGCGCTCAAAGTTCTCGAACAGACTGGCTTTGATGCATCTATAAAACGAATGGTTGACCTTCTTGGTATTTCACCGCAGGAACTTCCATCGCGCGCATTTATTCCCGGATTCCCTCTCGGACTTGGAACATGTTCTGTTCGCCCTATAGAAATGGCTCGTGCTTATGCAATCTTTGCAAACGGCGGTAGAGCAATTGAACCGACTGCAATAAAAACAGTTGAAGACAGAAACGGAAACATTATCATTAACAACGAACAGAAAGTTCGTGAAGCAATATTAAAACCAAAACAGGTTATCTCTCCAGAGAACGCTTTCGTAATGACAAAGATTATGGAAAGTTCTGTTACAATCGGAACTTTAAGATATGGTACTGCAATGCGTTCAATTGACCCGAGTCTTACAGGTTCTAAATTTACATTCATTGATAAACAGACTGGAAAGAAATTTGATATGCCTGTATCAGGAAAAACCGGTACGACACAGAACTGGGGAGATGCATGGGCAATCGGCTTTACTCCTTATTACACATGTGCCGTATGGTTTGGATTTGATACTCCGGGTAAATCAATGGGTATGGGAATGACCGGTGCAAGCCTTGCAGGTCCACCTTGGGGTGACTTTATGATGTTTGCAAACAAGGATTTGCCTTATAAAGAATTCCCTATGCCTGAAGGCAAAGTACACAAGGCAACTGTCTGTGCAGAAACTGGTGAATGGCCTGTAGAAGGCTGTCCTACAATAACACTCTGGTTTATGGACGGAACAAATCCTACAGAACAATGTCATATTCACTCAGATTCTTCTGCAAATTCAATAATGATGGAAAGAATGCAGACAGCAGAAATTCTTTCTGGTCAGAAACTCGAAATAGAAGATGACGGAGAACTCGAACTTAATCTTGACTTCCTTGATGATTCATCTTCGAAGAAAAAGAATGATAAAGACGATGATTCTAACTTTTTCATGGACTAAATAAAGGGGCCGTATGCTTGTAAATATTTCTGAAATTAAAGTTAAAAACAGAATCAGAAAAGATCTCGGCGATCTTGAGCCGCTCAAAGACAGTCTCAGACGCTACGGCCTTTTAAATCCCATTACGCTCGATGCCAAAAACCGGCTCATAGCCGGCGAGAGGCGCTTACAGGCTGCAAAAGAAATCGGATGGACAAACATCAATGCAGTCATCATAAACAATCTTACTCCTGTTACAAAACTCGAGCTTGAGCTTGAGGAAAACAACCAGAGAAAAGAGTTTACAGATGCAGAACTCCTTGAAGGATACAAGCGCCTCGAGAAACTGCGTAACCCTGGATTCTTTAGAAAAATATTCAACGCGTTCATAGAATTCTTTAAGTGGATTATAAGAGCAATCAAAAGGCTTTTTAAATAAACCATGCTTAGTTACAGACACGCTTTTCATGCAGGAAATCACGCAGATATCCTTAAACACACTGTTTTAATAAATATTTTAGAAAGCCTTAATTTAAAAGATAAGCCCTACACTGTTTTTGACACTCACGCAGGAAGCGGCATCTATTCTTTACAGGATGAACGAAGTAAAAAAACAGGAGAAGCTGAACTTGGAATCATTCCGCTTTTACGCGAAATGAACAATATAGATTTCCCAGAAAGCCTTTCAAATTATTTTAAAATCTGTGAACTTTATAAAAAACACGACTTATACCCTGGCTCTGTAGAGTTTGAAAAAATCTTTACAGGAAAGTCATGCGCTCACATAGTAATGGAACTTAATAATTCTGAAATAGATTTATTAAACGAAAACGCTTCCAGAGAAACCCTCGTATCATTAAGCCGCGATCACACACAGGTAAAAACTCAAGTACATCACGCAGACGGCTTAAAAGACATTCTTGCATTAAGCCCTCCTGCAATAAAACGCGGCTTTTGTCTTGTTGACCCGAGCTACGAAGAAGCAGACGAGTATGATAAAACCGAAAACGCTGTAATCAATATAAATAAAAAATGGAACGTTGCAGTAATTGCGCTCTGGTATCCGCTTCTTCCACACCGCATTATAGAAATTGAAGCAATGAAAAAAAATATCATTGCATGTGTAAAATCACGAAACGATAAAACAGAAATAATGGACGCAAAATTTCTTGTAAACAAAGAAGACTCGCATACAGAAACTTCTCTCAAAGATAACTCCGGGCCTCCACGACTTTACGGAAGCGGAATGCTTGTAATCAATATGCCGTGGAAGCTTGATAAAAAAACAAAAGACAATCTTTCTTACATCGCAAAGAAGATTTATAAAAATGAATCAACTTCATGGAGTGTAGAAGTATTCTAAAACACAACGCAGATATGTCTCTCGACGGGAACCATATCTGTGTTTTTAATCGACCACCTTTACACTCAGCATGTCACCATTTTCGTAATAAATCTTAAGGCGGCAATTGTCTGTTATCTTATCCGAAAGCATGAGCTTTGCAAGCGGGTTTTCAAGATAATTCTGAATAGCACGTTTTACAGGACGCGCACCAAAAGCCGGATCATATCCTTTTTCTACAAGGAAGTCGATTGCTGACTGTTCTACGCACAATACAATGCCGCGGTTTTCTACCCTCGACTGAACTCTGTCTATCTGTGCCTTAACAATCTGTTCGATACAGTTTTTATCAAGACGTGAGAACATTACAGTTTCATCGATACGGTTTAAAAACTCCGGTCTGAACTTTGTCTTTAAAAGATTTTCTATCGGTTCTTTTAAGGCATCAAGTTTTTCTTTTGTATCAGCTTCGAGAATCATGTCACTTCCAAGATTGCTGGTCATGATGATTATCGTATTTTTAAAATCGACAACGCGTCCCTGACCGTCGGTAAGCCGGCCGTCATCGAGCACCTGAAGAAGTATATTAAATACATCAGGATGAGCTTTTTCGATTTCATCAAACAAAATTACGCTGTACGGCCGGCGTCTTACAGCCTCTGTAAGCTGACCGCCCTCATCGTATCCTACATATCCTGGTGGCGCTCCTATAAGACGCGTTACACTGAACTTTTCCATATATTCTGACATATCGATTCGTGTAAGGGATTTTTCATCGTTAAAAAGAAAATCTGCAAGGGTCTTTGCAAGTTCTGTTTTACCAACACCTGTAGGACCTATAAAGAGGAAGCTTCCAAGCGGTTTATTAGGGTCGCTTAATCCAGAACGGTTTCTTCTTATTGCATCGCTTACAACCTGAACAGCTTCATTCTGTCCGATAACACGACGGTGAAGAACGTTTTCAAGTTCAAGGAACTTCTGTTTTTCGCTCGACATCATCTTGCTTACAGGGATTCCTGTCCAGCTTGAAACTACATTTGCAATATCTTCTTCTGTAACCTGCTGTCTTAAAAGAGAATTTTCATCACGAATTCCGCTGTCTTCGTCCGAAGCCTTCTTTTCTCCAGAAAGTTCATCAAGCTGTTTCTGAAGCGATGGAATTATGCTGTATTTTAATTCTGCAGCTTTTTCAAGATTTCCTTCTCGGGTAAATCTTTCTTCTTCACTGTGAGATTTTTCGAGCTTTTCCTTTAAGTCGCGTATTTTATCAATGTCATTTTTTTCAGAAAGCCATTTTGCCTTCATCGTGTCGCGTTTTTCTGTCTCGAGATGCAATTCTTCTTCGAGCTTCTTTAATCGCTCTTTTGATGCAGCATCGTTTTCTTTTGAAAGCGACTGCTTTTCGATAGAAAGCTGCATTATCTTTCGCTCTACCTGATCAAGGGCTGTCGGCTGGCTTTCGATTTCTATCTTTATTCTCGAAGCCGCTTCGTCAACTAAATCAATTGCCTTATCAGGAAGAAATCTTGAAGTAATATAACGGTTTGATAATACTGCAGCGGCAACAAGCGCTTCATCGTTTATCCTTACGCCGTGATGAACTTCATACTTTTCACGCAGGCCGCGCAAAATTGCAATTGTATCTTCAACAGACGGTTCTTTGCAGAAAACCTGCTGGAATCGTCTTTCGAGCGCTGCGTCTTTTTCTATATATTTTCTGTATTCATCAAGAGTTGTAGCTCCGATTGCCTTTAATTCACCGCGGGCTAAGGCAGGCTTTAAAAGGTTAGAAGCGTCGGTTCCGCCTTCTGCGCCGCCTGCACCTACAATCGTATGAAGTTCATCTATAAAGAGGATTATGTGCCCTTCACTCTTTTGAACTTCCTTGATTACAGATTTTAATCTTTCTTCAAACTCGCCGCGGAATTTTGCACCTGCAATTAAAGCTCCGATATCGAGAGAAAGAAGCCTTTTATCACGCAGACTTTCGGGAACGTCGCCCGACGCAATACGGCGTGCAAGTCCTTCTACAACTGCAGTTTTTCCAACTCCAGGCTCTCCGATTAAAACCGGATTATTTTTTGTGCGGCGGCTTAAAACCTGCATTACACGCCTTATCTCTTCGTCACGACCAATTACAGGGTCTATTTTATCCTGACGTGCAAGGGCTGTAAGATCGCGGCAGTATTTTTCGAGTGAACGGATTGAACTTTCCGGATCCTGAGAATCCACACGGTTGTTGCCGCGCACTGTCTTTAATGCCATCAATATTGAGTCCCGGTTTATTCCGTTTTTGCGAAGAAGTTCTCCAGCATCTGTAGAAGAATCTGCAATAGAAAGAAGAATATGTTCGCACGAAAGATATTCATCGTTTAAAAAACTCATTTCGTTTTCGGCTTTGGCAAGAATCTTTTGTGCCTGTGACGAAAGAGTAAGAGATGCGTTTCCCGTTACATGAGAAAGAGATTTTATGATTTCATCTGTTTTCTGAATTAAAAGAGAACAGTTACCACCGACACATTCGATTACAGGAGGAACGATTCCGTCCTGCTGCTCTAAAAGGGCTTTTAAAAGGTGAGATGGTGTAATTTCTGCATTGTCATTTTTCTGGGCAATAGAAGAAGCTTCCTGCAAAGCTTCCTGTGCCTTAATAGTAAATTTTTCAAATTCCATACTTTAAATTTAAGTATAAAATTTAAAAACGGCAAGAATTTTGTTTTTTGATTTTATTCAACATTACCAAATTCGCACACGCAGTTTTCGATTTTTGCATGGTGAATAAGTTCGAGGTTTTTCTTGATTTTCTTATAAATACGCAGTTCTCCGTTACCTTCTGAACCGCTTAAGATTTTCTGAACCTTGTGGTTTCCGTAAGGAAGTTCATAATCGCGCACAAGCATAAGTCGAGCAGAACAGAAAATATCGACATCGCATACATAAAGCTTGTTGTGAATGCTTACAGACCAGTGAAGCTGTTCGTCATCCTCTTCTCCCGGAACAGGAATGCAGTTATAAACGATGTCATATTTATTAAATTTTCCGGTTGGAGAAAAATTAAAGATGTCTTCGCCGAGTCTTGAAATAAACGAAAGCTTATTCTGATAAAGTCCCTGGAGAGAAAAACAACCGTTTTCGATTAATTTACCGGAGAAAATACTCGTAAGCTTATTTGAACTCAAATGATAGAATGGAGCCGGGATTGTTTTTCCCCAGATTTTATCGCAGTAACCAAAGCCGCTCTTAGGCGAAACGGCATATTCTTCTTCGTCTAAAACAATTCTTCCAGAATAATTGCAGATAACGCCACCAGGAAGCCAGAAATTTTCTTCCTGAGAATCAGAAATTTCATCAAAATCAATCATGCGTTCGTAGTGTAAATTCCACGAAATTGAACCTGCCTGGCTCATGTACTCAGGATAATTTACTGAATCTGATTTTGAACATACAAGGGCACCGCTTAAAGTATCATCAGAAAAAAGATTGTCTTCTACTTCCATACAGAAACGGCGTTTATCACATTTAAGGCGTTTAGGCGGGTAAAAACAGTTTATCTGTTTACGTTCTTCACCGTAAATTCCGGCGCGGACTGCAACAAATGAAGGAATTACAGCCTCTTCTGCACTCTGGTCTTTTACATCGATATTGCCTGTGAGGGCTGCCTGTAAGTCATCTGCTTTAATTTTCGGGCGTGATTTCTGTGTAAGGACGAATTCGTCAGGGGAAACGGCAGGATTTT
>CAJORB010000047.1:0-78203 GCA_905236565.1 uncultured Treponema sp. | reverse complement strand
ATCGGAGACCATCCGTCTGCCAGAGAGTTGCCGCATTTTCCGTCTAAGACAGCCTGCGGATTATGGAATCCGTTATAAAGCCCGATGAATGTATCGCGATCTGTATCGTATCCGTCGATTTTATCGTTTACAGTGTAGAATGCAAAATGATTGCGGCGGTCGCGGTATTCTGTTTTGTGATAGATAGTTGAGTCTTTAATTTCTACGCGGCCTGTAGAAAAGTTACGCTGAAAGTTCGTGCAGTCGTCCTGTGCATCCCATAAACACCATTCAGCAAATGACCAGAATTTAAAAGTCTTTGGAGAACTGTCTTCGTTAGTAAGAACAACCTGCTGAACTTCTCCGTCATAATTCTGCGGAACAAAAAAAGTAACTTCTGTTTTAAGATTGTTTTTCTTACCGGTGATGATTGTGTAACCCATACCATGACGGCATTCGTAAGAATCAAGTTCTGTTTTTACAGGAGACCATCCAGGGTTCCAGATTGTTCCGTTATCGTTGATGTAGAAATATCTTCCGCCCATATCAATCGGAACATTATTGTAGCGATAGCGTGTGATGCGTCTTAAGCGGGCATCCTTGTAAAAACAATATCCGCCGGCTGTATTGGAAATCAACGAAAAGAAACCCTGAGTTCCGAGGTAGTTAATCCACGGATAAGGAGTTCTTGGAGTTGTAATGACATATTCACGATTTACATCATCAAAATGACCAAATTTCATAAAAAAATCCCCCATAAAAAGCCGGTACGCCGGCTTGGTTTTAGTTAGTTTATAATATCACAAAACTGGTAAAAAGTACAACTGCGCGAAAGTAAATAAAAAATATTTAGAGGCGTTCCCGCAGGAAAAGCGCTATTGTTGCTCCCGCAGCAATGTTCCAAAAAAAAAGGTTCTGAGCGTAAGTAGACTCCGACCGACATAATCTGGCATATTAAAAATCCGGCGTTGGAATATACAGACATATCACTTAAACAAATTTTAGCGCAGGCATATGGCGACTGATGGCTAACATCTGCACAAGCAAAGCGCGGAAGCCGTTAGCCATTCAGGCGGCATTGCCGTAAGATAAAATTTGTTGAATGATTTTATTATATTCTTGAGTTGCAGGATTTTTAATATGCCATGAAGTCCGCTTCGATATGCGGATACTCAAACCCGTTCATCATCGAAATTACATACGTTCCGTGAACTTCGATATTGCATTCCCCCGAAGGAAGCTTTTGGCCTTCAAGCGATGGCCCGAGTACAAAATCAAGACCTGCCATGCAGCAGCCTGCCATATCCGAAACGACAACCGCATAATAAGTTTTGTTGTCCTCAGGATTTACAGAAGAATAAAACTTGCCTTTTATCTTTACGTAAGTTCCGCTAAACTCCTCCGGAGTCCAGGCCATGTTGTAAACCTGAGTGTAAAGCATAATCTGATTTAACTTTGTAAGATCAATAACCTTCTTCCCTTTGGAAGGAGAAGCAAAAAGGAGAGAAATCGAAAAAGAAAAAACAATTACAGAAATTATCTTGCGGTTTTTAGAGAACATAAAAATACTGCGATATAAAAAATACCTTGAGAAATTACGATTGTCGCACCGACCGGAGTCGAACGCAAAATCGAAAAGAGAACACCTAAAACAGAAGTAACGATAGAAAAAATTGCAGCTCCTATAATTACTTTCTTAAAGCTTTTAAAAATTTTCATTGCAGCGAGAGCCGGAAAAACAATCAGAGCCGTAATCAAAAGAGAGCCCACAAGATTCATTGCAAGAACGATTACGACAGCAGTTATGATTGCAATCATAAAATTGTAGAGCACTACGTTAATTCCGCTTGCCTGAGCAAACTGCTCATCAAAAGTTACAGCAAAAATATTGTGGTAATAAAAAATATAAAGGACAACGACGATAAGAGATGCAATCACGCAAAGCCACACGTCAGAAATCGTTAAAGTTAAAATTGCAGTTGAACCAAACAAAGTCGAACACACATCTCCGGAAACATTTGCCGCTGTAGAAAAAACATTCATCAGAAAATAACCGAGAGCCATACTCGTAACACTGATAAGAGCAAGGTTTGCATCACCTTTAGCTTTTGAATTATTAGAAAGTGCAAGAAGAATTACAGCGCAGATAACAGTGAGCGGCATTACAAGAAGATTTGTGTTTGTAATTTTTAAAATAGTTGCAATCGCCATTGCACCAAAGGCTGTATGCGAAAGACCATCACCGATAAAAGAAAAACGTTTTAAAACAAGAGTAACACCAAGAAGAGAAGATGCAAGCGAAATAAAAACAGTTACGATAAGAGCATAACGCACATTATCATAAGTAAAATAATCTTTAAGTGTTAAAAATAAATCTGCGATTACATTCATTTTATCTTCCTATTTTTAAAACCTGTTTTGCATATTTATTTACTGCATCCATATCATGACTTATCATGATAACACTTATATTCTGTTCACGATTTAATTTTTCTACAGATGAATACATCTCATCCATCGCATCAGGGTCAAGACCGGTCACAGGTTCATCAAGAACAAGAAGCCCGCCGCAAGCACAAAGAGCACGCGCAAGCATCACCCGCTGAACCTGTCCTCCCGATAATTTAGAAAAAGATTCGTTTTCTAATTCTTTAATTCCGAGTAAATCAAGAATGCGCGAAACCTCTTCTTTTTCTTCTCGTGAATAAAACGCATTAACTTTTTTCTTTCCAAGAAAACCGCTTAAAACAATTTCTTTAACGCTTGCAGGAAAATCATTCTGGAACGCAGCATTCTGCGGAAGATAACCGATGGAATTCTGCGTAAGCCCGTCGCCAAACTCCAGAGTTCCCGACACAGGCTTTAATAAGTTGAGGAGAGTTTTAATAAGCGTACTTTTCCCCGAACCGTTCTCGCCGATTACACAAAGATAGTCGCCCTTTTCGATTTTAAAATTAATTCCAGAAGCTGCCGCAATTCCGTTATAGCCTACGGCAAGATCCCTGCAGATTATCTGAGCCATACCGAATATATTATAACAACAGCCGACAAATTGCAAGTCATTTGCAAATTACTATTTAAGCTCGACGTATTTTCCGGCAATCAAACCTGCAAGTTCTGCAAGATAGTACCGCAGATATTTTCTTTTAAAAATCATGCAGTATGGAATATATAATAGAAGTTTTTTAAGCCGAGTATCCGCATCCTTTACCTTATTCTTTTTGCAAACATAAGCGTAGCCGCATGAATAAAAGAAAGAACGCTTTATTTCGGTTTTACTTTCATGCATGTTAACTTTTACAGGATGAAAAAATTTTAATTCAGGAGAATAATAAACCTTAACCCCGTCACGCAGCATTCTTATCATCTGGTCCTGAGCTTCTCCGGAACCATAAAATCTTCCGACACCGATATCAATGTCAAATAGATATTTTTCAAAAATTTCACGTTTATAAACTTCGGTAAACTCTACATACCTTCCGTCATAATTAGACATATCAAGCCATGCTGAATCCTTTTTAAAGTTGCACACAGCATCGTTGTTACTCCGGTCAATAGCTCTGCCGCATAAAACATCAGGATTAAATTCTTTAAAAAGAGATTCAACCTGTGAAATTGTATCAGATAAAAACTCACTGTCATCATCAGGAAAAATAATATATTCCCCCTTTGATTTTTCAAAGCCAAAATTGCGCGCCTGAGTTGCAGACTTAAAATCTGCCCTTAAATGTTTTATCTTAAGTGTTTTATGATTTTTAACGACAGAAACAAGTCTGTCATCGTCATTCTGATCTACAAGAATAGTTTCAAAATCTTTTATACCAGATTTTTCAATTGATGTAAGTAAATCATCAACCTGTTTATCTCTGCCAATACTTGGAATTATCAGTGAATATTTCGGCATATCTTCTCCTAAAAATCTCTCTCAGTGCTCAATCTACCGCGAAGTGCGACCCTGCATTATTTTATCAACATACTCAAGAAACTTCTTTTCGTAAGCTTCTTTTCCAAATCTTTTTTTTATCGTTTCATGTATTTCATCTTTTTTACCAGAAAACTTTTTCTTTAAGCTGTCTTCTTCTTTTAAAACATCTTCAGGGTTAAACTTTTCAAGACGCCTGCAGAACTTATAACTTTCAAGTTCTTCTGTAACTGCAAAGTTAGAACCTGTTACAGGAATTCCGCACGAAAGAGCCTCAAGCGTACTCATGCTAAACCCTTCATATCGTGTCGGAAAAAACAAAACATCACCTTTCTGATAGAATGAAGGCATCTGGTCAAACTGGAGTCCTGTAAAAACCTCTGTATTTTTTAAGCCGGAAAATTTTTCTGTATTAAAATAAGTATTTGTCGCAATCAAAAGCTTATAGTTTTTCTTTCCTTCGATAAATGCTGCAAGACGAATAAGATCAGAAAGTCCTTTTCTCTCAACTAAAGCTCCGACAAAAATAATTTTCGTTACAGAAGACGCTCTGGATTTTTTTACGGTAAACACCGAGTCGTCTACAAAATTATTCAGCAAAAAAATTTTTTCTTTTTTAATTTTATAATAGGACAAAAGTTCGTTCGAGCAGTTGATACTTACAGAAAGAATATTCTTTGCAAGCTTTGCACTTAGCTTTTCCATA
Organism: uncultured Treponema sp.; assembly: GCA_905236565.1. Classification (GTDB taxonomy): domain Bacteria; phylum Spirochaetota; class Spirochaetia; order Treponematales; family Treponemataceae; genus Treponema_D. The sequence continues at coordinate 73,596 of CAJORB010000047.1, read as the reverse complement.
AGGGCAATAAGACGCGTTCCAAAAGTTACAGTATCTTTTAGATGCTCATTAATACCACGCGTTGTTCCGTGATGAACAGAAATATCTGCCGGGTATAAAAATGAATTCCACGAGTTACTAAGGACAAATTTATTTGGAGTAAAAAAAAGCCTTAGAGAAATAAGAAGAGGATTTAAGATAAAACCAAGACGCCCGCTCTTTTTTAAAGGAGCTGTCACGACCTTTACAGAATAACGCGTTTTTAAAATTTGTTCAAAGTAATAACTTACGCGCTCAACCCCGCCTGCATTCCCGGTCCCGTTAAGCGACACAATGTAAATCGTCCTTGGTTTCATGAGTATATTATAGTAGATAAATTAAGAAAGGAAAAGGAGAAGTTATTTCACTAATCTCTCAAAGCACTCAATATATTCTTTTATCGTGTCAGGGCTGTTGTATTTTACAGAAGTTTCGTAAGCGCCCTGGCAAAGCTTGTCATAAAGCTTCTTATCTTTAAGAAGAAGATTTATTTTTTCTGCAAGCGCTTTCGGGTCGTTAATTGCAACCTTAAAACCTGTAACACCTTCGATATTTAATGTCGGAGCTCCCGAACGGGGAATTATCGTCGACACAATAGGCTTTGAGTGTGACAGAGCCTCATACTGAACAAGCCCCATCATCTCTCCTCTGTTTACAGAAGGGAAACAGTAAAGATAACAGCCGCTGTAATTTGCATTAAGTTCTTCATCAGAAACGCGTCCCAAAAGTTTTACTTTATTTTCAAGACCGTTGTCAGAAATCTTTTTTAAAAGAGTATCTTTAAGAGCACCCGTTCCAGAAATATAAACTACCGCATCATCCAAAATATATTTTGCAGCTTCTACAAGAACATCAAAGCCCTTGTAATAAATAAGCCGTCCGCAGGCATAAATAATCTTTTTATTATCCTGCGATAAAACATATTTATCTTTTGTCGTTTTATAATTTAAAATGAACGGAAGAACAACCTTTTTTCCTTCAAAGTATTTTGAAAAGTCAGACTCATCAAGATGAATCATCGTCGGAGCTGCAACAGCATCTGCCCTTTTTATAAGCGAAACCAAAAAAGGTTTATAGAAAAACAAAAGTTTTTTCTGTTTAATGATGTCACTGTGCCAGTATAAAATTACCTTGCACGATTTTTTTGGAGGTGCAAGGGTCATCGCAAGATTTGCAACAGGATGCGGCATGTTTACGATGATGATATCATAATCGTTTTTAATTTTTTTATACTGCTTAAAAAACGAACGAGAAATCTGCGCAGAAAATTTATCGATGTCGGTTTTACATAGATAAACATGCTCATCGACTTTTATATCCTCATTATATTTTTTAGGAAGAAAACCTAAAAAATCTGATGTTATGCCAGGTACATTCTGCAGCGCAATATGAAGATTATACGAAACTGTTTCGATTCCGCCATAAAAATATGGAGGAAAAAATTTTCCTATCTGAAGAATTTTCATTCTAAATTTTCCTTTAACACATTATACACTTTTTGTGCAACTTTGTCCCACGAATAATTTTTAATTCGCTCGTTCTGTTTTTTAATTATTTCACTTCTGTTTTTTATCGCACTTAAAACTGAATTTACCCAAACACCTTTATCCCATTCTTTTACCGTCACGCCAGCTCCGTCAACAACTTCTATCATCGCAGAATTATATGGCGAAACAACAGGACACTCACATTTCATAGCCTCTGCCTGGGGAAGCCCGAACCCTTCGTTTAACGAAGTCGAAACATAACAAAGCGCATTGTTATATAAGATACGAAGCTCATCTTCTGAGACAAAATCTGTAAAGATAACATCATCTTTAGGAAAGCAGTCAGAATTAATGATATCCTTTATATCTGTCTTACCCCATTTACGTGCACCGACAACAACTAAGGACAAATCTTTTTTTCTTTTAAGCTCTGCAAAAATTTCAAGAAGAAATTTTAAATTCTTTCTTGGCTCAAGACTTCCTACAAATAAAATATAATCTTTAGAAATTTTTATAGAAGAAAGAAAATTACGAGAGGCCTTGTTTTGTTCAGCTTTTTTAAAAAAAGGATCAGGAGCACTGCCTGTAATAATATTTTCTGAGCGGCGACGAGGATAATAATTTTTAAGCCGCTCACAAGTGTAGTCAGAAACACACCAGAGAAAATCTGCGCTCTTTATAGCGCGAGGCTCAGCCAGAGCAGAAACCAGCCGCCCTGCCCTTGTCATCGTATCACGAAAATCGCGGCTTACAAAATCATGAACCGTAACAAGACGCCTGATATTTTTTCTTATAAAAAAAGGAACAATCGGAGTCGGCGACCACAGAAGATCTGCCTTATGAAAATTTACAAAATGAACAAAAGAAAAAAACAGCCACAAAAATGGATTTTTAAAACCGATTTTTTTTATAGAGATGTTGTCGCATCTTACAATGCGCTCTGTAATACACGTCGGAATATCTTTAAAAGCTGCGACAGTAATTTTTACGTCGTCATATTTTGAGATTGAATTAATAAAATTAATTACAACATTCGCAATACCCACAGGATACCCGCGAAGATTATAGCCGTTTACAATAAGGTGCATGATATAAGTGCTCTTTTTGGTGTAATCATAATAAGTGTCCTTATATATAATATAACATGAAAATCGCTGCCTTTGTATTTTTTTTATTAAAAGCCAAATACAGATTTATCCAATTTTGAAGCACGAATAATGGAATAAATCGTCCCTATAGGAATTTGATTATTCCCATGGCAGGGGACAATAGTCGTAGCCCCAGTTTCTGGATTATGCCATTTCTGATGCGAACCCTTTTGCCCAACTAAAATGAATCCATTTGATTTTAAAATGGAAATAACTTCTTTAGATGATAATCTGATCGGCATCTACACAACCATCTGTAAAACTTTTGATTTTTTAGGTATAAGAAAATCAGAAGGTTCAAAGAAAAGCTCGGCGGCTTCCTTAAAATTTGCAGCAGCTTCTTCTGCAGTGGCGCCACAAGAATTAACACCTGGTAATTCAGGACAATAAGCTGCCCATGAATTTACAACTTCATCATATTCCAAAACCACACGTAACGTCATCTGAACCTCCTTTATATAATATAACACGCAAATCTTTTGTAGACAACATAAAAAACCCGGGAGAATTAATGCAAAACCTTAACTTTCCCGGGTTTATAAATCGTAATTAATAAATGTATGTACCACGCAGATTTGTCAGAGTCTTACTCTACCATTTCCCAGTTTTCTTCCTTAAAGATGTCATCGTGGACAGTAAGCATATGCTTATTATCTATACCGAATGTCGTTACAAGTTTTCTTGACGGATTACCGGTAGTTTTTGCTACAACAATCTGAGGATGCGCGTATTTCTCTGAGCCATCTATTTTCTTTCCGGTAAAAGGATTTACAGGATTTTCTATTAAATCCTTACATGATAAAACAGCTGCATCTGCGTTTGTCATAAAGCTGTTGTCAATCGTAAATTCTTTAGAATCAAAATCCTTAACCATAAAAAGGGGATTACATGCTTCAACATCTATTTTTTCCATAACCATATAATCAAACTGCTTCATGCTTTCTCCATGATCTGCAACAATTATGATTCGTGTATTATCCCATACACCGTTTTCTCTCATATAGTCAAACCATTTTCCAAGCTGAATAAAAGAAGCTGCATTACAGTGATAATGCATTCTCTGACGCTCTGTTTCCATCTTTATATGTCCGTCGGCTGCAGTTTTATAGCCGCTGTTATCAACATGCTGCCTTATTTCATAATCCGGCAGCTGGAGAATCTGCGGCTCATGGGTAATAGTACTGTAAATTGATAGATATGTATTTTCGTTCTTATCTGTAATCTCTGTAGAATCTGACAGCAACGTAAGTAAAGAAAATTCTTTAAAGAACTCAGAAGCCCTTACAGAAGTTTCTGCAGAAGATAGATAATTTCCCTCATTATAAAGGTTTTGAGATAAAATAAGCGGTGAACATCTGAATATACTGTAGCAGAAAAAGTTTCTTTCGTTTGCAGAAAAAACATCTCCTTCAAGTTCTTTCATAAGCTCTGTATTTATAGTTACTTTGCGGTTTATGCATGCATTTATTTTCGGATAATCTTTAAATACAGTAAGATCCGGAATATCCTTGTACCCTGCATGCGGCGGGTCACACACAGTTACATCAAATCCGTTTTCAGAAAATAAGACAGGCATAACTAAAAGTGACTCATTGTGCTTGTTAACCAAAGCTTCATCAGAGCGCTTATTTATTTCTGTCGGAGTGTATTCATAACCACCGTATAAAGCAGGAGCTCCGGTTAAAGTTCCAAATCCAAACGAAATCGTATTCGGGTAATATGTAAAACCTTCAAACTGTTTTTTAACTTCTGGTTTTTCTTCAAATATATACGGTACATAGCCGCTTATTGCACGGTCAAGCATTACAAGAATTACATTCTTTCCTATCTTACTTAATTTATAAAGCTTCTTTTTAGAAGAGTTAACATTCATTTCTTTCATGTAAGCCATATCATTTAATGAACTTTGAGCAATATAAATCTGGTAAATACTTACAACAGATGTACTCATTATTAAAACAAGACAGACAGCCTTAATTAATTTTTTAAATCTAAATAATACAAAAAGAATCCCACAAAGCCCCAGAAGAACAAGTGAGTTTACAAGTTTTTGTGTTCCGTTAAAAAACTCTCGCCTGTCATAAATCAAAAGAGGAGAAAGGGTTCCAAGATTATTGCTAAAGAACATGTAATCTACAAGAAAAACTCCACAGCAAAGCCATAAAACCAGAGAAAAAATCTCACGTCCTTTTTTAGAAAGAACATAATATATTACCCCGCCCCATAGCAGGTAAAAGCCTACTGAATAGCATGCAGAGTTTACAAGATACCATAGCGGGTTTCTGTAATCTGTAAGATCTACAAACTCAGATGGAGAACTTGATATTACACTCGAAGGAATTAAAATACCTGTAACAATCGTAAGTAAAACAGCAGGAAGGATAAAGCCAGAAAGTTTTCCTGCATCCAGAACTTCCTTTGTTTTTTTCTTTAATTTATCAAAAAGTCCTGCTTTCTTTACAACTACAATCAAAAGAGGAGCATTACATATAATAAATATTCCCCATGTAAAGATAATCTTTGCCTTTGTTGCCATTCTGCCTTTTGCAATAGCAAAAATAAGAACAAAAGTTCCTACTGCAGAACACAAGACAGTAAGAACCTTTTTTGGATTTTTTAATTTATAAAAAATGTTTTTTACAAGAGAAAAGATATTGTTGCATGTCCAGTAAATTACAAGCGCACTCGGAGAGTTATAAAGCAAAATTAAAAAGATAACTGCAAGACCGTATGTCTGCACTTTATCCTTTAAGCCAAAGCCCTTTAAGTAAATAAAAGACGCAACGCAGTTAATGACTGTCATCAAAACAGGAAGAACATTTACAGAAAATGAACCGATTTTAAAAAGTGCATCAGGGGATCCAAGATTTACTATAGGACCAGCAGAAGTTCCATTTAAAATTTCAAGATTAGATAGAAAGTGATATGCTGCCATAAAAAAAGGAATCTGCAAAAGAAGAGAAAGAGAACCGTTAAGAGCCTGTAGCGGACTGTAGTTATTGATCTTATAGTAATACTGCTGCATCATAAAACGCTCATCACCTTTAAACGTTTTTCTGATGTGAGAAGTCCACTTTGCCATACCCTTTTGTATGTCACGTTCTTTTTTCTGAACAGCTTCTGCCATCTGATACAAAGGAAGCGTTAAAAGGCTTATTACAAGACTTACACCGATTATGGCAACTACCTGATCAGATTTTTCGTGCCCTACAAATCTGTATAAAACTTCAAAAACAACTTCTACTAAAAGCTCAATTGGAGCTACGATAGCATTATATAAAACCGATCCCATAATTATCTTTCACCTGCAATTCTTTTATACTTTTCTATAAGCCAGTCAACAGTTTTTTCTGCACCCTGTCCCTGATACTGCCATGCTTCATTTCTGACTCGCTCACGCGAAGATTTTAATTCTTTATTTTCTATGACAGAATCAATCATCTCTTTCATCTTAGGAAAATCTTTTTTATCAAGCTTTATTCCAAGTTCCTTTAATTTTTCAAACCTCCATAAAGGTTCGTCTATCCAGGACGCATCATAAGGATCTGAGTTAAACGAAGTATCCGCATAAATAATCGGTTTATCAAAGACAAGCGTAAAATCAAAAACGACACCAGAAAAGTCTGTTATAAGTAAGTCTGATTCGTTTAATACATCAAAGTTGTCGTTGTCGCGGTTCCACTTAAAATTTTCTGACTCAGGAAATTCTTTTTCAAGCTTTTCTACCATTTCTTTTTCAGAAGTAAAAGATTGCGGATGCGGACGAACGATTATTTTATATCCGGTTTTGATTAATGCATTAAGAATATCTTTTCCGTATTTAGAAAGAATTGCACTTTGTCCCCATGACGGAGCAAGAAGAACAGTTTTCTGAGCTTTCTTATCAGTTTTACTGCCCTCTTTATCAAGACGCTTTTTCATAGAATCAAGATAACAGCAGCCGACAACTTTACATTCTTTTGGCTTCTCTTTCCGCTCAGCTTCGAGAAGTCTTATATAATGCTCCTGGAATGTACCGTTAAATAAAAGTGCATCATAAGCATCTACTCCAAACATCCTGTATGTAAGCGGCTCTCCTACTTCGTGAAATATATGAACATAACAGTCAACGTTACGGCTTTTTTTCCACTGATAAACATCAAGCCCAGGAGTAGTGCTTAAAACAATTCCTGCGTTCATCATGTTAAGACGGGCAAAAGCCTTATTTCCTTCGCCGATAAACTCTGCCTTTACATGCTCATATTTTTCGCTTAATGCAGGATCATCAGGACTAGCTGTCCAATATACAAGAGAAATCTTGCGGTTTTCAAACTCATCACAGATTGGTTTAAAAACGTTCCAGTAGCGTTTATGGTCTGCAAAAATTACATACGGAATTTTATTTCCTGCAATCTTCTGAGCCTTACCGCCGCTTAAGATAAATTTTAATTTTACGAAAATTCTCTGTGCAAAAAAGAGTAATGTTGTAGCTATTCCTATTACAATAGAAAACAGCATGCTTCCCGTTCCCGGGTCTATGTATAATAACACGATGTTACCTCTATATAAAATAGATAATTTATAAGTATATTACTAAATACGCGAATATTAAAGAGGGTAAAAAACCAACCTTATAAATAAGTCACAGTAGTAATTCTGAATCAATTGTCTTTTCTTAAATTTTGTAGTATTCTGAATATAATGAGATTTATTGACAAAAAGCTTCTTAAATTTCTTCTTGTAGGAGTTATAAATACGGCAGTAGGAGCCGGAATCATGTTCTTACTGTATAATGCCGCTCATTTAGGATATTGGTTTTCAAGCGCATGTAACTATATTGCAGGCGGAATTGTAAGCTTTTTCTTAAATAAATATTTTACATTTACAAATCATGAAAAATCTTTCAAACAGATAATACTTTTTATTGCAAATCTTTTAATCTGTTACGTACTTGCATACATGATAGCAAAAAAAGCAGTATATGCCCTTCTCTATTTCAAAGAAGAAACTTTCAGAGCAAACATTGCGCTGCTATGCGGAATGTGTCTTTATACAATTCTTAATTACTTTGGACAAAGACTTTTAGTTTTTACCGATAAGGAAGAACCAGATGAAAACAAATAACACAGTTTTATATCTTATTGTACCATGTTACAATGAAGCACAGGTTTTACCAGAAACTCATACCCTTTTTCTTAATGAACTGGAATTATTAATTACAAAGAAAAAAATCAGTGATGAAAGTCGTATCTTATTTTTAGACAATGCATCAACAGATGATACATGGAAATTAATTAAAAATTACTCTAATGATAATTATCACTTTATAGGAGCAAAGCAGTCAAGAAACTTTGGTCATCAAGGAAATGTTCTTGCTGGCCTTATGGAAGCTAAGGATCAATGTGACATAACAATTTCAATAGATTGCGATGGTCAGGATGATATAACTACTATTGAAGAAATGGTTGATGCCTATCATAACGGTAGCGAAGTTGTATACGGTGTTAGAAATTCAAGAAAAAAAGACACATTTTTTAAACGCTTTACAGCCCAATCCTTTTACAAACTATTAAAAAAATTGGGAGCTGATATCGTTTATAATCATGCAGACTACAGACTTATATCTTCCAAAGTTTTAAATGAATTTGCAAAATTTAAGGAAGTTAATTTATTTTTAAGAGGAATGGTACCTTTAGTTGGTTTTAAAAGTTCATGTGTTTATTATGAAAGGAATGAACGCATAGCAGGAAAATCACATTATGGCATATCTTCACTTCTAACTCTAGCATTTGATGGCATAACATCACTCAGTACAGAACCTATAAAGTTAATAACAAGATTCGGCCTTTTTATATCTTTTATTTCCTTTTTAGGAGTTATTTGGACAATAATTTCTAAATTATTTAAAATAGGTGTACAGGTTTCTGGTTATGCATCATTAATTTGTATAATCTGTTTCTTAGGTGGAATTCAACTGATTGCACTAGGAGTTATCGGTACTTACATTGGTAAAATATATCTGGAAACAAAAGCACGTCCTAGATATATAATAGAAGAACGTACTTGGGGAAAAGATAATAAACCTAAAAACCAAAAAAAGAAGTAGTCATTTTTCGAAATTAGTACTATTCCAGTTATCAATTACTCTTCTTATACCTTCCTTAAAATCAATTTTTGGCTTGAACCCTGTATCATTTATTAAATCAGTCAAATCCATACATGACATAGGAAGTACTTCAGAATTGTATGGAATATCTCCAAAACCAATAGTTATATTAGGATTAATAATTTCATGAATTATTTTTATATAGTTTTTTAACTGCCAGTTATCACCATGACCGATTGCATATATTCTATTCGGTTTTCCTTTTTTGCTGATACATTTAATTGCTTCAACTACATCATCTATATGCACATAATCCCATAACTGCTCACATTTTGTCAAAGAAGGACTTTTATTATTTAAAAGAGAATCTATTGTATATGAAATAATATTTTTATCCCGACGATATTCAGAATATATACCGGTAATAATAATATACATAAAATCAATTTTTTCTTCTTCACAAAACTGCTTTTGTAAATATCTCAGAGCAACTTTTACAGATCCATAACTGTCTTTTGGTGCCGGTATTGTATCTTTGTTTATAAGTGTTCCAGAATATAAATACTCATTTGTTGAACCTGGTGCTATAAATTTTTTGGCTTTTTTCTCTTTTGCCAGTTTTAAGCAATTTACAGTAATATTTATATTTCGAAATTGAACATCAAATATTTTGCGACTATCAGGACTAACACCAACCCATGCAAAATGAAAAAAACAATCTATATTTTCAGGAATTTGAGAAAAATCATTATCCTTTTTTTCTAAGTCACAAATAATCGGAACGAGATTGTTTGTTTCTATTGAATTAAAAGATTCTTTTTCAGATTCAAATATTAAAGCATAAATTATATTATTTTGATCTTTAAGCAGATTTTCTATGAGTTTTTTACCAATAAACCCTGTCGCACCTGAGACTGTATATTTCATATGTTCTAATACTCCAAGTTATTAAAATACTCCTTTATCTGCTCATCAGTTTTATCTGCTGCTGGTATTCCGCCCTGTACTCCTTTTTCCCATTCTACAATTTTTTCTACTGCAGTTCCAATACTCCATTGGGGTTTCCAGCCCAGCAAACTCTTTGACTTCGAACAGTCAAGTTTAAGGTAGTTTGCTTCATGAGGTGCATTTTTATCAGAAACAGTATCCCAATTTGCACCCTCCTGCCATAATTTACAAAAAAGAGTTGCTAAATTACCTGTGGTTACACAACTGTTATCATCAGGTCCAAAATTATAACTTCCCATTAACTGTTTATTTTCAAATTGATTTTTTGCAAGAAGAAGATATCCAGAAAGACATTCTAAAACATGCTGATATGGGCGAGTCGAATTAGGATTACGTAGAATAATTTGTTTCCCATTTTCCACAGCACGAATACAATCCGGTATAATTCTGTCGACAGCATAATCACCACCACCAATTACGTTACCACTTCTGGCAGTACTTATTGCAGGAGAATGTTCATCATTAAAAAAAGAATTCCTATAGCTATATGTAACAAGTTCGGAACAGGATTTTGAATTTGAATATGGATCATAACCGCAAAGTTCTTCATTTTCACGGTATCCCCAGACCCATTCTTTATTAAGATATACTTTATCTGTAGTAATGTTTACAAATGATTTTATGGATTTGCAGCTTCTAACCGCTTCTAAAACATTTACAGTCCCCATTACATTTATTTCATATGTGCCGACAGGATCACTATAACTGGCACGTACAATCGGTTGTGCCGCCAGATGAAATACTATATCAGGTTTTGTATTATTGACAGCATCTTTTAATTTTTTTCCATCTCTAATATCAGCGATAATTGAATTAATATGTTCTGCAGTTTTAGTCTGTTCAAATAAACTTGGTTCCGTAGGCGGTTCAAGAGAATATCCTGTAACTTTTGCACCCGCTGCTAACAAAATACGCGTAAGCCAAGTACCTTTAAATCCTGTATGGCCAGTTAAAAAAACTTTTTTGTCTTTATAAAATGATAATAAACTACTCATATTATTCCTATAAAATACCAATATTAAACAACATTATTGAAACAATTATTTATTTCCAAAATGGTTCCAAACATCCCAAGGGGCTTTTCTGGTTCCCCACATTTTATTTAAATCTTCTTTATCTTTAAGCATATCCATTGGATGCCAGAAACCATCATGCTTATAAGCATGTAACTGCCCATCTTTAGCAATGTTTTGAAGAGGGGCACGCTCCCACATAATATCATCTGATTGTTCCGGAATATAATCCAATGCCTTGTTTTCACATACAAAAAAACCACCATTTATCCAGCTGTCACTAGGTTTCTCCTGAAACTGACTGATTGTTCCGTCAGCCTGTATTTCAAGAGCACCAAACCGTCCTTCTGGTTTTACAGCAGTAAGGGTCACAAGCTTTCCGCTATTTGCATGAGAATCTATTAGTTTTGAAATATTAACATCAGAAACACCATCTCCATAAGTTAACATAAATGGATCATTCCCAAGATATTTCTTTGCTCTGGAAATTCTGCCTGCCGTTAAAGTATCTGCACCTGTATAAAGAATTGTTACATTCCACGGTTCAGTTCTCATCTTATGAATCTGTACATCATTGTTTGACAAATCAATAGTCATATCACTATAACGGTTATAATAGTTTAGGAAATAATCCTTAATTACGTGTCCCTTATAACCTGTTAAAATTATAAAATCATTAAACCCGTAGTGACTATAAATTTTCATAATATGCCATAAAATCGGATATCCACCAATTTCTACCATCGGTTTAGGAACAACTTTTGTTTCTTCTCCAAGACGAGTACCCTTTCCACCAGCAAGTATCAATGTTTTCATTACTATTAATCTCCGGATCTTTTTATTTTTTTCAGATTAACTTTTACTCTTCAATCATTTTACAGTATATGTATTTACACCATAATAATTTGCATACTTATTATTTGGCCAGGTTAAAGGATCTTCATTAGGATCACCCCAGTCTCCATAACTCCAGTACAACGATTTAAAATAATCTTTACTTACAGTTACATCCATAATACCCTTACTCTTCTGTTCTGCAACAGATTTTTCCATTGCATTCCATTTCATACGCATATGAATACATTCACCAACAACAAATGCAGAAAACAAAATTGTAACCGTCACACTTAATATTTTAACCGTTCTTTTAACCTTTTCATCATCTTTAAACACTTCGAAGCAGTATGACATAATTACAGAAATAAGTATCATATTTAAAATTGCAAACTGCATTCTGGCTCTTCTAGGTATACCTATCTGTATTGTTGAACCTATAAAAATAAATTCTGTCATTAATACCGCCGCTATGATTAACCATAAAGTGGAAATATATTTATCTTCTTTTCTCATCTGAGCAGTGCTTAAAATACAGAGCCCAATTAAAGTAATAATAAAAAACATTTTAGGTATAAAGCGGACCATACAGAATAACACTGCAACAACAGCAAAAGTAACCAAAAACTTTTTTACAGAAGGCTTATAAAAAATACTTGTAAGTATAAGGAACAATGAAACAAAAATAAAATTTTCGTAATATAACGAAGAATGGCTCATATAAGTAAGCCTGTCATAAGTATATAAAAGACGTTTAAATAAAAACTCTGGACCTGCTTTTAATAGAGCTGAAATAGAGTAAAAATCTTCTGTTGTTAAACCTCGTTCTCTTAAACCCGGACATAAATATAAAATAAGCCATCCAACTATAAGAGCAATTAACGAAGTAAAATACCATAAAGGAAGTTTCTGCTTCTTTATAAATGCAATTATAATGCTTGCAATCCATAAAAGAATAATAACAATACAAAACTCACTCGCCCATCCGGCAAAGATGCCTATTGGAATTCCCAAAATCAAAAAAATACGGCTTGTTTTTGTTGAAAATTCTTTTTTTCGCCAGAAAAAATTTACCGGCAATAAAAGAAGCAGTATTAAAAACCATGCGTAAAGATAGTTATAACATGCAGCCGACCAGTAAAAGAGAGAACCGAAAATATAAACCGGGTCAAACAATAAAAAGAGAAATAAAATAGAAAAAAACGTAATATCTCTGGAAGTATTATCTGGCAGACGGCCAAAAATATGTACGTAAATAAAAAAAATCACACATGAACCAATTAACGAGTTTACAAATGGAAAAAATGGTGTAGATGCAAACCAGCTTCCATATGTAACCGAAATCAATTCACCCAATCGACCATTCCAATGCATATATTGATTAACAGCAGACTGTAAACCACGCAAAGGTTTTCCAAGATCATCACTTTGAACATGAAATACAGCATTTAAAACAACAAGAAAAAAATATGTAAACAAAAATAATAAAATTGCTGTCATATACACATTTTTCTGTTTAAGCGATTTTTCCATTTATTACCTCTTTATATATTTAATTTTTAAACAAATACCAAATTCATCTTCTAAATAAGAATTTATATATATAAAATATATGTATCTTTAACATTATAAACTTTATCATTATTTTAAAATTTTTGCAGAAATAAAAAGCGAGGTCTACACACTCTTTCTGTAAATCTTTATTTCCTTTTTTCAATTTTTCAGATGCATCAATCAGGGCCCAGGATAGGCCATATACGGTTTGAGGATATTTCTCTTTAATATCAGGATATTTCTCCTTAAAAATACTGCATGCCTGATATAATTTTAACGGATTTGAACTGATCGAATCCTTCCCAACATTATAATCTACAAGAGATTCATCAAGACAATAAATCGAATACTTCTCGTGGATTCTCATTAATAAATCAAAGTCCTGCAATCTTGGAACTTTCGGATCAAACGAAACGTTTTTAAATACATCAACTTTACCAAGAATTGTTTGTGTACTTATACCTAAAACACTTTCTTCTTTTGATAGAAAACCTTTAGAAAATCGACATGATGAAGTTTTTTTCTGATGAGTATCCGGATCTATTGCATTCATTTTACAAAAAACAATATCTGCGTCAGTAGATTCGAAACATTTTATTTGTTTTTCAAGTTTATCAGAATGCCACTCATCATCGCTATCATGAAAAGCTATGACATCCCCTTTCGCATGTTCAATCCCAACGTTTCTCGCATAGCAAGCACCATGATTCTTTTCTAGTCTGATATACTTAATTCTTTCATCTTTTAACTGACTTATAACCTCTTTTGTATCATCTGTCGAACAATCATCAACAATTATCAATTCAAAATCAGTATAAGTCTGACCCAAAACACTTTTTATAGACTTACCAATTAATTTCGCGCGATTATATGTTGGAATAATAATTGAAACCATCAGGAACCTTTTTTCACTTTCATATAAAGTTTGTTTACCATTTTCTCTATGCCAAATTTTACAGCAATAAACAAAAACAATATTGCTAAATGAAATAATATGTTAATAAACCAATGAAGAGGCATATTCAATCTAGTCAATTTACCTTTTTCAAAATTTAATAAAGTTGTATATTCAATAAAATATGCATTTAAATAATGGATACAAAGTAAATATAATGACGATCGTCCTACCCCCCCACACTTTATTCATAATAGTGTTATAGGACAAAAACTTACTAAATTGTATAACACACAGAGAACCACAAACTGCTCCTAAAATAGAAAGTGGTGGATACAGTCTTACAGCTATATCCAAATAAACTTGTCTATACCATATTAGATAAGTCCATACAAAAAATGAAACAATTCCTATTATTTCAATTTTATTGTTATATTCATCTATCGAATTTTTATAAATGTATCCTACCTCCATAAAGAACAGCATAATAAACATTATATCTAAATTTTGAGGAAGCTGAATCTGATTTATACTGCATAAGTATGCACATACAAGTAAAAAAATAATTTTATATTTACAATCCTTTAAAAGAAGTATTCTATAAAATAATTTTGTCCAGAAAAGCGCCACCAAAAACCAAAGTCTTCCCATTCCTTTATGTAATGTACCAAAAACTATCGCTCTAATTTTATATTTGATAACTTCATCTATATTATTGCCTAAATAAAATACCTGAAGTATCGCATCTATTAAAAAACATATAAATATAGGGATTATCAACCTTTTAAAATCTCTTAATGTGGCCCCTGGTATTTCTGTCGCCGGTATTCTTTTTATTGTATATCCTGAAAGTACAAAAAAAAGAGGTATATGAAATGAATATATAAATATACCAAAAGGACCTTTTCCAACAGAGTGTCCTAATATCACTGAAATTATTGCGATTCCTTTAGCAATATCTATCCATCCTATTCTTTTAGTCAAACTTCCATCCATTTTAATTTCAACCTCTTTCTTAATGTAATGCTCTTGGTAAATAAACTATTTTAATTTCAAAACACTTCTATACATTTTTTCAATTGAATCTTCAGTTAATTTTACAGGATTATTCTTTAACCTGACAGGATTAACAGATTTTTTTAACAGTTCAAAATCATTATCACTATTCACCACTGGAATGCTTAACCCAGTTTCATTAAATATTTCATTAAATTTTTCTGCAGCAGCTAAAGGAGAATCAGATTGCATGGCATCTGCAAGTTCAATAAAAACATTTTTAAGATAACTTTCACCACGAGGGTCTATGCAGTTATCCGTATGCCGTATCATAAATGGCCATAAAACAGAAACGCATATAGCAGCTGCATGTCCATGTGCTGTATTGTACATATTGGTAAGCTTATAACACATTGCATGTCCTGCAGTAGTCTGTGTTATATTAATGGCTTTCCCCGCTATATTTGCCGCAACAAGCATGTTTTTATTCCCCACAGGGTCATTATTTAAATACAGCTTGTAATTTTCAAGAACGAGCCTTATCGCTTCCCTAGAATATTTTTTACTTTCTTCTGTAGAATTTACTGACCAGAAAGCTTCTATTGCGTGACAGAATGCATCCATCATTGTAGCTTTACGCTGATAATCCGGCAACGTATCTAAAACCGACGGATCAAAAATTACTGCACCCGGAATTATACTGTCATGTGTAATTGACTGCTTTTCATCATTATAATATATGACAGCATATCTTGTAGCTTCACTTCCCGTACCTGCTGTAGTAGGTAGAACTATAAGTGGTATATTATTTTCTATTGGACTCTGCTGCATGTAATTTTTAGAGGAATCAAGCCCATAATATAACTTTATGCATTTTGCTACATCTATACAACTTCCGCCGCCAACTGCTGCTATACAGTCGCATTTTGTTTCGCGAAAGAGTTTTTCTCCTTCGACAACAGAGTCATATTCAGGATTAGGATGATAATGAGTAAAAGAAACGATTTCTATATTTAATCTTTCTGTCAAACCATTAAAATAATCTGTTATTTTAAATGAGTCACAAAATTCAGATTTAACCAGAAAAATTTTGGACACTTTATGAGTTAATAAATAATCATCAAGCATCTTATAATTATCATCTGATAATATAACAGTCTGTTCCATTATTTTGTTCCTGGAATAAGTTCAAGTATATCTTTTATACTCATACACATGTCATTTGCTTCAAACGAACGGTGATGAGTTAAAATTGATTTTGCTGTGTTTAGCATAGCAGGATAAGCACTTCTTAACATATGGTTTGCATAAATTACAACATTTACGCCCCAGCTTGCAAGTTCTTCCTCTGTTATCTGGTTATATGTTGTTGGAACTACTACAATAGGTACCGACTCATGTTTTTCTCTAAAGCGTTTGCAGAATTCCTTTATATCATCTCCAGATTTGTTTTTACTGTGAATCATAATTCCATCTGCACCCGCTTCTACGTAAGCAAAACACCTCTCAAGCGCATCTTCCAGCGGTTTTCCTGCTATCAAACTTTCGCAGCGTGCAATAATCATAAAATCTTTTGCAACCTGAGCACGTTTTCCTGCTTTTATTTTTTCGCAGAAACCTTCTATCGAGTCCTGAGTCTGAACCGCAGCAGTTCCAAAAAGTGAATTTTTTTTAAGTCCCACTTTATCTTCGATAATTACAGCAGAAATTCCCAGGCGCTCAAGAGTACGAACGGTAAAAACAAAATGTTCAATCTTACCACCGGTATCACCATCGAAAATAACAGGCTTTGTAGTACACTCAAGAGCATCATTTAATCCATGAAGTCTCGTAGTCAAGTCAACAGCTTCTATATCTGGCTTTCCTTTACTTGTAGAATCCGTAAGTGAACTAGCCCACATACCATCAAATTCTTCTGTCTTATTATTAACCTTAACTTTAGTTTTTTCTATAATAAGGCCTGTAAGACCAGAATGACTTTCCATAATTCTAACAATAGGTTTAGCAGCAATCAACCGTCTTAGCATCTTCTGTCTTATTTCTGGAGTAGTTCCGATTTCTTTAACCTCTGCATTAAGCACCGTAGAAGAAATTCCTGGTGTATATGGAATATCCACAACCTTACCGCCCCACTTTGCAATACAGTCTATAACACGCTGCCTAGTTTCTTTCTGGACTCCTGTAAGCCAGTCATCTCCGTGTACAACATAATCAGGTTTTAATTTTTCAAGATTTGGAACATAATCCAAGGTAGTCTGCGGAACAACATGTTCAACACCTTTTATATTGGAAACAATTTCTGCTCTCTGTTCGTATGTCAAATATGGAAGTCTTTTATAACTTGCAATAGCTTCATCAGTTAAAACTCCAACCGTAACTTCTCCAAGTTTCATTGCCTCATGAATTATATTTAAATGCCCGTGATGTATTAAATCAGCGCTCATTCCACAGTATACTGTACTCATTAATCAATATCTCCTAAAACGGTTTATTTAAATGTTTATAATATATTCAGGAAGTTCTTTTTCGATTGTTCTAATTTCTTCCTGACAAGGATATTTTTTCCAAATTCCAACATTTTTACTTGATTCTTCCGGAATGAAATATTTCTTTTTATTTACATGATCTTTATCAGATATTTTTAAGAAAGACTCAACTTCTTTTACAGATTTTTCATAATCACAGACAAGTTTTTCAAATTGAAACTGTTTGACATATGAAAAAGATTTCAATTCTTCTTTGTACTTTCTACATGCACGGTGCCATTGTATATACTTATTTACATCATGTGATTTAGAAAGCTCTGCTCCAATTAAATTTTTTCCTTTTATTAAATTTACATAAATATCCCTTGGATCTCTATCCACTACAAGCATTTTTGAATCATCAAAAAAAACAGGTACCATTTCCGGATGCAAAGGAGAAATTGCTTGATCAAGGATAACTTTTTTATCACCACAGGAGAAAAACAGAGAATCAAGATATTTTTTTACAGCATTATCAAACTGTTCTTCTGTACATTGAGAAAAGTTCATTACACCTTCTGTGTAATCTATGTGAAGTTTTCTCAAGATTTTTTCAAAAACAATTCTGATTCTTGATTTTTCTAAATTGAATATCCATGAATTACTCTGAAATGAAAAAGAAGTTATCCCTTCTATAAAACTTTTGGTCAAAGCCATAAAATTTGGGCCAATCTTTTTATCATAGCCTAGACCATACGTCGTTTTTGTTGAAGAATGGTTCATGCAGGAGGCTAATCGCATAAATTCTTTTATTGCTGCATCTACTGTCAAAACATCCCAGTTTTTTGTAAGTTGATACCGCAAATCTGCCAGACCGTGAGGATCTTTTATAAGACGAAATTCAACATCAGAATCAATTATACCATCATATTCTTTTAAAAGATCTACAATTACACTAGATCCTGACCATCCGTAACCTGCTGTCAAAATAAAACTATTTTTCAATTAAATCTCCTTTTTGGGGTGTTTTAATAAAAAAGTAATATACAAAAAAGAAGGTTATAGCTAAAGACATTGTAAATTGTACAAGAATATTTGCAGCTGCAATACCAACCACACCATAATGATATGCAAACAAAACTGCAAATATAAGCTGCAAAACAATACCAATTACAGAAACTATCATATTATATTTTATCTTGTTCATTGAAGTTAACAGATGTGCTGTTGGATACCGTATACCTGCATCAAACAAAGCTGCTATCAATAATAATCGCATTATCGGGAAAGATGAAACATATTTTTCTCCAAAAACCAGCGTTATCATAAATGGAGCAAAAAGGAACAGCCCCATAACAACAAGTCCGATCAAAAAAGTTGATACGAGTATTACTATAATCCAATTTTTTCTGCACCACTCATAATCCTTTTCCGACTCATGCTTAGTAAAATACGGTCCAACAAATATACCTAAAGAGGAACTCAGTATTGATATAAAACTCGGTAAAACTGTAGCTATTTTATAATCTGCAACCAGTTCTGCGTTACCAATCATTCTGCCTAAGATGAAAGTACTGTTTAATGCAAATAATGCCCACAATCCATTCGTAACCATACACTGGATAGAATAAATATCCATTTGTTTTTTTAACGAAGTAGAAAGATTAAAAGGTTTCGCATTTTTAAAATATTTTTTTTCATCTATGACAGTTAAAAAAACTGAATAAATCAAATGTATTACCAATGGTAATATAACTGCACCTATAAGCTGCCATAATAATGCTCCGCAAAATTTAAATGAAACCAATAGTAAAACATATAAAAAAGATACAGCAGCATACCGTTTATTATCACAAAAAGCCCTTTCATTATATATATATAAATTTACTATATATTGAAAAGGAAGAAAAAGAAGCATTATAATCAAATAAAAATTTTTAGATGAAAACTGAGATGGATGTTTATACAAGAAAGAGAAACATACACCAATAATAATAAGGGCAATATTAAACAAAGTACCTTTATTTTTACAATACTGTATAATACTCTTTTTTTCATTTATATCATCTGTAATTACTACATATCTCAAAACACTCTTGGCTAAACCATAGCCTGCCAATAAGAAAAAATAATTATACAAATTTTCATAATAAGATAAAATTCCATAATCACTTTTTGATAAAACTCTTACAACTATCACAGAGGCAAAAAAAGATACAAATCGTGTTAACAGACTCCCTGCAAAAATATGAACAGCACCTTTTTGGAGCGATACTGATATTTTTTCTTTTACTTCTTTAAAATTCATGTTCAAATTTATCAGTCCCTTCCCATCAAATCTCTTGTATAAATTTTATCAGAAACATCAGAAAGGTCATCTGATTTACGATTTGCTATAATTACATCACATTCCTTTTTAAACTTCTGCAAGTCTGTCTCGACCTTAGAATTAAAAAACAATTCCTCATGTAATGTCGGCTCATACACAACAACTTCAATCCCTTTTGCCTTTATTCGCTTCATTACACCTTGAATTGCACTGGCACGAAAGTTATCACTGTTAGATTTCATTGTAAGACGATAAATTCCGACTTTCTTAGGATTCTTATCTATAATCATCTGCGCAATATGATCTTTACGTGTTGTATTTGACTGCACAATTGCACTTATAAGATTTTGAGGAACATCATTATAATTAGCCAGAAGCTGTTTCGTATCTTTAGGAAGACAGTATCCACCATACCCAAAACTAGGATTATTATAAAAATCACCGATACGAGGGTCCAGTGATACACCTGTTATAATTGATTTTGTATCAAGCCCTTTTAATTCTGCATAGGTATCCAGTTCATTAAAATAACTTACCCGTAAAGCCAGATAAGTATTTGCAAAAAGCTTAACTGCTTCAGCTTCAGTAAATCCCATATACAGCGTTGGAATATCTTTTTTTACAGCACCCTGCTGCAGAAGTTCAGCAAATGTGTGCGCTGCATCTACAAGGCGTTCATCCTGTAAATCAGTCCCGACAACAATGCGACTCGGATAAAGATTATCATAAAGAGCTTTACTCTCACGCAAAAATTCTGGAGAAAAAAGAATATTGTTTGTCTTATATTTTTTACACACAGATTTAGTATATCCAACAGGAATTGTAGATTTTATTATCATAATAGCATCAGGATTTACTTCTAAAACCAGTTCAATAACCTGTTCAACATATTTTGTATCAAAAAAATTTAACTTTGGATCATAATTAGTCGGAGTTGCTATTATAACTATATCTGCATCTTTATATGCATTTATCCCATCAGTAGTAGCAACAAGATTTAATTTTCTGTTTGCTAGATAATCTTCAATCTCGGTATCCTGAATCGGAGATTGTCTTTTATTTATGAGTTCAACCTTTTCCTGAGAAATATCTACAGCCACAACTCGATTATTCTGCGAAAGCAATGTTGCAAGAGAAAGCCCCACATAGCCTGTTCCTGCTACCGCAATTTTATTTACTACCATAATAAATGATTTTCTCCATAAATATGATTAAATCTCTGATAACTATCCAGAAGTTATAACTTCAACTGTTTCTCCCAATGCCCATACCTCTCCCGTTCTGGCAGACAGACTGAAAAAAATGTCTCCATAACGGCGCACATCCTTCGTGCACATAAAGGTTCTGATAAATCAGACGGACATTGTACTTATTTATGGGCCAAACGCCCCTCGTAAACAGTTGCAACTGATATTGTTTCTATTATATAGCGGCATACCGGTGGTGTCAATATGTTCAAATTTTGAACAATTGTATTAGTATTACCCCACGGATGCCTGTGATTGCCACACGGATTCGAAAAACCTAACGGTTTTTCTGATTTTATATATTTCTAAACTGATTTTGCGTTAGCAAAATCGAATCTGTGTGACACTCTTCTTTCTCAAAACGCGTTATTCTTTCCCATTTTAGTGAGTTCTCACCAAAGTTTACCAATAGACCAACATCCGCTTTTGTTGCTTTAAGATAATTAAGTACCTGAGCTTTATGAGCCTTAATAAGTTTTGAAACAGATTTTAATTCAACAATTATGCTTCCATAACAGACGAAATCTGCATAATATTTCTTGTTAAGTAGCTTACCCTTATATATTACGGGCAAGAACCTTTCCCGCTCATAAGGAATTTTTTGAATTTTAAACTCTTCTTCCAAGGCTTCCTGATATACCTGTTCTAAAAAGCCATTTCCAAGTTCATTGTGAACTTCCATGCATGCATTGATGATTTTTCTGGTCTGATCTTCAAATTTTAACATTCTGCCTCATGCCAATTATAGCATATAACCAGTACCTTAATTAGTGAAATAAAAATTTCAAATTTACCCAGGAATTGCGTTAGCAATTCCCAATCCGTGTGGCAATACTAATACAACCCCTTTGTTTTATAATATGCCAGGAAATAAAAAAAATACTTGATTTTTACACTTTCATGAGCGACTTTTCAAGTAAATTTACAAAAAAATGAGGGAGTTTTACAAACAAACTTACCCACCCAGTTTTTGCGTAGCAAAAACCAATCCGTGTGACATTCATAAGCATCCGTGTAGCAAAAAATTTAAAATTATACTTGATTTTACTCAATGCATTGAGATAATTTACTCAGTAGACTGAGATATTTTACTCAATTGGGAAATATAAAAATTTACAGCCCTCATCATAATCGGGTTCTGCATATTCAAAGAATTGTTTTTCGTTAGTATCTGGGAGTTCTTTAAATTTTAAAACTTTTTTATAATAAGAGACAAGTTTTGGCGTATCTATTGCAAATACAAATAATGCCTTGCAGGCAACTTTTTCTGCTACATCCTTAACTATGGGTAAAATAAAATTCCAATAAATAAATTCGCCAGTTCTAACAGACTGCTCGCATCCTATAGGATTTCTAAATCGCTCATCCACAGCAAAATGAGTCAATTCAACTGCAGGAATTAAAAAAGAATCTCCATCATCATTATATGGTAAGGTTGCAGTCTTTAAACCAAACCATGCAACCAGTTGACCTGTTGCGCCATAACGAACAAGATAAACTTTATTGATATTTTCTGACTGATGTTTCTTGGCATATTTTTTTAGATATGTAGAAAGCTGCATTTCATCATGCTGTACACGGAACATTTTTAGTTCATATGTATTGAGATCACAAGAAAGCTGTTCAACATATAAATCAAACCCTTTCATTCTTTTCAAATAATCCGTTTCTTACAGCTTCTTTAAATGCCTTCATACGTTTTTCTAAATTAGGATCTGGTTTTGGAGCTTTTGCACGCATAATCTGCATGATAGCTTTCTTTCCTTCTGGTCCACGAAAAACAATTCCAACTACATTCTGTTTATGCATGTTCTACCTCCTTTATCTTTATGTATTTTTACTATAATACAATTACTATTATTTTGTCAAGTATAAACTGTAAAACATGAGGGAGTTTTACAATCATAAGCATCCGTGTGGCATCTTACATCACTTCGACGTCTTCGTATAAAAGATCAAACTTTTTGCCGTCAAAGGTAAGGCTGGACTGGACTGTTATCTGCTTTTTCTTTTTGTTTACAGCGATTATGTTGCCTTCTAAGCCTTTAAGGGGGCCAGATACTGCGAGAATTTTCTGTCCGGGTAAAAACTGAACTTTAGAAATGCCCCAGTTTTCGCCGTTTCTTATAAAAAGCTTTAGTTCTTCAAGTGCTTTGCCCGTTATTTTTACGGGATTCTGGTTGTCGCGAAGAATTCTGCAAAAGCCTTTTACCTTTTTTAATTTTTCAAATACAGACGGAACAAGCTCAGAAACTTCTATAAATACGTAGCCCGAAAAAAGCGGGGCCGTAAACCATCCACGCCGCTTTGTATAAAGCTTTCGCTCAAAAGAATAGATTTTAGCATCCACAGTCTTTAGCGCAGCCTCGCGAAATGCCTTTTCTTCTCCCGTCTGCACCATTATGCAATAATATTCCATGCGGCAAAGTCCCTTGTTTTATTCAGTCTTGTTTTAAAAGATCTAAAAGACTTATGCAGCCTTTTTCGATAAGGCGCTTTACATTGTCGCCTTCGGAAAGCTCACCTATTACACAAAGCGCATCATCGCAGACAGGAGAATCGACCTCTTTTTCTAAAAACTCAACGTCAAATTTCTGGCAGGCATACATGAGAAGAAACTTTATGTAGCTTGAGCCATAAAGGACAAGCTTAGTCTTTCCTTCACCTCGAGCCTTTTCTACAAGAGCACAAAGCTCTTCGTTATATGTGTTTGCAAGGGCAAAGGTTCGGCGGGCAAACTTCTGGCTTCTGCGGGTAAGCTCAGAGATTCCTGCAGGAGTTATGGCATACGAAAGCTTTTTAAGGTTTACGTTGGTAAGCATTATCCAGCCGCGCTCTGCAAAACGCTTTAAAACGGCATTCATAAGGCCGATTGACATTCCGGCTTTTTCTGCAAGAACCCTCTGGCTTGCAAGCGGTTCTTCTTTTAGAGTATCTGCTATGTTCTGTAAAGTCGTAATGTCGCTTGAGTCTTCCATAAGAATAAAAGAATTATAGCCTATTTTTGACCCTATAGCAAATACAAAAAAAATTCTATATAATGGTAGGAAAACAGCAAAAATCAAGAGGCTTTGATGTTATACAATCTTATTATCGCCCCAATCGAGTTTATCGTCGACTGGGTTTTTAGAATGTGCTTAAACAAAGTTGGAACCGAAAGCGTAATTTACTGCGTTGTCGTCGTAAGTATCGTAATAAATATTCTTGCGCTTCCGCTTTATAATATTGCAGACGCTCTCCAGGAAAAAGAAAGAAAGCTTGTTAAAAGTCTTGAGTTCCGCGTAAAAAGAATTAAAAAGGCATTTAAAGGTGATGAGCAGTTTATGATGCTTTCTGAATATTACCGTCAGAATAACTATCACCCGCTTTATGCTTTAAGAAGTTCTCTTTCGATATTAATAGAAATTCCGTTTTTTATTGCAGCCTATCACTATTTAAGTAACTGCGATGCTCTTTTAGGTTCTAAGTTCTGGATTTTTAAAGACCTTGGAGGACCAGATGCTCTTTTTAAATTTTCAGTCGGAACAAAATTAATAATCATAAATATTCTTCCTATAATCATGACGCTTATTAATTTTGTAAGCGGTGCAGTTTATACAAAAGAAGCTCCGGTAAAAGAAAAAGTTCAGCTTTATGCAGTTGCGTGTATCTTTCTTGTACTTCTTTATAACTCGCCAAGCGGTCTTGTAATTTACTGGATTTTAAATAATCTTTTTAGTCTTGCAAAAAATGTTGTTTTAAAAACAAAAAAACCGGGCGCAATACTTTTTGGCTTTATCGCCTTCTGCCTTACTTTTCTTTCGATTTTCTTCTGGGCAAAACACCCGGAAACAAATACATGGAAAAAGGCCGTTTTAACTTTTATTACAATATTCTTCTGCGCCCTTCCATTGCTTAAAAAGCTTGCAGATAAATCTGCATTAAATAAAAGATTTACACAACTGATTGATTTAAAACCATCATTAACAAATACGCTCACCTTTGTTTTTTCTTCTCTGTGTTTAGCCCTCTTTATGGGACTTATCCTTACTACAAATGTAATAGGTTCAAGCCCTATCGAGTTCTGTAATTTAGGGTCAACTGCAAATCCTGTTCCGTACATAACATCTTCTGTATTCTTCTTTCTGGGCTTCTGTTTTGTATGGCCTTTTGTAATATACAAGATGTTTGGTAACAGAACAAAAAATATCCTTTGTTTTATGTTTCCTGCTCTTTTAGTTATGGCAGTATGCAATGCATATATCTTTAAAGCAGACTACGGAACATTAAATCCTCTTTTCGTACTTGATGATTCTGGTGTCCTTAACTTTGTTCCTCTTGCATTTACTTTTTTGTCAATTTTAATTTTTGCAGTAATTTTTGCATGCGGAATTTTTATAAAAAACTCAAAAGTTTCTGCTGCAGTCAATACTTTCTTTATCGCAGTATTCGTTGCAGAATTATCTTTAGGTCTTTACAAAGTAAACTACATCAATAAATCTGCAAATGACTACCTTGCAAGCAAAGATTCAAAAAAAATAACATCTAAAGAAGAACTAAAACCGATCTATCATTTTACAAAGACAGGAAAAAATGTTTTAGTCATTTTCCTAGACCGTGCAGAAAATCCATTTTTCCCTTATGTAATAAAACAGTTCCCGGACATCGCAGAGCATTTTAAAGGATTTACATATTATCCAAATACAATAAGCCTTGGTTCAAGAACAATAAACGGCTATCCCCCTATCGTCGGCGGATACGAGTATACTCAGGAAAATATGAATAAAAGAGCCGACATCCTATTAAAAGATAAGCATAACGAAGCCTTAATGGTTATGCCAAAGCTTTTCCTTGGCGCAGGCTTTAGTGCAACAGTAACAGATCCTTCATATTCAAATTACCTTTGGAAAGGAGATCTTACTCCTTATAAAAAATTCCCAGAAATAAATGTTTCTGAACAGGCAGGAAAATACACGGACCTGTACATGAAAGAAAAGAATATTGATAATCCTTTCGAAAAAATCGGTGACACAATCTGCGATAAACAGATTAAAAACTTTTCAATACTTCAGGTTTTTACACCAATGTTCAGAATAGTTTTTTATAATACAATAAAACCAAAAGAAATTTTGTCATCAAGAAATTTTCTGGATCATTTTAGTACTCTTTATTATCTGTCCTCACTTACAGATTTTTCTAACAGCACAGACTCCTTTGTTTACATTGGAAACGATTCATGCCATGAACCTATAAATCTTGATGGCGAATACTTTGAATACCCATCAAATTTTGATAAAAAATCGCTCGGATGCAATACAGAATTAGAAAGATCATCTAAAGACTATAATGTATTTACAGCATCCATAAAACAGCTTACAAAATACTTTGACTATCTTCGTGAAAACGATATCTATGACAACACAAGAATCATAATCGTTGCAGACCATGGACATGAATTAAAGTTCGATGTCTTTAAAGACTTCCCAAATCAAAAAATCCCTGCAGCTTTTAACCCGCTTTTCCTTGTAAAAGATTTTAATTCCACAGAAGACTTAAAGACAGACAATTCGTTCATGACAAATGCAGATACAATTTTCTTTGCAAAGAAGGATTTACCGGTTTCTAATACAAATCCTTTTACAGGTAAAGAATTTATTCAAGATAAAGAAAATGGATGCAATGTATTTGTTCCAGCTAATTTTAACACGGCCTATATCATAAAGAAAACTCAATTCCCTTATTCTAAAGAAAACTACCACGTCAAAGACAATATCTTTGATCCTGCAAACTGGTCTAAACTTGACACCACAGGAGATGCAAAATGATCTGTAACTTTTTATATATTGATCCTGGAACAGGAAGCATGCTTTTTTCTCTCTTTATCGGTATTGCGACAGCTGCTGTATTTGGTATAAGAACTCTTATCGTAAAATTAAAATTTCTTTTCTCGCGCGGTAAAACAGACGAGACAGCACAAAAAGATATTATCCCATATGTAATATTTTCTGACCATAAACGCTACTGGAACGTATTTGGCCCTGTCTGTGACGAGTTTGAAAAACGCTCCATACCTTTGACATACTACACGGCAAGCCAGGACGATCCTGTTTTCTCTAAAGATTACAAATATGTAAAAGCAGAATACCTTGGATCTGGAAACAAGCCTTTTGCAAAATTAAATTTCTTAAACGCAGACAAAGTAATTGCAACAACACCGGGTCTTGATGTTTACCAGTGGAAGCGCTCAAAAGATGTAAATAAATACATTCATATTCCGCATTCTGCAGGCGACCTTGCAAGCTACCGCATGTTTGGGCTTGACCACTATGACGCTGTCCTTACTACAGGCGAAAACCAGATAAACTTTATAAGAAAAATCGAAAGCCTTCGCCCTTCAATTGCAAAAAAAGAGCTTGTAGCAGTCGGCTGTACTTATCTTGACGAAAACCAGAAACGATTATCTTTATTACCTGCACGCGCACCACACACAGCACCAATTGTACTCATCGCGCCAAGCTGGGGCAAAAGCGCAATACTTTCAAAATTTGGCGATAAACTTTTAGACGAACTTTCTAAAACAGATTTTAAAATCATCGTTCGCCCTCACCCGCAGTCTTTAACTTCAGAAAAAGAATTACTTGATTCTTTGATGAAAAAATTTAAAGGCAAAAACATTTCATGGAATTTTGACAATGACAACTTTGATGTATTAAACGAATCTGACATAATGATTACAGACTTTAGTGACATCATTCTTGATTATACATTCATCTTTAATAAACCTGTAATCTATGCAGATACAAACTTTGATACACTGCCTTATGATGCAGACTGGCTTGGTGAGCCTATGTGGTCTTTAAAGATTTTACCACAAATCGGAGTAAAGCTCGAAGAAAAAGATTTTTCATCAATTGCTTCTGTCATCAAAGACACGATAAACAACAAGGGTCTCGAAGAAAACAGAAACAAAGTTAAAGAAGAAGCATGGTGCAGCATAGGGTCTGCCGTAAAAAATATTGTAGATTATTTAACAGCAAAGAAGGACTAATACATGTTAAATTTTTTATACACGATAATCATTTATCCGTTATATCAGCTTGTAGAAGTTTTCTACTCGTTCTGTGATGCAATCTTTTATAACCCGGGGCTTGCCGTAGTAGGCGTAAGTATCGGCATTTCTTTTTTATGCCTTCCGATGTATATAATTGCAGAAAAATGGCAGGAAACAGAACGCGAAATTCAGCTTAAATTAAAACCGGGAGTCGACAGGATTAAAGCTGTATTTAAAGGCGATGAGCAGTACATGATTCTTACAACCTATTACAGACAAAATCATTACCATCCGATGATGGCTCTGCGCTCGTCTATAAGTCTTTTGATTCAGATTCCGTTTTTTATCGCGGCATATAAATACTTAAGTACACTTCCTGCCCTTAACGGCAAGGCTTTTCTTTTTATAAAAGACATGGGAAGTCCCGATGCTCTTTTTCATATCGGCTCATTTCCTGTTAATGTTCTTCCGATTGCAATGACATTGATAAATGTTGTTGCAGGTTTTATCTACACAAAGGGACATCCGATAAAAGAAAAACTGCAGATTTATCTAATGGCAGCTTTCTTTCTTGTGTTCCTTTATGATTCTCCAAGCGGTCTTGTTTTATACTGGACTATGAACAACGTATTCAGTCTTGTAAAAAACGTTTTCTATAAAATTAAAAAGCCAATCCGCGCACTTTATATTCTTCTTTGTGTCGTATATGCGGGGGCCGTATGGTTCCTTCTTTTTAAGCATTCCGGATTTTTATTCAGACGTCTTGCAGTAATCGGGGTTCTTACAATAGTTCCGGCTTTTCCTCTTATCCTAAAAGCAATAAAGTACCTTCTTGATAAACCCTTTGCTTCTCTTGTAGAAAATGGCAGACTGCGTGACACATTATTCTTTTTATCTGCAATAACACTTTCTGTTTTGTGCGGCTGGGTAATTCCGTCTTACATAATTTCATCTTCGCCGATGGAATTTTCTTTTGTAGATAATTATGCTTCTCCATTTTATTTTTTAAGAAACTCTTTGTTCCAGAGCATGGGCTTCTGTCTTTTCTGGACAAGCTGTCTTTACTATCTTTTTAATAAACGCGTAAAAGCAGTCTTTACAATTCTTTTAAGCATCATAACACTCTGCGCAATGTTCAATGCATTTGTTTTTGGCGGCTCATACGGCTCAATTTCTACAATCCTGACTTTCGAAAATGCAGGAATGTTGCGACCAGATTTCTTATATGCTGCATTAAGCATCCTGTCAAACATTGCAGTAATCATCGCAGTTTATCTTTTACTTAAGAATAAAAAATTTAAAATCTGCACTTCGCTTTTTACAATCATTTTAATTTCTATGGTTTCTGTTTCTGTAGTTAATTCTGTTCCGATTTCAAAAGGATATAAAGAATTAAAAGAAATTAAAGAATCAAATTCTGCACTTACACCTGCAACGATTTCTCCTGTATTTCATCTTTCTAAAGACAAGCAGAATGTAATTTTAATCATGCTTGACCGCGGATTAACAGGTCTTATTCCGTATATATTCGAAGAAAAACCATTCTTATACGAACAGTTTGATGGTTTTACCCGCTACGAAAATACAGTTTCTTACGGTGGAATGACTTTAATTGGAGCCCCTCCTGTATTTGGAGGTTATGAATATACTCCTGCAAACACAAACAGACGTGATACAGAAGCTCTCATAGACAAACATAATGAGTCACTAAAAGTTCTTCCTGTATTGTTTTCTCAAAACGGATTTACTTCTACAGTTACAGACATGTCATGGGCAGATTACAAATGGATTCCGGATTTAAGAATCTATAAAGATTTCCCGGACATAAGATGCTGTCCTACAGAAAGAGTTTACCTTGATGAATGGTTAAAGCAGAACCCGGACGTAAAAGGCTTCCAGCGTCCAAGTGAACTTTTAAAAAGAAATTTCATATGGTTAAGCTTCTTTAAAATCATGCTTCCTGTTACAAGAGAGTTTATCTACGAAGACGGTCACTGGTGGAGACCTAAAACAGGCAAACAGCATCTTCATGACTTTTTAAATTATTACTCTGCCTTAGACCTTTTACCGGAACTTTCTGATGACACAGGTGACAAACCTACATTCTCAATTATTGTAAATGATACTCCTCACGAACCTGTAAACACAGGATATCCTGATTATAATCTTACAACAACAGATGAAACGCCGGGACCTTTTAAAGGAGATAACGCATATCAGACAAATGCAGCAGCTTTTATAAAACTCGGTGAGTTCATGAAGCATCTTAAAGACATTGGAGTCTATGACAATACAAGAATCATAATTGCTTCTGACCACGGTGGAAGTTCTAATCTTGGAAAAATTGCAGAGAAAAAATATCCTCACTACTTTAACCCGCTTTTGCTTGTAAAAGATTTTAACGAACACGGTACGCTTAAAGTTGATGATACATTTATGACAAACGCAGATGCTGCAATTTTTACTTTTGACGGAATAATAGAAAACGCCGTAAATCCTTTTACAGGAAAAGTCTTAAAGGATCAGGTTAAAAAAGATATTGTTTATGTTGCACGCAATGCATCGTGGTCTCCAGAAGAACACACAAAGACAAAGTTCATTGTAAAAACCTGGAACTCAATCCATGACAACATTTTTGAAAGTGATAACTGGAAAGAAGTAAAAGAAGAAGAAGTCTTCGCCGATGAAAAAAAACAGTAAGCAATATGCTTTCGCAGGTAAAACGGCGGAGCCTGCACGCTGCGCTACGCTTAGAAGTGCTTTCCACCGTTTTATCTGCTACGCATCTCTCTTACTGTTTTTTTTTCGCTATTGCGGCGACTAGAACACTACAACAACTTCGCCGTTTGGATATCTAGCAGCTACCCAATCCTTAACTTTCTTGCTCTGTAAAACTTTAACAAGTGCTTTAACAGCAGCGTTATTTTCGTTTCCTTTCTTTACAGAAATGATGTTAACATAAGGCGATTTGCTTCCTTCTACGAAAAGTCCGTCTTTTGTTGCAACAAGACCTGCAGGAATAGCATAGTTTCCATTGATTACAGCAGCGTCAACATCTATAAGTACACGTGGAAGAGTTGCAGCTTCGATTTCCTTAAACTTTAATCCTTTAGGGTTTTTCTTAATGTCAAGCGGAGTAGCTTCGATTCCGGCTTTAGGATCAAGAGTAATAAGTCCTGCTTCCTGGAGCAAAAGAAGGGCACGCCCTTCGTTTGTCGGATCGTTTGGAATTGCAATTACAGCTCCCTTTTTAAGGTCACTGAGCTTAGTCACTTTTTTTGAATACAATGCAATAGGCTCGATGTGAATTCCGCCTGCGTTAACAAGGTGAAAATTCTTTTCCTTATTGAATGAATTCATATACGGAAGATGCTGGAAAAAGTTAGCATCGATTTCTCCGCTTTCCAATGCTTCGTTTGGTGTAACGTAATCTGTAAACTCAATAACCTTAAGTTCATAACCTAAAGCTTTCATATCTTCTTTTACGAGATTAAGCATTTCTGCATGAGGTTCTGGAGTAGCTCCAACTGTAATTACATTTGCCTTTGTGTTTTTTGGATTTGCGGCAAACAATGCTGCGGCACCTGCCAGAGCAGCAACGATAGAAATAATTTTTTTCATACGCAATACCTACCTGTTTAGTATGTTATTATGAACAATAACTTATAACTTTTTAAAGTTAATGTCAACTATATAAAAAACATCGTAAAAGTGTGAGTGGTAACAATATGCGGAATGAAAAAAACTAAATATACGCGGAGCAAAGAAATCATTTAAGATGCGCGAGCAGCAAGTGTATAAGAAAAAGAAAATATACGCGGAGCAGAAACAAGCTATGGGAAGCACTTCTAAGCGCAGCGCAGCGTGCGGGCCCCATAGGTTTTTCTGCGGGAGCGTATATATAGTTTTTTTTAACATTGCTGCGGGAGCATCTTAGGTAATATATTAGATTTACTTTATTTATCTTTTTTTCATCATTCGTGACGAAATTGTTGTTCCGACAATCTGCACGATACCAACCATAATCAGAATAAACACAACCGACACTACAAGAATATCCGCGCGAAATCTGTTATACCCATACTGAATCGCAAGGGCACCAAGTCCGCCGC
The DNA here is from genome assembly GCA_905236565.1 of uncultured Treponema sp. Classification (GTDB taxonomy): domain Bacteria; phylum Spirochaetota; class Spirochaetia; order Treponematales; family Treponemataceae; genus Treponema_D. The sequence goes on along the minus strand of CAJORB010000047.1, from coordinate 41,375 downwards.
CGCCGATTGTACCAGCCATTGCCGAGTATCCGATAAGGTTAATAATCGTGAGGGTTATCCCATCTACAAGGCTCGGCATGCTTTCTGGAATCATCACTTTATAGATAATCTGCCATGATGTAGAACCCATTGACCTTGCAGCCTGTATTACTCCCGGATCAATTTCTTTTAAAGCCGTCTCGATAACGCGAGCCACAAAAGGGGCGGCGGCGATTGAAAGAGGCACAATAGTGGCAGCCGTTCCGATTGCAGTTCCGATTATAAATCTTGCAAGCGGCAAAAGTAAAATCATTAAAATCAAAAAAGGAAAAGAACGCAGAACATCAACAATGCGGTTTAAAACACTGTTAAGAACGCGCTTTGGAATAATTCCGTTTACAGGATCTGTCACGCACAAAAGTACGCCAAGCGGAAGTCCTATTAAAACAGAAAACAGTGTAGAAAATAAAACCATTGCAAGTGTTTCTAAATTTGCAACAGAAACTAAAACATACGCCTGCGACGAAATTGCAGGGATTATTTTTTCCATTACAGTACCGAGAAGTTCACCAAAATTTTCTGCAAGCATCCTGAAAAAGTCACCGATTATCTCTAACATGTTTTCTCCTTAATTTCGCGCGCTGTTGGTCGCACTATCGCTGTGGACTTTACTATCGTTTCCATCTGCAAGTTCAACAATAACGCCCTTTTCCTTAACATACTCGAGTGCACGTGAAACTTCGCTTTCACTTCCTGTAATGTCAACGACTAAAGTTCCGACATCATCTTGTTCACGAAGACGCTGGATACCGCCTGCAAGAATATTTATCTCTACATCAAATTTTTTACTTACATCACTTATTACAGGTTCGCCGGTTTTATCGCCCACAAACCGCATGATGTATTTTCCGCCGTTATCACTCCAGCGAACAAACTTACCCGACTCTTCTTCTTCGTTAGAAGTAAGATGGCTTAAAAAATCTTTTGTTACTTCTGATTTAGGATTAGAAAAAATTTCTTTTACAGTTCCAGTTTCGACAACAGAACCGTTATTTAAAACCGAAACATATTCGCACGCGTCGCGCACAACTTCCATCTGATGAGTAATCATTACAACAGTAAGATTCATTTTTTTCTGAATGTTTCTTATAAGCTCAAGAATCGAACGTGTTGTCTGCGGATCCAGGGCACTTGTCGCTTCATCGCAAAAAAGAATGTCAGGATTATTTGCAAGTGCGCGCGCGATTGCAACACGCTGCTTCTGACCGCCAGAAAGTGTGCTTATAGGAGCATCGGCTCTGTCAGCAAGTCCGACAAGTTCCAGAAGTTCCTTTACTCTTTTTTTGATATCTTTTTCTGCGACATGACATATCTCAAGCGGATACGCGATATTTTTTGCAGCTGTTCGTGAATAGAAAAGATTAAAATTCTGAAATATCATTCCGATTCGTCTGTGCTGTAGAATCAGATCTTTTTTACTAAGATTGTCTACACGCTTTCTGTCGTAATAGATTTCTCCAGAATCTGGTTTTTCAAGTAAACTGATAAGCCTAACCAGAGTCGACTTACCTGCACCACTTTTTCCAATAATTCCGTAAATAGTGTTAGACGGAATTTCTATACTTACATCTTTTACAGCCTCGACCGTCTTATCATCCTGAACGTAAGAACGGACGAGGTTCGCTATCTTAATTTCCATAAGAAAGAATGATAGCGTTTATGCTCGAAAAAATCTATGCTTTTTCTGCATCAGTAAAGATGCTTTCTTCTTCGTAATTTGCAATAAATTCCTGAACATCTTTAGAATCAAGAATGATTCCGTATTCGTCAGAAGATCCCGGTTTTATATCTCCACTCAAGCCTTTAAAATCTGCATAGCTTACGACTTTTCCACCAAGAGACCCCTTGTCATCAGCTCTTTTAAAACCGCTGGCACCACTATAACTGATGTATATTTCGCTCATTTAAAAACCTCTCTTTCTAGATATTATATCCTATCCTTTAATTATATATTAAGAATTCGTAATAGTAAAGAAAATTAAATTTCTCCATTTTTTGCATATTTATACATAAATATTGAATAATTTTTCATTTTTATATATACTTTCTTTTATGCTGAATTTACTTTAAAAATTCTTTATTATTCAGTTCAGCTTAAAGCGAGGTAACAAAAATGAGTATCAATCTTAAAGGAAGAAATTTCCTTACCCTCAGGGATTTTACAAGCGAAGAAATTACATACCTTCTCGATCTTGCAGCCGATTTTAAGGACAAGAAAAAAAAGCATATCGCAGTTGATACTCACCGCGGAAAAAACATCGCCCTCATTTTCGAAAAGACAAGTACACGTACCCGCTGTTCATTTGAAGTTGCCGCACACGACCTTGGAATCATGACGACATACCTTGCAGAAGGTTCTCAGATCGGTAAAAAAGAAAGCATCGCAGACACAGCACGCGTCTTAGGAAGAATGTACGACGGCATCGAGTACCGTGGTTTTGAACAGAAAATCGTCGAAGACCTCGCAAAATACTCAGGAGTTCCCGTATGGAACGGACTTACAAACGAATATCACCCGACACAGATGCTTGCAGACATGCTCACAATCCGCGAACACTTAGGCTCGCTTAAAGGTAAAAAGCTCGTTTACTTTGGAGATGCAAGATACAACATAGGAAACTCGCTCTGCATAGTATGTTCAAAACTAGGACTTAACTTTACTGCATGTACTAATAAAAAATATTTTCCGTCACAGTCACTTGTTGATGAATGTGCAGCATGGAACAAAGAATCGGGCGGCTCAATAACTCTTACAGAAGACATAGAAAGTGCAGTAAAAGATGCAGACATCATTTACACCGACGTCTGGGTTTCTATGGGAGAGCCTGACGAAGTATGGGAAGAGCGCATCAAAGATTTAAAACCATATCAGGTAACTTCTGATGTTATGAAAAAAGCAAAACCTTCTGCAATTTTCATGCACGATCTTCCTTCATTCCATAACCTTGATACTACAATAGGAAAAGAAATTTCTAAGAAATTCGGTATTACAGAAATGGAAGTAACCGATGAAGTTTTCGAGTCATCACAATCTGTTGTATTTGACGAAGCAGAAAACAGAATGCACACGATAAAGGCTGTAATCGCCGCAACGATATAACAGCCTTTATACAATTAGAACTGTGTACAGATTTAGAACTGCCAGCCGACTCCGACACCTGGTAAAATAATACCGAGTATCATATCCTTTGAGAACGCAGTAACAAAGTCTACGTTAATATCGATATAAAGACGAGGCATTACATAAATCTGGCCTGCAATACCCACATCAACTCCGATGTTTAAAGTATTAAGCGGGTCAGATTCTACACCACGCGGGAAAATAAATTTATAATCCATAAAGTATGCAACACCGCCACCAACATGTGCTTCAAGAGTTGCAAGAAGTCGTGATGTCTTCTGGTCTGCATTAAGTTTTCTTATCGGATACTGATATACAAAGTTTGCAAATCCCATCACGAGGTTTCCGCCGATTTTATAACCGCCAAAATCGTGATCCATTCTCATAAAGTATCCGTCAAGCTGTGCACCAAGATAACCGCCCTTTGATTTAAACGGGAAGAACGATGCCTTTGCATTAAGCGTAAGCGGGAATATATTCTGTGCAAGATAATTTGGAATCGTATCATCAAATAAAACTACAGGAAAAACATATGCACCGCTCAAGTCAAAGTCAACAGGCTTTTTATAACGAACAAGAGGTCCTTCTGTAGAATCCTTTAAACCTCCAGGGTTCTTTGCAACGAGCATATACTTTGCAGTATCGATTAATTCCGGATCAAAGTAAATCTTTACTTTATGATTCTTTTTATCATCTTCGATTATCTTTCCTTTAAGTTTACCTTCTGCACCTTTTTTGCTGGTAGACAAAGTAAATTCTGTTTCTGGTCTTAATTCAGAACCTTCGACTACGAATATACCATCCTGAATTTCTTCGAGATAAAGATTCTGCGGAGATACAGAAGAAATCTTTGGCTGATAAGCCTTGATGATTTCTACTTCAATCCAGTCTGTCTCTGTTTCTAAAAATCCAAGATAGTTGTAAAGAAGAATCTTGTATCTGTAGGTTCCTGCTGCAAGAGATAAATCTATTTTATTTTCTGTAAGTTCTTTGTGTTCAATTTCTACCCAGTTGTTCTTTGTAAAGTGTTCCATGATAAATTCGTATTTAAATACGTTATCATCCTGCTCCCAGCTGAACGTCTGCATGATTGTCTGGTTACCTTTTTCGTCTTCGGTAATGTAGTACGTCTGTGCAGCAGCAAGGCCGCCTGCGAGCATAAATAAAATTAAAACAGAGAATTTCTTAATTAATCTTACGTACTTATCGGCCATAGCGCACTCCGTTATCAAAAGTTTTAGGCTTAGCAAGATTTGGAAGATCAATCTTGAATGTATTCTTGTCTATCTTACCGTTCTGGAACAAATCACCTTCGAACGTAGACTGAGCTTCTACAGTCCATGTAAATGTTCCTACAGAAAGTTTTGAGAAATCATCAATCTTAAACTTCGTAACATTCTTAGGGAATATTTTTTCAAAGATAACTTTCTTTGAAGGATCATAAACCTTAACTTCGTATCTGTCTGCACCAGGAACAGTCTTCCACTCAAAATCAATTTCGCGTTTTGTTGCAAAATATGTTCTGTCAAGTTTAGCTCTGTGTTTAGGTTCTACAATCGGAACAACAGGAAGTTTTTCGATTGGTCCAACTTCGATTGTTCTGAATCCGTCTGCAGAAATATCATAGTTATCTTCTGTAAGACCTGTTACAGTCCAGTAATATTTACCTTCATAAAGTCTCGGCATCTGAACAGTCTTATCAGGATTATCAACCTGTCTAAAGATATGTTCATCATCAATCTTGTCTTTATAAACTACAAGAGATGTTTTATACGGAATTCCAACATAAGACCATTTTACTGTTCCAGGTTTCTTAACCGCTTCGATACCACCGATAGAAATTTTATCTTCAGGGCTTACAAGCTCAATCGGTTTAATCTTTACAAGAGTAAATGTATAGTCGCCCAAATAGCTGGAAGCACGAGAAGATGTAGAAGTTTCTTCGCGGAACGCCTGGAGAGAAAGTCCGTAAGTTCTTTCGCCAAAGTATTCAAGGTCTACATTAAGTGCAGCCATAGCAGCTGACGAAGCTTCGATAAAGTTTCTTTCATAAATTACAGTCTGTTTATCTACACCACTGTAAATCTTTAACTGGTAGTAATCTGCACCAGGAACTGTATTCCATCTGAATGTATAAGGAGTTCTTGGTCTTACAACTGCAAGTCCACGGTCTCCCGGAGCTGTAAATACAGGAGCCGGCATTGGTGGTTCTACAATCAAAGTCTTGGCAGGTGTTGTAAAACTAAGATCTTCGAGTTTAGATCTGATGCGCCAGTAATATGTATTAGGAACAAGATAACGTCCGTCAACAGAAGTGTTAATTGTCTTCTGAGAATAAATTATGTTTGTAAAATCTCTGTCGCGTGCAATTTCAAATACAGTATCGCCAGGAATATTTGTCTTCCATACAAAGCGTGTATCCTGCAGACGCGAATCAGAAACACGATAACCATCTACAGGGAAGAGCGTTCTCTGTTCGATGTTTGCGTCAATTGCGATAAAGTCACGCACTTCAGAAATAGAAGTGTTACCCTCAAGGTCTTTTGCAAGAACACGCCAGTACCATTTTCCGTTTTCAAAATTTACATTCTGTGTATTAATGATAAAGTAGTTGTTATATGTATTTCCGCGGAATTCTGAATTACCAAAATTCTGGCTTCGCGATACCTGGATTTCGTAGCTTTGAGCTTCAGGACAATCTTTCCATGAGAAGTTTACTTTACAGAATGCTTTTCCTCCGTTAGAAAGAGGCATTCGTGTATTTACGATTCCTGTTTTTGCAGGAAGAATAAGCTGCGGAGTTTCAAGCTGACCGCTCTGGTTAATCGTAAACGACTGAACATCAGAACCACCTGCAAGTCCCGTACTGTTAACTGCATAGTATGGAGTAACTCTCCAGTAATATTTTCCGAAAGACAAATCAGAAACAAAGAATGAATTGTTTGAAATTCTTTTTGAAATTACAGGAGATGACATCTCTGGTGAACGGGAAACTTCAAACTGATATGAGTTTGCATGATCACTTTCTTTCCAGATAAAACGCATTGTAGGTTTTTTTGTTCTGTATGAAACCTGATAGTTTTCTACAGGAGCAACAAGATCCGGTTTCTGTGTCTGCAATACATAAATCGTACCGAGTGCAACTTCTGAAACACCTTCTGTTTCTGTATCAACAGTAAGGCGCCAGTAGTGAGTTCCCTTTGCAAGTAAAAGAGAAGTTTCGAATGTTCCCTTTATGTGATATGACTCACGTATTTCTTTAAAGTCTTTTGTATCAGAAAGCTCAATGATTGCATCTGCTGTTCCTGCGCTCCATTTAAAGTCTACAGGATAAAGCTCGTCATTAAACTTAAGAACTTTTTCTGTCATTGATGGTCTGTTAACTGCAAGCGCTCCGGTTCTTAACTGACCGTCAGCACCTACACTGATTCCGTTGCCATCACCAATCTGAATATTTCCTTCGCCGTCAAAGTATGTAGCGTTTCCGTTCTGCACCTGAATACTGAACGCTTTGTTTTCTTCGAGTGCGGCATTAAGAGAAGATCCGCTTTCGAGTTTGATTACAGAAGAACCTGCTTTGATAGAAAAGTTTCCGTCGCTTGAGTCGGCGCTGATGTTACCTTTCATGAGGTCAACTTCGTTTCCACCGGCTTTCTTTTCATGAACACGAACAATTGTATTTTCAAAAAGTTCAAGTTCGGCTGTCTCGCTGTAAAAGTGAACTGTAGCAGCAGAACCAGGCATTGTAGAAATAAGGTCGCCTTCGTAAACTTCTGAGTTCTGTCTTAATCTATCCCAGAGAACTGCATCGAGAAACTGACGCTGTGCTGTCTTTTCCTTAAAAGTGATGTATGCAATCGGCTTTTCGTTTTTCGAAAGAACTTCGTTGATGCTTTTTTCAAAAAGCCAGATGCTTATTGACGCACCTGCAAGACAGGTGAGTACAAATATTACATCAGCTAGCTGTAACTTTGCTTTCTTCTGCATCTAAGTTCACTCCGCCAAAATCAGGTGTTGGAATTCCAAGAAGTGTTCTAACTTCTGCCAGTGTCTTAGGACCTTTAGGACCGATTGCAGTAATACAATCAGGATCTGCCTTAAACTCTGGATCTGTTGTCTTAAAGAATTCTTCTATATCAAAATTAGGCATGTTAACAACACCATAGAAGTGCTGCTTGCCCTTTCCTTTTACTTCGAATGTTACAGGAATTACTTCTACGATGATTTCATATTTCTGATTTTCTGGTTTAATCGTAAAATTGTTTTCCTGGCATTTGATATAATCCATCTTGATAAGATTGTATGTATCTTCTGTGATAAGCATGTCAGTACCACAAGGCTTGTTAGAACTTTCTGTACGGCTTGCAAGGTTTACTGCATCACCGATAGAAGTAAATTCCATCTTATCATAAGATCCCATAAATCCTACTGTTGCACGACCCGAGTTAAGACCCGAACCGATTCTGATGTGCGGTTTATATTTTGCAAGAGGTTCACCCTCATGTTCTTTTGTAAATGCTTCTGCAGCTTTGTTGTAAACCATAAGAGCATAGCGCATTGCAAGAACGCCCCGTACTGCATTGATTGCATCTTTTTTAACATGTTCTGCATGCTTTTGTGCAAGTTCTTTTTTGCGCGGATCAGAGTCTGCCATTTTTTCAAACTCAAGGCTGTCATCACGAAGAACGCCCCAGCATGCCATGATAGCATCACCTTCAAACTTATCTACGTTACCGCCAGAAATTGTAATACAGTTAACCATGCGGCTCATGTAGTCGTTCAAGAAGCTGATAATTTCTCCGGCAGATTTTTCACCAAATCTTTTATTAAAGCCGTCAGAGATTGCAGTAAAGCCTCGGATGTCCGAGAAGAAAATCGTAATATCTTTTAAGTGTGGTTCAAAGTCAATTTCTTTTCTTACGATAGCTTTTGCTACACCTTTGTTTGTAAGTCGTGAAACTGTATTTAAAATTTCGCGTTCATCTTTTGTACTCTGAATCAATACACCGATTTCATCGTTGCGTGGTTTTTTCTTTTTTGAATTCAACTCATCAAAAAGTTCTGTATTAAAGTTACCCTGCTTGATTTCGTTTGCAACAGCAGTGAGTGCTTTAAGTGGATTACTTAATGTTTTTGAATAAAGGAAAATGAAAAGTACAGAAATGAAAAGAACTGCAAATGTAATGTAAATGTTTCTTAAAGTTGTTTCTGTTACGGCAGCAAGTGCTTTACCTTCCTGAATCTGTGAAAGAACTGCGATACCGCCATCACCAACAGAAATTCTTTTGTATGCACCAAAGTATTTTACTTTTTCTTCATCGTTAAAAGTAACCTGGCGGTTATCAGAATTATCTTTCTGCATCTGCATTACAAGGTCACTCTTTGCCATATTGGAACCGGCTTTTACAAGATTAAAATCTGAGTGAACAAGAAGATCGCCTCTGTGGTTTACCATGTATACATCACTTCCTGATGAGTTCTGTCCGAACATATCTGCAAGTGAATCTGCAGCGTAGAAAATAATTACAGCCTGATCAAATCCTGCCTCTTTATATGGATAAAAACATGCAAGCATCGGAACATCAAATACCGGAGTTGCATTTAATATTATTGTCTGGTCCTGCTCTGCTGCAATAACATCTTCCTGATTTGCAGCATAGAATGTTTTATCTTGCTTTTGTTTTCCTGAGCTTTTTCCATACTTCTTTCCGATAGATTTTAGTTTATGCTGAATAAAATCTCCAAAAACTTAAATTTTTGGTTCTATTCATAATATTCTCGTATTATAGTACATTTTACTTCCTTTGTATATTGTTGAATTCACTTTTTTTAAATTTTTTTTAAGTATGACTGAAAAGTGAAAAAAAATATGCAAATAAATTTGACATTTGCCGAATCTGTGCTATATTTAAAGGTAAGCCTCTGAGATTGTTCTCGTCTTGCCTGATGAAAAGCAAATTCTCCCTGGCTTTGCTGCTTGTTGTTTTTTTAAAGCAGAATGATTTTTCGACCACATGCGAGTATTTTTTGCCCATGTGGTCAACAATGCCGGCTTTTAGCCGGCTTTTTTAATGTCCGTTTGACTTATTGAAGTTATTTTATTATATTCAACCTAGACTAAAACGCAAAAAACCTTGAAAAACGGAGGATTTTTATGGCAGAAAACTGTAGCCACGACTGCTCAAACTGCAGCCAGAAATGTGAATCACGCGATATGAGGGCATCCCTTCACGAAGGAAGCAAAGTAAAGAAGGTTATCGGTATTTTAAGCGGCAAAGGCGGTGTAGGAAAATCCCTCGTAACAAGCCTTTTAGCCTGCAAAATGAATAAAAACGGCTTTAAATCTGCCATCCTCGATGCTGACATCACAGGTCCTTCTATCCCGGAAAGTTTTGGCGTAAATTCAGAACGAGCAACAGGCGGCGACAACTGCCTTTACCCTGTAGTTACAGACAGTGGAATCCAGCTTATGTCAATGAACTTTTTGCTTGAAAACGAAAACGACCCGGTAATCTGGAGAGGTCCTGTAATCTCCGGCGCTGTAAAACAGTTCTGGACTGATGTAACATGGAACGACGTTGACTACATGTTTGTTGACATGCCGCCGGGAACAGGTGATGTTCCGTTGACTGTATTCCAGAGTCTTCCAATCGACGGGATTATCATTGTATCAAGCCCGCAGCAGCTTGTCCGCGTTATCGTAGAGAAGGCTGTAAAAATGGCTAACATGATGAACATTCCTATTCTCGGCTTGATTGAAAACATGAGCTATGTTGAATGTCCTAAGTGCGATGAAAAGATTTATGTCTTTGGTAAGAGCAATATTGAAGGAATTGCAAAGTCGTTTAACCTTCCTGTATTAGCACGTCTTCCTATGCGTCCTGAGACAAGCGCTGCGGTTGACGCCGGCGACATAGAAAGCCTCGATGTCCCGGAACTCAAAGACGCTGCAGAAGTGATAAAGAAATTATAGAACAAAACGTTGTTGTACACTTGACTTTTGCGTTCCTGCAAGTTATATTTTAAATGTCTTTGAGATGTGCATCGTTTTAGGCAAGATGTACATTGAGACACAAATGCAGGATTGGTTCACCTTGCCCTAAATAGGAGAAATCCGAAAAGCAACGAACTATAATGCGCCCCTTTACGGGGCGTTTTTCGTCTATGGAGAAGTAATGCCAGGATTAAGAGCAAAATTGAACGATTTTCTAAAAATCACTGACTACACAATGCACTATGAATTTTCCAATGGATTTCTTCTAGATTTTACTTTTCAAAAGACAAATTTTCCACATATGATAGGTCTTCATAAATTAAAGGACATCAACATTATCCAGACATATGCTGGTAAATCAGGATTTGCAAATCAAATTATTTCAAAAATAAAGAAAGGAACGTTAACAGAGACCACAATCAAGACAAGTAAATACTTTCCGCTTATTCAAAAACGTTACGAAGAATTTACACTTGATAATCTTTTTAGTCTTTCTTATACAGATGTAATAATTGATTTTGATGTAACAAAACTTGCTAAATCAAAATTAAACAAAACAAAATTCATTCTTTATGAAAAAAATTCAAAAAATGAAAATCGTCATTTATGCATCGGTTGTAATAAACTCACAGGTTTCTATCCTGAAACATTCTTTTTTGAACCGACGGATTATTATTTAAAAAATCAGGTACATGAAAAAATCATCAAATTCCAGATTATCCAGCCAAACGGAAAAATCTTTTTCGAAGACACCTTTTAATGCTTTTTTGCTCAGAAAAAAAAGCGGGTCTCAAAAAAAATTGAAACCCATCTTTTTTTTTATTAATGCTATTACACTGGAAACATTTACTTTTTTTGATGACTAGCTTCCCAATCCTTTTCAAATTTTTCGTTAAATGCTTTTAATTGTTCTGGATTTAAAACTGGAGTTTTTATAGCCATTTCTTTCCCTTTTCGTTCCAAAGTAAATACAACTTCTGCTTTTTCTGCTTCTACAACCTCTTTATGCCAGTATTCGTTTATCGAAGCACGTTGTAAAGCATCCTTGCTATAGACCATAAAAATAAGAGTTGTCATAGAGTCATCACGACTACTTCCTATATCAAAAAAGTCCAGACCATCCACTTTAGTAATTTTGTCTCCTTTTTGAAACCCATACGCCTTCATAGTTTCATCAAGATTCTTTACAACAATCCTTTGAGTATCGACACCCAAATATGCCTGAGCAAATCCATTTGACTGTTTGTACTCTAAAGAGCCTAATGAAAATCCCAAAGAAACTTCTTTTTCTTGTACTGCAGTTTGTAACTGTCTCCAATATGCCAGTTTTTTTTCTTCGGCCAGTCGCTTCTCTTCCTCTTTTTTACGTTCCTCTTCTAATGCCTTTTCACGAGCAACTTTCTCTTCATCAATGAACATAAGTTCTACACAACCATGCAGCATTCCAAGACACTTTCCAAACTTACCCGCATTTTTAGGACCATCACAAGAAGCTTCTGCCTCTTCAAATGTAAGACGACTGACAAATTTTACGTGAGAACAATATGCAGTTCCAGTATCGCCTAATCGAGCACAAACGAAATCCATTATCAATTCAAGAACTGCTTCACTCGTTTTCTCACCTACATAATACTCTAAATGTAAATTATTTCCATCGACAACAACTTTTTTCAGTTTAGTCGCTTCGTTAGGCTTACCTAAAATCTGACCTATAGTTTTTTGAGTCCCCCATCCCGTTTCACTTTTAAGAATGGCACAATTTACCATCCAGTTAGGAACCGTCACTCCATTTGCAGAAATTTTTGTGTCCTGCGCAAAAATAGAACCTAATACAAACAAAGTAATTATTAAGAAACTAAGACATTTTTTCATTTTAACATTCTCCTTCACTATTTCGTATCAAAAACATAACTACTAAAATCGTAATCAATTTCTTTTATTATCAGATTAAAGATATTAGCAGCAAAAAGATTATTTACCTGCTCATCGGTATCCTTTTTTATCCAAACAAGATTTACATCCTTTTTATTGGTAAATCTTTCCATCTCTCTCGTTGTTTCCCCCTTGGTTCGTGTAGCAGTAACAAAAATGTCACAATCATACTTTTGCGAAAATTTTATGTTTTCTTTTACTTCTACTTTGGAATCTCCCGGTGTACAGACAACAACTTTTAAACCTCTAATTTCAAAATATGCCCATCCTTCATCAGATCGACATTTTTCATAATAGTCAGAAATTAAAGAAAGCAAATCAATTAATCTGTTAAGCGTAGTCGTTTTGCCTTTATTGGCAGAAGCATACAACGCTATAACCCTTTTCATGAAAAACTCCTCCTTACACGTTATATTTTTCATTGATATTCTCAATGGAATTCCATTAAAAATATTAATGCTATACCGTGTTGTTTGTCAATGTTTTTCCATGCATAGTTATAACAATGATTGAGAAGGAATATCAAAAACAATTGGATTTTGTACTTTCACGTCTAAAAGAAGAACGCATTAAGGCGAATATGTCTCAAATTGAACTATCATTTGCAGCTGGTCTGTCGCAAAATCAAGTAAACTGTATAGAATCAGGACGTAACATACCAAATCTATATACTCTCATAAAAATCTGCGATGCGCTAAAAATAAGACCAGAACAACTGTTTGTTACACCTGATTCGGAACGTGAACAAGCTCGAAATGAGATTATTTCTCTCATAAAGAAATATATTTAGATCTTTTTGCAATTTGAAATAAACCTGGAAAAATTCAATCCTTGACTTTGATTTAAAACCATAATATACTGACCATGTTCCCAAATTGGGAATTTCATCAAAAAACAAGGAGATTCTATGCGAATTATCGCCAGGAGTACTCTTACAAAATTCTGGCAATCTCATCCGACATCAAAGGAATCTCTTGAAGCATGGTATAAAGAAACTGAGAAAGCTGACTGGGAAACACCAGATGATATAAAAAAAAGATATCCATCTGCAAGCTTTCTTTCAGATAACAGAGTCTGCTTTAATATTTGCGGAAACAATTTTAGACTAATCGTGAAGCTGAATTATAAGTTTCACATGGTCTATATACGATTTGTCGGAACTCATGCAGAGTATGATAAAATCAATGCGGAGACGGTATGAAAAACGAAATCAAACTTATTAAGACAGAAGAAGATTACAAAGCAGCACTCAAACTGGCCGACAAACTTTTTGATGCCGAACCAGACACACCTGACGGTGATAAACTTGATTTACTTGTTACTTTAATTGAACTTTACGAAAAGAAAAACTTCCCTATTGAAAATCCATCACCACTCGCAGCAATCAAATTTAGAATGGAGCAGTTGAATTTATCTCAAACAGATTTGATACCAATAATTGGAAGCAAATCAAAAGTATCAGAAGTACTTTCCGGCAAGCGGACATTAAGCCTTAATATGATTCGACGCCTTTCTTCCGAACTGGACATCCCGGCTGAGGTTTTAATTCAGCCGTATGATGCAATTGCCTAATTTCTAAATCAAATTTTCCCATCTGTCATCCGGAACTTCGTCAAAATATGATGTAAATGTGCGCTCGGCGTCTTCGAGAGTTTTGCAGTTGAGCATTTTACTCTTTATGTAATGCCCGTAAGAAAAGTTGTCACAGTAGTATGCAAAAAAGCGCTGCATGCGGGTTATCCAGAACTCTGGCGGCTGGTCTGTTCGAAGGTTTTGAATATATTCTAGTCCCACTTTAAGACGGTCGATTTTAAGCGGTGCATTTTCGGCACTCTGAATGAAGGCCGAATTTTGTTCTGGAGATGCACCCTCACCCATCGCGCGCTTAAGCTTTGCAAAAATCCACGGCTTTTGAGCGCTCATTCTTGCAATCATAACTGCGCTTACAGACGGTGCTGCACTCAACGCTGCATTAAACGATGAAACATCTTTTACATTCCCGTTTAACACAACATTCATTTTTCCCAAAAATTCGCGTGCAACATTTTCTACGTAAAAATATCGCGGAGGACGCGCAAGCTTTTCTTTTTTCGTTCTCGGATGAATTACAAGCTGCTCGATACCACAGTCGTAAAGCATGCGGCAGAATGAATAAAATCCATCATCTGTAAAATCTTCATCTCCAAGCCTTATTTTTGCAGAAAGCCGCAACTTTACTTTATCACGCACCGCGCAAATCATATCACGCGTTTCTTCTCTCGGGCGAATCATCCAGGAAATCCCTGCTCCTGTTTTATAAATCTCAGGTGCGCTGCAACCCATGTTGATGTCTATACCGATTCCGCCTAAAGAACAAAGCTCAAGCGCAGCCTCTGCCATGGGAGTGCTGTCCTTTCCCGTAAGCTGCCATACGATTTTGTCGGCTGCTGTTTCGTTCAATGCATAAAAACTTTCGAACTTCCCGTGAGTTAAAAAAGAAGCGGCGTTTATCATTTCTGTATAGTATTCGTCACAACCGCCGAAGCCCTCGATTATTTTTCGAAGTCCCTGGTGGCTCAGAGTTGCCATCGGCCCTGCAATAAGCTTAATCATTTTTATAAATTACCATAAAAAACATAAAAAAACTACTTGCTAAAATTCCATTATTTTTGCTATAATAAAACGAAATATTCGACTAACTGTTTGAGAATATTTCATCTTTTCTTTCAGTTAACTCCAATATTTTTTAATCTGAATTCTCTCCAAAAACTCGCAATGAGTATCAGAGAATAAAAATTATTATAAGGAGTTGCACTATGGCATATTTTTTCGAAGAACCATCACACACATTCGGTGAGTACCTTTTAGTTCCAGGTTACTCTTCTGCAGACTGTATTCCGTCTAACGTTTCGTTAAAGACACCTTTGGTCCGTTACAACAAGAAAAAAGGCGAATCCTGTCCACTTACAATGAACATACCTATGATAAGTGCCGTAATGCAGGCTGTTTCAAACGACACACTCGCAATCGCACTTGCTAAAGAAGGCGGAATCTCATTCATATACGGCTCACAGACAATCGAACAGCAGGCTGCGATGATTGCAAAAGTAAAATCATACAAAGCAGGTTTCGTAAGTTCAGATTCTAACATCAAGCCGGATGCAACTTTAGGAGAACTTCAGGCTTTAGTAAATTCAACTGGACACTCAACTGTAGCCGTTACAGAAGACGGAACTCCAAACGGAAAACTCTTAGGCATCATCACAGACAGAGACTACCGTTACAACCAGGTATCACAGGACGAAAAAGTTTCTGCATACATGACACCTTTTGAAAAACTTATCACAGGCAAAGTCGGAATCTCACTCGACGAAGCAAATGATATAATCTGGAAACATAAAATAAATCAGCTTCCGATTCTTGATGAAAACAACAGACTCCAGTCACTCGTATTCAGAAAGGATGCAGCAAGTCACGAAGAACATCCGAACGAATTACTTGATTCAAAAAAACGCTACATCGTCGGAGCTGGAATCAATACACGCGATTACATGGAAAGAGTTCCTGCCCTTCTTGAAGCAGGCGTTGATGTTCTCTGTCTTGATTCATCAGAAGGTTTTTCTGAATGGCAGCGCCGCGCATTGCACGACATTCACGAAAAATGGCCTGACGCAAAAGTTGGAGCTGGCAATGTTGTAGATGCAGAAGGATTTAACTTCCTTGCAGAAGCAGGCGCAGACTTTATCAAAGTCGGAATCGGCGGCGGCTCTATCTGTATCACACGCGAACAGAAAGGAATCGGACGCGGACAGGCAACTGCCACAATCGAAGTTGCTAAAGCACGTGACGAATATTATAAGAAAACAGGAATCTATATTCCGGTTTGTTCTGACGGTGGAATCGTTCACGACTATCACATCACTCTTGCACTTGCAATGGGCGCAGACTTTGTAATGCTCGGACGCTACTTTGCACGCTTTGATGAATCTCCTACAAACAAACTTATCGTAAACGGAAACTACGTAAAGGAATACTGGGGCGAAGGATCTAACCGCGCAAGAAACTGGCAGAGATACGACCTCGGCGGTGCAAAAAGAATGGCATTCGAAGAAGGTGTTGACTCATATGTTCCATATGCAGGAAGTCTGCACGACAATGTTAGTATGACACTTGCAAAAGTTTCACACACAATGTGTAACTGTGGTGCACTTTCGATTCCGGAGCTTCAGGAAAAAGCAAAGATTTCTCTTGTTTCTGCAGCTTCTATTTCTGAAGGCTCAGCACACGATGTAATCGTTAAATCACCTTCTATCAGAGCAGAATAAATTGTAGAAATAATTTGTGAAAAAAAATGCGGCCGTTAAAAGCCGCATTTTTTTGCTATAACTGTCTTACCGTTTCAAGAGGCAGCCCTACACATTTTGCAATTAATTCTAAGTCTACACCGTTAGCCTTAAAATTTCTTGCGTCTTCTAAGGCCTTAGCTTCCCTGCCATCCTCATAACCATCTTCACGCCAGGTGCGTATACATTCTTCTTCATTATATTCTGTAAGGCTCATACCGATTACCTCCGATTTTTGATTTTTAAAAAATCCGTTGAGCAGATTTTCTTTTACAGCCCACTCAACAGCCTGTTCAATCGATGTTTTTTTATCCATCCCGGCATAACTGTTTTCGTAAATTCGCTTTACATATCTTACATAATCATACAACGGTTTACATTTTTTTTGAAGTATTTTGTTGTGTTCAGGGTGAATATTTACAATGTCTGCAGTCCACTCAAAATCACCGTTTTTATTTCCTTTTATAAAAGCATCGGAAAGCCTCATTTTCCAGGAGTCCGGCTCATTTTTTTTACCATTATAGAAAACGACAAATTTTGGAGTCGGAATTTTTACCAGATGCGAGCTTAGAATATTCTTCCCGTTCTGAGTCAAATATATCTGATACAGCTGCGAAAGGTAAAATAGCCCGCGAAGCGGCATATTTGGATTATATGTTGACTGCTGCTCATACAGGTTCATTTCTGAATCAATCAAAAACGAAACATCATTATGCATTGTAATGTAAATTACGTTTTCGATTGTATTTACCGTAAGCGCATCCGGATCTGTGTACTCCGTTCCGTTTAATGCATTATACAAATCAAGGCGCCACATCTTGCTGTCTTCGGTATCACGCCCAAAAATAAACTTAAAAAGTCTGTCCTTGTATTCCCTCTGGTATACATTGTCCAGAATTTCTTTTGAATTATCTTTTTCCATTTTAATCTCCATATATTCTGCATTTGCCCATGCATATAGATACGTGGAGATTTGTTTTTTTATCCTCTTTTTTTAAAAATAGTTGAATAAAATTTTACAAATTTTTATTGTTAGCTTATAATTTTGTATAGCAAAAAAATGCGGCTTTTAACGGCCGCATTTTTTTTTCACTACTGTAAAACTAGAACAGCATCATCAAATCTTCTATCGTTTCACGGCGGCGAATCTGTTTTACAGTTCCGTCTTTGCAGATTAAAACTTCTGCAGGACGCGGACGAGAGTTGTATGTTGAACACATGCTCCAGCCGTATGCTCCTGTATCAAGAATACATGCAAGGTCGCCTGTTTCGATTCTTGGGAGCTTGCGTTCTTTTGCAAGAATATCGCCGCTTTCACAGATGTTTCCTACGACATTCTGTTCAATAAGATTGTCGCGGCTTACAGGTTTTCCGCCTCTAAGAACTTCGACATCATGCCATGAGTCATACATACTCGGACGAACAAGCACGTTCATTCCTATATCAGTTCCGGCATAAAGATGTCCGTTATTCTGTTTTGTCGCATGAACACGACCGAGTATTACGCTGCTTTCTGCAACGCAGTATCTTCCCGGTTCTGACTTGAACATCGGAGCACTTCCATACTTTGAAACAAAGTTATCAAGAATCGGTTCAAGCTTTTTCTTAAAATCTTCCATAGGATAATCTTTTTCATCGTCAAGCTTGTGATAAGGGATTCCGTATCCGCCGCCAAAATCAATGAACTTAAGATTCTTAAACTGAAGGGCAATCTCAAGAAAGTTTGTTACAGCATCTAAATAAGGCTGACCGTCCATAAAGCCAGAACCAATGTGCTGGTTTATTCCTGCAATCGTAAGATTATATTTTTCTGTAATCTTAAAAATCTCTGGGATATCTTCTTCTGCAATCCCAAACTTTGTCTTTTTACCGCCTGTAACAACCTTTTCGCAGTGACCTGCTCCAACACCAGGATTAATGCGCACGGCACACAATCTTTTTTCTGGAGCAACATTCATCTCGTTACAGCACTGACCAAAAAGCTCAAGCTGACTTAAAGAATCAAGGCTTGTCATAACTTCATGTTCGATTGAATATTTTAATTCAGAAGATGCAACATTGTTTGGAATAAAAAATATTCTTTCTTTTGGGAAACCTGCCTTAAAAAGCATTTCAATTTCGCCTGTGCTCATCGCATCGCAGTTAAGACCTTCTTCCAAAGCAATCTTTAAGATATTTACATTTGTGTTTGCCTTAACTGAATAATTTGCAGTGTAAGGATACTTTGTAATTACCTGAGATACTTTGTGCATACGGTCACGCAATATTTCTTCTGAATAAACATAAAGAGGTGTTCCGTACTGCTTAACGATATCTTCTGGATTATTTCCCTTAAAATAATTTACGCTT
This sequence comes from uncultured Treponema sp., assembly GCA_905236565.1. Lineage (GTDB taxonomy): Bacteria > Spirochaetota > Spirochaetia > Treponematales > Treponemataceae > Treponema_D. The sequence goes on along the minus strand of CAJORB010000047.1, from coordinate 22,618 downwards.
TCAATAAATGAATTCATTTTAACTCCTAAAGTTGCGCGGCACAACCTGCACCGCGCGATTGCTCATAAGACTAAAGTAAATGAGCTCTGATTTCTTCGCCGCTTAACGGGCTAAGGTATGCAGGTGCAACATCAAATACTGTCTTACATCCTGTCTGACCTTCTTTGCTCATGCGGTAAACTGCTCTTGCATATGCAACAAGAACACTTGTTGTAAATGCAGGATTTGAATCAAGCTTTAAACTGTATTCGATTACGTTATTGTATTCTTTGTCCCAGCCTGTTTTTCCTGTTCTGATTACAAAACCACCGTGAGGAATTTCTTTATGGTTTTTATTTAATTCTTCCTGCGAAATAAATGTAACTGTCGTGTCATAATCTGCAAAATAGTTTGGCATTGTTTTTATTTCGTTTTCGATTCTCTTAAGATCTTCTTGAGTTGCTCCATCTTCTGCAACAACATAACATTCGCGTGTGTGTTTCTGTCTTGTAGTAAGTTCAGGATTTTTACATGCACGAACAGCTTTTAAAGCAGATTCAACAGGAACAGTATACTGTCTTGCATCTTTAACACCTTTGATGCGGCGGATTGCATCACTGTGCCCCTGACTTACACCCTTTCCCCAGAATGTATAATCATTTCCTTCTGGAAGAACGCAGTTAGCATAAAGACGATTTAAACTAAAAAGTCCAGGATCCCAACCGCAGCTGATCAATGCTGTATGCTGAGATTCTTTTGCAGCTTTATCTACATTTGCAAAGTGCTGTGGAACTTTTGCGTGTGTATCAAAACTGTCGATTACGTTAAAGTATTTTGCATATTCCGGAGTCTGTTCAGGAAGATCAGTTGCACTTCCTCCGCAGATAACGAGAACATCAATCTTGTCCTTATAATTTAAAATGTCCTTTACATTTTCTACAGGAACACCTGCTGTTAAAATTTTTACTGTTGATGGATCACGACGTGTAAAAACAGCAACAAGTTCGCAGTCTTTGTTCTGTTTGATTGCGCATTCAATTCCTTTTCCAAGATTACCATAACCTAAAATACCGATTTTCATTTTATACTCCTTATCGACTAGTACATTAATCTTTTCCCTGTTCGATTAATGTTATTTTATTTTTTAAAGCTTCTTTCATAAGTTCAACAAGATTTTTTTGTCCCGAGTAAAGACAAGTATCTTCATTCGTTCCGTTTATTTCTCCTGTCAAAACATATGATGAATCTGCAATAAACCTTATCTGGTTTTCATTTATCTTTGTCTTGTAAACGACAGAGCCTGCAAGACTGGAGCCATCTGACAGAATTACGATTTTCTTTTTTCCCTTTATAAGTTCCTGCAATCTGTCAGAAATTTCTTCTATAATTCTCTGAGGTGCCATAACATAAACTCGTTTTTCTGCTTTGTCGAGCATCTCAAAAATTTTATTCATTATGTTTTTGTAACCCTTTACGGTTATGTATCCGTCTCTTTTTTCTACTTTAGGCGGAATCTGTTTTAAAATCTCTTTTGATTTTAATTTTAAATTTTCTATCGTGTTATTTAAAAACTGTTCAGGATTAACCGGAACATATTTTAAAGACTCAGTTTCATTTAAATAACATGCACCCTTGTTAACAAGTTCTGCTAAGGCTGAATAAACATTGGAACGAGAAATGCCTGTTGCCTTGGAAATTTCATAGCCGGTAGCTTCTTCGAATTTTAAAAGCTCTGTGTAAACCAGTGCTTCCTGCCTGGAAAGACCAAAACCTGTAAGATTTTCTATAAGACCGCTTTGCATCACACTTCCCCGCCAACCAGGCGTCTAGTAGTTCTAATTAATACCACTATATTGCCTTTGTACAAAAAAGTCAAGTTACTTATAAAAAACGCTTTTAGCTCCCGGCAAAGCCTAGCGAAATATTAGGTGCTCCCGCAGAAAAAAACACGGGGCCCGCACGCTGCGCTTCGCTTAGAAGTGCTTCCCATGTTTTGTTTCTGCTCCGCACCTACCCAATATCACTGAGTTTTTCGAAAGCTAAAAGTATTTAATACTGCTCTTGTCTTTTTTGTACAAATTCAGCTTTCCATGGTAAAATAGTAGAATAATCCTAAAATCTATAAGGTTAGTATGAAAAGCAGAAAGATTCTTATAAGCCGAAATTATATCATTGCCGCGCTGGGACTTGTTTTTATAACTTTTTCAGTCATTTTTTCTTCGTTCCTGACGATTTACACAAAAACAAAGCGTGAGTGCTGGAACAGACTCGAAGAAATTGCACAGGTAGCAGACGACAACATTACGGCATCCATTACAAGTTATCTTTCTCATATTGCCAGTATGAGTTCTGTCGCATATCTTTATGATGATTTAAAAGATCCCCAGGCTGTAGGTTACATAAAAAAGATTCAGGTTGGTCCTCTTCATTCTCCAATTCGTTTATATTTAAAAGATGGTTTTGCTGTAATCGACGGGAAAACCTATGATGATTATACAAAATATGTAAGCTGGGCCTCGCTTTACTGCGAAGAAACTATGATGAGTTCAACAAAGAAGGATTACTTTGATAATTCAAGATACATAATGGAAGTAAAACACCCTGTAAGAAAAAACGGATCTATAATCGGTATTATTTCATGCGCAATCGATTTAAAGCAGTTTGAAAATTTTATATATGACATTACAAAAGATAAAAAAGTTTTTATTCTTCTTCTTGACAGAAAAGATGACACAATTTTCGTAGATACAGATCATAAGAAGATTTCAAATATATACAGTTTTAGTAACCGCACTCCCAAAAGCAAAGCAGAACTGCAGACTTTTGTTCAGAATATGCATGCAGGAAAACCGGCGCAGGCAGTAATTTTAAGCAAGAGGACAGGAAAAACAAAATATTTATTTGAAACATCTTCAAAAATCCAAAGCTGGACGATAATCGCAGAGATGGATGAGGTTGATGTATTCAGTTCACTCATCTTTATAAGAAAAATCTATCTCATTCTGTTTTTCATTCTCTCTACGCTTTTTATTCTTACAACACTTTTCGTTTACATAAGAACAAAAAAGCAGCTTTCAAAAGAGTCTCTTGAATATACAGAAATCGCAAACGCATTAAGTTCAAACTATGAATGCATCTATTATGTAAACACTACAGATAATTCTTACAGGGTATTTAACAGCTCAGGCGACTTTAACAAGCTTAATCTTACATATCCCGGAAAAGATTTCTTTAAGGAAATGTATGATAACCTTATTAATCTTACTTACAGCGATGACAGATTTATTCTTATAAATTTTACTGATAAAGAAAAACTTATTCAGGAATTAAAAAACGGATCATATGTAACTGCAATTTACAGACTCATAGTTGAAAATAAGCCTAAATACTTTCGCATGAAAGTTGCTGAATCAAAAACAGACAGCGATCACATCATTGTTGCACTTGAAAATGTTGATGCAGAAATTAAAAAAGAGCAGGATGTACAGATGCAGAGTATGTCCATCATCCAGTCACTTTCTGATGAATATGAATTGATTTACTTTGTAGAAGCCGAAAGCGGAAAGTATGAGCTCCATGGTTCTAATTCGGAATACAGTAATTCTATTTTAAGAAAACGCGGTTTCGGTGACGACTTTTTTAAAGACTGTGCATCTAGCATAGACGAGTTTATCTATGATCTTGACCGTAACGAAGCACGCGAATTTTTTACCAGAGAATATTTTTCACATATACTTAAAAACTCAAAAACAGCATTTCTTGATGCAAGGTGCCTTGTAAACGGCAAACCGGTCTGGTACAGACATAAGCTCGTAGAATCAAAAGACATTCACGACAAAACAGTTTTTATAATCGGAATTTCAAACATCGAAGAGCAGAAACAGCAGGAAATCAAAAAGCAAATGAACGATGAAATCATAAGTATTCTTGCTTCGTACTATTCTTCGGTTTATTACATCGATTTAAATACAGAAAAGATAATTCCGTATTCTAAAAATGATGATACGCCACTCGGCTTTAATGAAATATTTACGCAGGACTTAAAGTTTTCTGATGCATTCAGTAAATACGTTTCTGAATTTGTTTATGAAGAAGACAGGGATTCTCTTTTGCGCACCTGTTCAATCAAGAACATTAAAAACCAGCTTTCAACTCAGAAGGCATTTATATCTAATTACAGAAACTCAATCTCGGGAATTACGCATTACAGCGAAATAAAGTTTGTAAAAGTAGGTGATATCGGAGACACACCAACGGCTGTCGTTCTTGGTATTGCAAACCGTGACGAAGAAATCCTCAACAGGTTCGTTGATAACCGACTCTACGAAGACTACCTCGGAATCTTCTATGTAAATCTCGAAGACGACCGAATCCGTACAATCAAGCAGAGTAAAAAAACAGGTCTGCCGGATATAAAAGATAATTCAGTTTTCTCGGAAATCTTTGAACTCCTTGCAGAATATACGACTCCGGAATTTTACGGCGAATGTGTCCACCTTTTAAAATCTGATGACTCACTTGATTACTTTAAGAATGCAAACAAACGCGAAATCAACTTTAAAAGTTTTACAAACCAGTGGCGTCGTGCAACAATCTTTATAGTAGAACGAAAGGATAACATACCTATCGGATTTATCTTTACAATAATGGAACTCGATGATCAGACGGCAAACAAAATCGAGTATGATGCAAAAATTGCAGACCAAAATGCAATCCTTGAAAAACAGCAGATTCTTCTTGAACAGTCACTTGCAAATGCAGAAGCTGCAAATAATGCAAAAACTGCATTCTTAAACAATATGTCACACGACATCCGCACTCCGATGAATGCCATCATCGGTTTTACAGAGCTTGCAAAAAAAGATTATAAAGATTCAGAAAAGGTTAAGGATTATCTTTCTAAGTTAAGCACTTCATCCACTCACCTTCTTGGACTTATAAACAACGTTCTTGATATGAGCCGTATCGAATCTGGAAAAGCTTCGCTCAACGAAGAAGTTGATAATCTTACAAGCATTATTACTTATATTCACGATATTCTTACTCCAGAAGTCGAAAATAAAAAACAGACATTTATCATCGAAGCAAACAACATCCTTCACGAAAATATTTTTGTAGACCGTTTAAGGTTAAACCGAATTCTGCTTAACATTCTTTCTAATTCAATTAAATTTACTAAAGAAGGCGGAACAATATCATTAACCGTAAACGAAAACACATCTCAGACAAAGGGATACGCAAACTACGAATTTATAATCAGCGACAACGGAATGGGAATGAACGAAGAGTTCCTCAAAATTATTTTTGATCCTTTTACTCGTGCAAGAAATTCTACTAACTCAGGAATCCAGGGAACAGGACTAGGAATGGCGATTACGAAAAACCTTGTAGACCTTATGAACGGAACAATCGACATCGAAAGCCACGAAAACGAAGGAACAAAAACTGTTGTACGCTTTACATTTGCAATTTCAGAGCCTGTTGAATTTAAATCATCAAATTCTGATGCATCGATGAATATTTCGCTTGACGGAATGAAAGTTCTTCTTGTAGATGACAACGACTTTAACAGAGAAATCGCAAATCTTATTCTTACAGACAAAGGAATTTTTGTAGACGAAGCTACCAGCGGAAAAGAAGCCATCGAAAAAGTTGAACACTGCAACGACGATGTCTATGATTTAATCCTCATGGATATTCAGATGCCGGAAATGGACGGATATGAAGTTACAAAGAAAATCAGGAGCTTAAGCAATAAAAAGCATGCAGATATTCCGATTGTTGCAATAACCGCAAACGCTTTCGAGGAAGACAGACAGCTTTCGCTCAAAGCCGGAATGAACGATCACATTGCAAAGCCGCTTAACATACAGAAGCTTACTGCAGTTCTTGAAAAATATCTTTAATTCGCTCGTATTCTGTTTTAAAGTCCTTAAATAGAGCCAAAGCTTCATCAAGGCCAGGTTCTACAGAAGGGCGCGGACGAAGGAGCTCTACAATATCAGAAACTTTCTGGGCAAGAACTAAAAAGCCCATGCTAAGAGCATTGCCTTTAAATGTGTGTGCTGCACGGAATGCAGCATCCGCATTTTTTTCTTCTAAAGCTTTTTCAAGTTCAGAAAATTCGGGCGTCTCAAAAAATTTAATAGCAAATCTAATTATACGGTCTTCTGATAAAAGACGCTCATAGACTTCATTAAAGTCTTCACCACTTTTTTCATAACATTCGCGTATCGTCATGCTGCACCTCCTTATAAAATCGCACTGCACTACTCTGCACACTGCCACTTTTAATTATAAATCCGTACAGGCACATTTTGCAAACTTTTTATTGCTCTTTTTTTTATATCTGATAAAATTATATATGCTGAACTTAATAAAAAAAGGCACATGGATATGAAAAAAAATTCATTTATAAAAATAAAAATATTTCTCTTCGCAGCCTTTATGTTGCTTGGATTAAATTCAGCATTAACACAGGAGAGTAAACCATTAAAACATAATCCGTGGTCACTCATAATCTACAGACCAGAAAACTCACCTGAATTAAATGACATAAGATGCTGGATGACAGTTCGCGATGCAGAAACAGGAGAAGACGTAACGTATACAAAACTAAAAGCAGCGTACGCGTGGATTTCGACTCCAAAAATTACGCATAAATATCAGAGACGTTATTATCTTTCTGGCGGAATGTGCATGCACATAAACATAAGGTCAGGGCGTTATATATTCAGTTTTAAAACCGAGCCGAAAGATGTTTTTAATTTTGAATGCGAAAATAAAGGCAACTGGATTTCTAACGAATTTTATTACGATACGGAAAATCCTGCAAAGGTTATCTGGGTTATTCCGACTGCAAATGAAAATGGTTTTTATAACGGCGGCTGGGTAATAAGTGCTCACGCGCCGGAATACTGGAAGCTTACAAAGCCGATTCAAAAATAATCACGCGCCCTTTCTTTTATTAAACACTTCGCGAAGAATTACACAGGCGATGATAAGAATTCCGCCGAGAATGCACAAAAAGCCCGGAAGCTCGTGAACAAAAATAAAAACCCACACAGGATTCATTAAAGGCTCAATCATCGTGATGAGAGAAGCAGAAAGTGCGCGCACTTTTTTTATTCCGATCGAATAAGCGATATTAGCAAATCCCATCTGCACGCAGCCCAGCAAAATTAAAAAGATAAAAGATTTTATACCTGGAATTCCGTCTGAAGTAAAAAATACAAAAGGCGCACCGAACACAGTGGCTATCAATTGAGCAAGCATGAACGAATCAAAAGAAGTATTATCCATCGGAGAAATCATCGACTGCTTACGCTGGAAAATCGTAGTTCCCGCAAATGAAACGCCTGAAAAAAGTGCAAGAAGATTTCCCAGAACCTGAGTGTCCTTAAACTTTCCGTCTGGAACTGCAAAAATATTTTCTGCAAAAAACAAAAGCATTCCGACGATTACTCCTGCAATTGCGATGTAGTCGACCTTCGTATTTTTTTCTCCAAGAATTAGAGGACCAAAAATTATAATCCAGATCGGAAAAGTATATTGAAGGAGAACCGCATTTGCAGAATAAGTAAGTTTATTTGCAAGACAGAAAATAATCATCGTAACGGCATAGCTTATCGCACTAAGCCAGAGATAGAGAGTTGCCTTTCGGTTTATTTTTTTAGCTTTCGAGACGGCTTTTTGGCAGCCTTCGTCGGTTTCGAAAATCCTGATTCGGGGAAATCTTTTAGTAAATGCCATGAGGGTGAGGAACGCAAAAAGGCTTCTAAAACCAGCGGTTGCAAATGAGTTTATATCTACATATTTTAAGAAAACGCCTGCAAGACTCCAGCAGAGAGCACAGACAGCAAGCGCCAGAGCGCCTTCGATTTTCACCATGGAATAGACTATAGCATATTCATTTATAAAGCGCTACCATGCCAGGTGCACAAAAAAATTGCTGGCTGAGCGTCCGGAGGCAGGCGCTCCCTACCCCTTGATTAAATGCCCTTTTTTCTATAATATTACAATGTTTTTACGGAATTACCGAAGAAAAGGAGGTGAACTACACTATGGCAACAATCAGCGTTGACGAAACAGAAAACCTTGAAAAAGCTATCAAACGTTTTAAACGCATGGTAGAAAAAGAAGGCATCATTCGCGAATACAAAAAACGTGAATATTTCGAAAAACCATCTTCTATTCTTCATCAGAAAAAAACAACTCTCGAAAGAAAACTTTTGAACAAGAAAAGAAAGACAGAAAAAAAAGAATACTAATTCTTTTTAAGGTTTATAGAAGACACCGCAGTTTTTGCGGTGTTTTTTTTCGTCAAAGCATATATTTTGCAGCGCTATTTTATTTTCCCTTTGATTTCTTCGAGAACCTTAAGGGCGTCGAGGCCGGTTTTTAGCGTTGATTTTAATTGTGCATTGCCGTCAAGAAAATCTACAGCATTCTGGATCATGTTTGAAAAATATTTTGTCTTTCGCGGAACTTTTATACTGCAATCTTTTTCGAGCGAGAAAAATCCTGTATAAAGCTTTGACTCTTCCCTCTTGTAAAATTCTGCATGACCGTTACCTATCGAAATTTTTCCTTCGGTTCCTATAACTTCAACTTCAAAGCCAAAAAAGCGGCTCTTTCCTGACATTACAAAAGAAATATCCGGAACTTTTTTAGTTGTGTAGTTTGCAGTAAAGCCGCGTATTACTTTTTTATTTTTTTCATCACGGCAAAGCCCTGTTATGACAGGCTTAGAAAGTTTTTCTTCTCCACATGCAGATAAAAGATATAAAACCACGTCTACAAGATGAGTTCCGTCGTGCAAAAGACTGTAGCCGCCTGTTTTTTCGTGGGCAGGATCATAAAGACGCATTCCCGAAAAAAGATATCCCGTAATTTTCTGAACGTCTCCAATCTTACTCATGTAATCGAACGCAAGTTTATAGTCGAGTGCAAAACGCCTTTCATGATTTACTAAAACCGGAACTTTATATTTTGCACTCTGCTTTACGATAAGCTCTGCTTCTTTTGTGTTAAGTGCAACAGGTTTTTCTAAAATGACAAGGCGCGGTTTTTTAGAAATTGCATAAAGCGCCGTTTCTAGATGACTGTCTTCGTTTACGGCAATTACAACAATATCGGGATTACAATTTAAAAAAAGATTTTCTGCAGTCGAAAAGATTTTTACTTTTTTTTCTTCTTTAAAGCTGAACTGACTAAAAGAGCCGTCAACATATTCTTTCCACTTTTTAAGCTCGTCAAAATTTTTATCGCAGCCTGCGATAATTCTTATGCGTTTATTTTTTAAAAGAGCCATTGTGTGACTTGCAGGCTGCTCGCGTTTTTTATCAAAGCCAAGAGTAAAACCTATTCTGCCCGTTCCGATTACGCAGGCTGTGTACTGCTGTTTCATCAGAATTTAAAACCAACGAATATTGAAGAATTTAAGCACGGACAACTTCCAGGTTCAAGACCAAGTTCTCTTCCGTAAATTGCAAAATCAATATTAAAGTTAGCAAGTTTTAAACCAACACCTGCACAAGGATACATTTCTGACATTCCGAATCTCAAAGAAATTATATCCATAAAGACAGCTTCTACACCTGCAGAAAGTTCAAGAATAGGGTTTCTGGAAAGTTCATCAAAGAATACCATAAAGTTTCTGTAGTCAGCCCTGATGTTAAGCTCAGAAATTTTTCCGCGTGACCAATCTGTATAAACATGATAGCACAATCCCGCAGCGATTCTTGGATCAAAAGCATCTGACTTCTTGAAATTGAACTTAAATATATCACCGAATGTACTCTTTGATTTAAGAACAAGTGACCACGGATCATAAACTACGAGTGCAACATCAAGAGTATTACAGAGTGAGTAAAAAATTCCTGCATCAAAACTAAATCCTGTAGTTACATATGCCGGAATATTTTTAACATCTCCATCAGAAAGTGTGTCAACGATATCAAGAATTCCATCATTCATAACACCTGCAATCTGGAAAAATCCTTTTGCAGTTATACCAATCGAAAGCCTGTGATTATCTGTATTAAGAGGACTAAATCCATAACCTGCAGTAAATACACTTTCTAAACCAAGATTAAAATTTGAGTTTGTAATGCCAGGAACTTCTGCTTTCATAAAAGCTTGATTTGAAAATCCCCATCCGAAACCAAACGAAGTTACATGACCAAACGAAAGGAACGGCTGAAGATCCATCGAAAGCCTGAAGCCGTTTTCTTTTTCGATGATTTCTGAGATAACAGTCGTGTCATTACTCTTTAAAGAACGAACAAAACGAGGTATGTCAGCAAGAGGACCAGCAAGATGTAAATCAAGAGAAGGAAAAAGAGAATGAGCTCTATTTAAACCAAGCATTGCAGGGTTTGCGTATATTCCGTAAAAATCATTTACATCAGTTGTATAAAAGCCACCAAAGCCCTGCTGTCGTACAGACGGCTGCACATGCAGAGTCGGCTTGTACTCCAGGGCAGAAAGAAGGCCTGTCGAAATAATGAATGCTGCTGCAATTGAATAAATCTTTTTCATACAAACCTCCTTAACTATGGATTAGGTGAATTAGGGAACATTTCCCTTAAAGTGCTTCCGCTTATAATTTCTGCATCAAAGTCGATGTTTTTAAATCCGCCCAAAATTGTCTCAAGCGTACTTATATTTTCTGTATTACCTGAACCTGCAATAGCTTCGGCTGCATCATGAACTGTATTTCCAGTATTTCCATGATCTGCTACATCTACAAGAGCATCACGTACACCGTCAGCATCGACAAGATTGTTTTCTTTTGCAATCTGAGTTGCAGCACAAATCGTTGAAATACAAATTAAAACCGGGTCCATTGCAGAAACCGATGCAGAATCTCCCATCAGTGTTGCAAATGCAGAAATATCTGTCGGCTCAAACGAGTCAAGGATTCCGTTTACGATTGCATCTACAGTATCTGAACTTGCACTTCCGCTTGTGGCATTCTGAATATTATCAAGTGTAGTCGCAAGAGTGTGCGCATTAATCGAAGTTGAAATCGTAAGTTTTAGAACTGTATTCTTTTCTTCTGCAGAAAGAGATGTAACATCCTTTTCTCCGATAGCTGCAAGAAGCTGCTTTGAAGCTTCCTTGTCATTCTGGAGCGAAGGATCATTTGCAAGCTCAAGAAGTTTATCAAGACTCTGTTTAGAATAAACATCAGTCATATCTCGTGAGAACGACTTACCCCAGCTGTTTGTAAAGAATGAACAGCCGCTCATCGCAATTGTGGCTATAATTAACAATACAGGCGAAACAAAAACCGCCTTTAAGCCGGAAAAATTTTTCTTTTTCATAAAAACTCCTGAAAAACCCTTAAAAAAAATGCAAAAAAAGCATTTTCCCAACCTTTCATCTATTTTAATGTCATAACTGTCCTTAGTCAAACAAAATCGGCTCGTTAAAAGTAACAGCCGGGAACAGGAAAAACCATGCCGGAACTGCTTTTATTCCGCTTTCTTCTATATAAATATATTTATTGAAAATTTCGCATAAATATACGATAATTGAATATATGAAACTCGACCAGATAATTCCTGTCGTAAAGGCAGTTTTATTAAACCGATATACAATTTTTGCGGCTATTGCCGTAATCCTCTACTGCAATTTCATAAGCTATGTTGCCCGCTATAAAAAAAAGCCGCCTAAGCCTAAGAAAAAAATCATTCAGGAAGCAGCTCCTGCACCAAAACCAGAAGGCGAAAACGCAGAAGGCGGCGAAGAACAGCCGGCAGAAGAATAAACTGCCGCAATTTTTTTATTCCACAAAAAGCCGCACGTCTTTATTTTCTTTTCTTTTTCAAGCTGAACTAAAATCGCCCTTATATCCTGTTCTGTCCAGACGCGGCATTTAAAAAGCTTGAGCGTCTTCATATTAAAATGATTTTTTAAAACCGGAATAAGCTCTTTTTTTGTAAACTGTTTCTGGTGCCATTTTATAAACCGTATCGTTTCGTTCATATCTTCTGCATTGTTCAAAGACGGGAGTCTTAACACAGGAGAAAAAAAACTGCGCTTAGCCTTAACAGTGCGGGCCGCGTCGCATACATCGCAACCGGAACATATCGCTTTTTCTGCACCGAGCGCATCAAGCAAAACCTGTCTTCTGCATGTCGTGCTTTCTGCAAAATTTTTTATCACACGTTCCCTCGAGTTTTTTTCGTAAGCACCAAATTTTTCGCTGTCATCATAATTCCAGATAAGATATGCGTCTGCAGTTTTTCTGTCCCTTCCGCCGCGGCCCGCTTCCTGAATATAAGATTCTGCTGTAGTCGAAGGCTCATAATGAATGACAGTCCTTATATCACTCTTATCAATTCCCATCCCGAACGCACACGTGCTGCAAAGGATTGCATTTTTATGAGGAAAGTACCATTTTTCTACTTCTGTTTTTTCTTCGCGTGAAAGTCCTGCATGATAAAACCGAACATCATCAGGAGAAAAATATGAGCGCAAATCTCGCGCAAGTTCTTCTGATTTTGCACGGGTTCCACAGAAAATAAGTATCGGCCGCTTACAGGTTGAACACAATTTAAAAACTTCTTTTTCTTTTGCATAAGCGTAACGTACATGATAATGAATGTTTGGTCTGTCGCTTTCTGAACGCACGATATGTGCATCGTTATCAAACAAAACTTCTGCAATGCGCGACAGAACTTTTGGGCTTGCAGTTGCCGTAAATGCAGTTACGATTTTTACATCGAGTCTTTTAATCACGTCGCCAAGCTTAAGATACGCCGGCCTGAATGAATCGCCCCATTCAGAAACGCAGTGCGCTTCGTCGATTGCAATATGACTTATCTTAAATTCTTTTAGTTTTAAAAGTAGATTTTCGTTTTGAAGAACTTCTGGATTTGCAATAATTATCTTTGCACCGTCCTTTAGTTTTTTAAAACTCTCCTCGCGCTCTGCTTCTGTCTGACCGCCCCTAAAAATAACAGAAGAAATTCCGCCTTCTTTCATGCGGCGCTCCTGGTCTGCCATAAGTCCTAAAAGCGGATAGATGATTAAAGTCGCGCCGTCGAGCATTATCGATGGAACTAAAAAGCACATCGACTTACCGGCACCTGTAGGAAGAAGAACAATCTGGCGACCAAGACAGAATGCGTCAGAAAAATCTGCATCGGCTTTACTTTTGTCTTTTAAATCTTTTACTTCTGTCGTATTCTGATCACGGTAAGAATCAAGAATGTTAGAAATTACAAGCCGCTGCCAGGGATATAGGTATTCAACTTTAAAAGCTTTTTTTGCAGCATTTAACACTTCGTCATCTTCTGCAAAAACATGCGAAGCATTAAACTCATCAAGCTCATCCTGAGTATAAATGTATGTTTCCATACACTATATATAAAAAAGTTTTAAATAAATTCTATCAATTTTAGAAAATCTTTTTAACAAGATCCATAAATTTATTTCCGCGGTCAAACTCGTTTGTAAACATTCCAAAGCTTGTAGCACCAGGACTAAATACAATCGTATCAGAAAAATCAGACGCGGCGCCTGCTTTAATTTCGTCCTTTACAGCATTAAGAAGCGACTCAAGGCTGTCATAAGGTCCGTTGTACTTTACGCCTGCTTTATCAAGAAGCGACACGAGTTTATCGGTTCCGTTTCCTGCAAGAAGGTAAAGGCTTTTAACTTTTGTATTGCCAGATTCTTTGTAGTTTAACGTGTCGGCAAGAATATCAAACTCGAGGCCTTTGTCAGTTCCGCCTGTGATAAAAATTACAGGCTTACCGAATGCCTGGCTCGCAGCCGCCGCTGCTTCTGGAACAGTAGAGCACGAGTCGTTGTAAAACTTGTAAGTGTTTCCGTCAGGACCTTTCCACGAATGAAAATACTGGAGGCGGTGCGGAATACCTGTCCACTCTGCAAGTATTTCTTCTATTTTAGATGGCTCGACATTCATGAGGGCTAAAACGAGTGCAGCGTTTAATGTGTTTGATCTCATATGGCGGCCTGGAACTTTTAATTTTCCTAAAACCCTCTGCGCGCTCTGCCATGAAGGAAGTTTTACCATTCCGGAAAAAACATTGTCATCGTTAAACGACTGCCATGCACCGTTTATGAAATATTTGTTTTTTCCTAAATCACACTGACTGTAACGAAGTACAGTTGCCTTAGTTTCGCGCGCAAAAAGGTCGCCCCAGGTACCGCCGCACATCGGGCCGGTTCCGATTGCGTCCCCGTCATAATCAACGATTGTAAAATCTTCTTTTGTCTGATCTGCGTAAATCAAACGCTTATCAGAAACATAGTCGCCCATGTTTTCGTACCAGTTCTGATGATCAGGAACGATTTTTGTGATGAGAGAAATATATGGCTTTAATAATTTTCTTCCGCGTAAATCTGCAAGCTGCCAGCTTGAAAGTTCAAGAACTACTACAGATTTTTCTGAAGTCTGTTCAAGAAAAGTAAGTGGGCTTACGGTGATGTTTCCGCCTAAGAAAACGTCAAAGCCTGATTTTTCAAGTCCGTAGTAAATTGCGCTTACTGTACTTGATTTTCCTTTACTTCCTGTTACTGCAATTATTTTTGCTTTTGTAAATTTTAAAAAAAGGCTTATATCTGTTTCGATTGCTTTTGCAGCTTCTAGATATTTATTACCGTTAAATTTAACGCCCGGATTTTTTATTACACAGTCGGCGTTAGAAAAATCTTCGATGCGATGTTCGCCGAGAACATAAGTGAGGCGCGAAGTGTCAAGAGTTTTATCCATGTTAATTGAATCAATCGTTGCCTTAAGCTGCTCTTTTGTCTTCATGTCAGTTACAAGAACATGAGCGCCGTGGCGAAGAAGAAATTTAACGGATGCTTCACCGCCGCCGTTAAGACCAAGCCCCATTACGGTAATATGCTTGTCCTTTATATCTTCGATTGAATTAAAAAAACATCCTTCAGGATATACATGTGGATTGTAACTCATATAAACTCCGTTTATTTTGTAGTCAATAGCTGCATCTTAAATTTATATCTTTGTACTGCTTCGTTTAAAAGATATTCAATTAAATCAGAATAATTAAGTCCGGATGCCCCGCACATTTTAGGGAACATACTTATCGGTGTAAAACCAGGAAGCGTATTAATTTCGTTAAGATAAATCTTTCCGTCATCCTTATCGATAAAGAAATCTACGCGGCTTAAACCTGATGCATCAACTGCGCGGTATGCCTTAACTGCAATTTTCTGAATTTTCTTTGTCTCCTCTTCGCTTAAATCTGCCGGCACTTTTAATGCAGCACCTTCCGGGTCATTGTATTTTGCATCGTAATCATAAAACTCATGATTAGGCATAATTTCTCCTGGAAGATAAGCTTTACAGAGGGACTCAGGATTATCTTCTACTTCGCATGTAGAAATCCCTGTTACAGAACATTCGATTTCGCGTGCATTGATTGCTTTTTCGATTAAAACTTTATTGTCATAATTAAAAGCCTCGAGGAGCGCAAAAGAAAGTTCTTTTGGAGAAGATGCTTTTGAAGCGCCTACAGAAGAACCTGCATTACATGGTTTTACAAAAAGCGGGAACCCAAGTTCTTTAACTGCCCTTTCAAAAACAACATCGTACTTTTTAGAATCTGCAAGATCTGTTCTTGTCATGAGTACATACGGAACAGTTAAAAGCCCCGCAGCATTCCATACACTCTTTGTCTTTTCTTTATCCATCGTAACACCCGATGACATACAGCCGCAGCCTACATATGGAATGTCACAGATATCAAAAAGCCCCTGGAGTGTTCCGTCTTCGCAGAACTGACCATGAACTACAGGAAAAACAACGTCTGCACGGATTGATTTTGAACCGCACATAAAGCAGCCCATACCGCCGGCAGGAACAACAGTAACAAGATTTTCTTCTTCTTCATAAATCTTTAATGTTGCTTTTTCATTTGTGATGACACGCTCAAGTTCTTCCTGCGGCGTTTTGTACCATCTGCCGTCTCTTGAGATGCCGATTAATTCTATAGAATATTTTTCGCGGTTAATGTTTCTTACAACACCTGTTGCAGACACGAGAGAAACTTCATGTTCACTTGATTTACCGCCATAAATTACTGCTACCGTCATCATTGTTTTAAATCCTCATTTTATTTAAGTATTTCCTGCAATGCCTTTTTTGCTTCTTCGATTTCATCATAAGGCATTACAAAATCTTTATATATAATAGAATTTTCGTGACCTTTACCTAAAAGTAAAACGATATCACCTTTTTTTGCCATCTCAAAAGTTCTTCTTATTGCAGTCGGTCTATCCGGAATTATAAATAAATCGATTCCATCTTTTTTGCCTGACTTGCGCGCACCGACAGCAATGTCTTCTAACAGCTTGTGTGGATCTTCTCCACGCGGATCTTCATCTGCAAGAACAACTACATCGCACCACTTGCCTGCAATCTCACCCTGCAGCGGCCTCTTTGTAAGATCGCGCTCACCACCACTTCCAAACAATGCAAAAATTCTTCCGTCACATCTTTTCTTTAATGGAGGAAAAATTGTTTCAAAGCTTGACGGTGTGTGTGCATAATCGATTATTACTTCAAAGCTCTGACCTAAATCTAAAGTCGTCATTCGGCCTGTGATTGGTTTTAGCTCCGGCACAAGTTTTGCAAGTTCTTCAAACGGAACGCCTGTTAGTCCGCTCACTGCAATGAGGGACGCCATTATATTGTATGCATTGAACGCTCCTGGAAGAGTTGCAGTTACCTGAAAACTTTTATGCTCGCGAGGTAAAGCAGGATCGGCGTTGAGTACTGTTCCGGCTGAACTGCCGCACGCGTCAACAGTAAATGAAATTCCAAAACGTGCTGATGCAATATTTTTTGCTTTCATACTTGGAAAGCCGTCAGGAATTTTTGGAAGCGGAACTGCGTTCGTTCCGGATTCGCCTGCAGCTTTCCCTGCCATTCCGTCTGTCGTAAAACCAAACACATTTTTTTTCGTGCAGCCTGCAAAGAACATGCACTCAGGGTCTTCGAGATTTACGATTCCGAAAGAAGGAATTATCTGGCGCACATTATTGATTGTCTTAACGTGATCGTTTTCATCAAGTGCGCGAAAAAGATTTGCCTTATCATCTTTGTACTGTTCGAAAGTTTTATGAAACTCAAGATGCTCAAGAGTTACGTTCATGAAAATTCCGCAGTCAAAATTTACATTACCAAGTCTGTTTAATTTTTTTGAAAGCCCATGGCTTGAACTTTCTACAACTGCATATTCGCAGCCGTTCTGCACCATTTCATATAAATATTTCTGAACAATCGGAGCTTCTGGTGTTGTCGTGTGCTGCGGGTTTGCGAGAGCTTCTGCTCCGAGTGAATACTGAACTGTAGAAATAAAACCTGCCTTGTGTCCTGCAAGACGTAAAAGCTGCCAGACAAAAGAAACAGTGCTCGACTTTCCTTCTGTTCCGGTTACGCCGATTACTGCAAGTTTTTTAGATGGTGAATCATAAAAAGCGTCTGACACTGGTGCCATCGAACCTTGAGCATCATCTACTTTAAAGAAAACTGGAAGTACAGTCTGCTTTTGTCCTAAATCTTCGATCCCACGCTTAACGACAGCTTTTGCAATCTTTAACTGTTCTTCATGCGGGATTTCGCCTTCGTAAATTACTGCATTTGCGCCCCTTTCGATTGCATCTGCTATAAATCTGTTTCCGTCTGTATGGTGTCCGGGGAGTGCAAAAAACAGCGCTCTCGGCTTTACAAGGCGTGAATCAAAAACGAGATCCGTTATTGGCGTAATTCCGATTATATCCAAATCCTGCTCTGTCACCCCGTCGCAGGCCAGAGCCTTTCCGTTAATGGCAGAAAGTAATAAAGAAAGCTTTTTTTCCATATATTGCATTTTATCGCATATAAAAATTATTTACAAGAAAACTTATATGCCAAAAGCTTTTAGCCCGAATTTGCGCCCTTTTTAGCATTTTTTTTACTTTTTTTAGTCAATTCCGTCTGAAGTATGATATAATAGAGAATTGAGTAATTTATCAGTTAAGGAAATTATATGAGCAAAAAACGAACTCCCCTTTCTACAAAACTTTCTATCAGCGTTGCTGTAATCATTCTTCTGGTAGCTATGCTTGCAATAAACATAACTTCTTCCCTTTTTTCTAAATACTGTCTGAACAATTTTTACGACAGCGCAGGAATGGCAATTTCTGAGTTTTCGGATTCTATTTCGATGTTCTTTAGGGCAAAAGAAGCAGAACTTAATGTATTTGCCGAGTCTGATCAGGTAAAAGCAGCAGATGATACGATTCACTCATTTGCAAACGAAGTCGGAGAAATAAAAATTCCGAGCTACTCTAAAAGCGAAACAGAACTGAACATAAGAAGACTCTGCAAGGACTTTGCTAAAAATGATACAGACATTGCAGAAATTTACATTGGAACAAAATGGGGCGGCTACGCAACAAACTTTGACGGTTCAATGAACGGTGGATATGATCCGAGAAAACGTGGATGGTATCAGACTGCATCAGAAGGCGAAGGTCAGGTAATGATTACTGATGCATTTGCTTCTACTGTTGGTACAACCGTAGTCGGAATCACACGCTGTGCCTATGATAAAAACGGAAACTTCATCGGGAACGCTTCTATCGAAGTTTCTCTTGATACACTCAATTCAATTCTGGAGAACATGAAACTTGGAAAAGATTCTTTCTTTATGTTGATTCAGAAAGACGGAATTGTTCTTGCAGACACAGGAATAAGAGAAAATAAATTTAAAAAATTAAGTGAAGTTGGAATTCCTGATTTAACTTCATTCGCTACTTCAAAAGAAGAAAACGGAAAGATTAAAGTTCCGGATGGAAATTATAAGACATATCTTACGAAAAAGATTAAGAATGATAAAACAGGATATCAGATTATTGCACTCTGTCCGTATGATACGGTTTATGAAGCATTCTTTAGCACAATGAATACAACTCTTTTTACCTGTATTATCTTTGCAATCATAATTGCTATAATTACTGCAATCATAACAGGAAAAATAATTCGTCCTCTTAAAATAATTCAGGACAGTTTGAGCGAAAGCGCAGTACAGATTGCACAGGGAAAAGCAGACCTCACTCAGAGAATAAGCATAAAATCCAAAAACGAAATCGGTGATGTTGCAGACAGCTTTAACGTTTACTCAGAAAAGCTCCAGGATATCATCGGAAACATGAAGCAGACAAAAAATGCGCTTAACGATGCAGGTCATAAGTTAAAGAGTTCAACAAATGAAACTATGGCTGCAATTACTCACATCAGTTCAAGTATCGAAAGTGTAGGAACTAATATTTCTTCACAGAATGAAGGAGTTGCTCAGACAGCAGACAGCGTAAAACGCATTCTCGAAAGTATTGATTCACTTGAACAGCTTGTTGCTTCACAGGCAGATTCTGTACAAGGAGCATCAACTGCTGTCGAACAGATGATTGCAAACATAAACGAAGTAAATCACTCTGTAGAAAAAATGGTTACATCGTTTGGTATTCTTGAATCTGATGCACAGACAGGAGCTAAAACTCAGGAAGAACTCCAGTCGCAGATTTCTGAAATCGAAAATCAATCTAAGCTCCTTAGCGAAGCCAACGCAGTAATTGCTTCTATTGCAGAGCAGACAAATCTTCTTGCTATGAACGCCGCAATCGAAGCTGCACACGCCGGTGAAGCCGGTAAAGGTTTCGCGGTTGTTGCAGATGAAATTCGTAAGCTTTCTGAAACTTCTTCTGGACAGTCAAAGACAATCGGTGAACAACTTTCAAGAATTCAGAACACAATCGGAACTGTAGTTAACGCAACTCAGAAAGGTGTTCAGGGATATGCACATCTTGCATCAGAAATTCATGAAACAGATTCTCTTGTACGTCAGATAAAAGAAGCAATGACAGAACAGCAGTCTGGTTCAAGCCAGATTACTACTGCTCTTCACGGAATGAACGACAGTACTCATCAGGTAAAATCTGCTTCTAAAGAAATGGCAACCAACAGCCGCACAATCATGAGTGAAATCGGAATCCTGCAGAGCGAAAGCGCTAACATGCAGCAGAGAATGGAAGAAATGGCCATGAGTACAAGAAAAATCAATCAGATGGGTACCACACTTTCTGAGATTTCAAACCTCATGGAAGATTCGATTACAAAGATGGGAAATCAGGTCGACCAGTTCGAAGTTTAATAATAACTATAAAAACAATGAAAAATGCGCAGCCGAAAGGCAAGCGTGCAAAAACGCGGCTTAAAATGCCGCGTTTTTTATGTCCCTAAACAAAGATGTTAAAATAGCCATAAAAGTTGATAATATTATTGTGGAAAATTTTTAAAACTCAAAATAAAATCATATAACAGAAAAGCGAGGCAGGTTTTATGAAAGTATTATCATTCGGTTCCCTTAACATCGATTCAGTTTATAAAGTTGATCACATTGTAACCCCGGGAGAAACCCAGTTAAGTTTTGAAATAAACGAAAACTGCGGCGGCAAAGGTTTAAACCAGTCAATAGCACTTGCAAGAGCAGGTGCAGAAGTCTATCATGCCGGCATGGTCGGAAACGACGGCGATATTCTCATAAAAAAATGCCTTGAAAACGGGGTTAATGCTGAATTTATTAAAAAAACAAAAGGACGTTCCGGACATACGATAATTCAGGTTGATAAAAAAGGAAATAATTCCATTATCCTTTGTGGAGGTGCAAACCGATGCATGACAGAAGAATTTATAGATGAGGTTTTAAGTCATTTTGAAAGCGGCGACTTTCTTATTTTACAGAACGAAATAAACCTTCTTGATAAAATAATTGATAAGGCCTATGAACACAGGCTTCAGATTGTGTTAAACCCTTCTCCTTTTGACGACGCACTTTTTAAATGCGATATGTCTAAAATTTCGTATTTTATATTGAACGAAATCGAAGGCCGTCAGATGACAGGCAAAACTACTCCTGAAGAAATTTTAAAAGAAATTCTGCTTAATTATCCTGAATCAAAAACTGTTCTGACACTCGGAGAAAAAGGCTCTGTTTATAAAGACAAAAATGATTTTTATCACCAGGATATTTTTAAAGTTAAAGCCGTCGATACAACGGCCGCAGGAGACACATTTACAGGCTACTTTATAGCCTCGCTTATAAAAGGGTTGAATATAAAAGAATGCCTTTCGCTGGCGGCAAAAGCTTCATCAATTGCAGTAACACGAAACGGCGCATTGGATTCAATCCCAACTTTGGATGAGATTGAGTAAGTTAAACTGCCGGATGTTCCAATTGATTTTCAATCAACAAAATCCAGACGATACCAAACTGCAGTTTGCAAAAACCACGTTTTTTTTATATACTTTCCATATGTACAAAGTCAGAATAGAAGACAGTTTTGCAGCCGCTCATTTTCTTCGTGACTATCACGGAAAATGCGAAAATCTGCACGGCCATAATTACAAAGTTCGCGTTTACCTTAGGGGTGAAAATCTTTCTGAAGGCGGAATGTTATACGACTTTTCGGAACTAAAAAAGGACTTAAAAGGCGTTCTTAATACTATTGACCACACGAACTTAAATGACCTTACAGAAAACGGGAAATCTGTTTTTGACCAGAATCCGAGCGCAGAACGAATTGCAAAATATATTTTTGACAGCCTTGCCAGAAACAATAAAAAACTTGCTGAACTTTTGTACCGTGTTGATGTTTTTGAAACAGACAACAACCGCGCAACTTACGAAATATAAAAAACTCCACCCTATGCATGGAGCGAAGAGGAATAGATATGACAGGAATCGTTGATTACAATGCCGGAAACATAAAAAGTGTTGAACGCGCATTAGAAAGCCTTAACATAAAATATATCCGCTCAAAAAATCCAAAAGATTTTAAAGACTGTGACAGACTTATTTTCCCTGGAGTTGGAGAAGCAGCCTACGCGATGGAACAGCTTAATTCGTCTGGGCTTGCAGATTTTTTGCGTGAATGGGTTAACTCAAAAAAGCCGCTTCTTGGAATCTGTCTTGGCTCGCAGATTATTTTTGATTATTCAGAAGAAAGCGATACAAAGTGTCTTGGATTTATTCCGGGAAAGATAAGACATTTTTCTAACCTGTGGCAGAACAGCGAGCTTAAAGTTCCTCACATGGGATGGAACAACATAAGTTACACAAACGGTGGCTGCCCTCTCTTTAAAGGCGTTGCAGAAAATTCGGATTTCTATTTTGTTCATTCGTATGTAATTCAGCCTCAGGACGAAAGCGTAATAAAAGGCGTGTGCGAATATGAAATAAAAGTTCCGTCATGCGTACAGAAAGAAAACATTTATGCATTCCAGTTTCATCCGGAAAAATCAGGAGTTGCAGGACTTACACTTTTAAAAAATTACTGCACTGGAACAATCAGCACTAACGGAGAAATTTTATGTTAAAAAAAAGAATCATAATATGTCTTGATGTAAAAGATGGACGCACGACAAAAGGTGTAAAGTTTCAGAACAACATCGACATCGGTGACCCGGTTGAGATGGCTGCAGAATATTATCGTCAGGGTGTTGATGAACTTGTATTTTACGATATCATGGCAAGTGCACGCGGTCGAGGTCCGATTCTTGATTTGATTTCGCGCGTTGCGTCTCAGGTAT
>CAJORB010000046.1:0-34877 GCA_905236565.1 uncultured Treponema sp. | reverse complement strand
GTTCAAGGTAATCGCGAAAATATGAGGTAAAAAGCTTTTCAGTTTCGCCGTACATGATTGCCTTGATATTTTCCTTGTGATCCTGCAAATGATATAAAATTTGTTCAGTAAGTCATTAATTTTATAATTTCCGATGAGGCTAGATTGAATCAAAACCAGTTTTCCGCAGCAGAAAAAATCGCAAAGAAAATCTCGCTACCACTGGAAGCTGCTATAGAAGAGCCTGCAGTGTCGCTAATCCACTGTGCATACTGCTTTGTAAATCCGGTCTGACTGTTATAAATTACAATTGATTTCATTTTGTCCTTTAGAACAAAAGTTTAAGCAAGCTTTTCGCATTGTAAAAGTCAAGTGCATAAAAAAAACTGCCCGGAATGGACAGTTTTAAGCGCATTTAATGCAAATCTTAGTTTGTAGAAGCCGGTGTTTCTTTTGGAACGCGAACTTTTTTCTGAACGAATCCGCTTCTAAGACAACGTGTACATACGTTGATTGTACGAGTTGTTCCACCTATTTCTGTCTTTACTTTAAGCAAATTTGGACGCCATGTGCGTTTTGTATGATTATAAGTCTTACTAACTTTGCATCCGTATAATGGTGCTTTTCCGCAAACATCACAAGATCTAGACATATATTTCACCTACCTTACTAAATATACAACGTGAGTTTTTGTATATTATAGAAAATACGGTTTTCTGTCAATATATACAAGGCGGAATCAATCAAATACGACCACAGGCTTTCCGGCGCCGGACGAGGCTTCTGCCGGATAGCAGAGGCTTATTTTTGCATCAAAGGCTTTTTCAAAAACTTTACAGCCTTCTTCTATGATAGAAGCGGGAGTTTTTTCTATAATATTTCCCCTGTCTAAAACCAGAACATCATCTGCAAACCTGAGCGCAGAATTAACATCATGCGTAGAAAAAACTACTGTTTTGCCCTCTTTATCCGAAATCGATTTAAGCATTTTAAGAAGCTCAATTTCAAATGCAGCATCAAGGCTCTCTGAAGGTTCGTCAAATAATAAGTTTTTACTCTGCTGAATCAAACAACGCGCGATTCTGCTTTTCTGGAACTCGCCGCCTGATATATTAAAAATTTTCTTTTCTGAAAAATCCAGAATTCCGACCCGGGATAAAACTTCGTTGATTTTATTATCTGTTTCGATTTTTGAAGTTCTTTCGCATGAATAAAGTCCGGTTTCTACAAACTGACGTACAGAAAAATTCCATACAGGTTTTTCGTTCTGCACAAGATATGAAACAAACTTTGCAGCCTCTTTTCTGTTGACAGAAAAAATATTCTGACCGTCAACCAAGACTTCTCCAGAAACTTTTAAACCTGCAGGAATGATTCCGTCGATAAGTGAAAGTAAAGTTGATTTTCCTGAACCGTTTTTACCACACAAAGCGACGGTTTTATTCTGTTCAATCTTAAGACTTATGTTGTCGAGAATGATTCTTGTACCGTATGATGCCGTAACATTTTTTAATTCTATCATTTTCTTTCTCCGCAAAACTGAACGAGAACAAAAATAAAAAACGGAACACCGATAAGCGATGTTACGATTCCGACAGGAATTTCTGCAGGTGATAAAACCGTTCTTGCAAGTGTGTCAGATAAAATCATGATTGCAGCACCATAAACCATACTCTGGACAATCAGTGTATTATGTTTTGGACCGTAGATTTTTCTTACGATGTGCGGCGCAATAAGACCGACAAAAGAAATGATTCCGCCGGCACAGACAGCAGAACTTGCAGCAAGGGAACCTGCAAGTAAAACAAATTTCTCTGTCTTTTTATAATCAAGACCAAGCCCCTGTGCAACATCTTCGCCGCAGGAAAGCACATCAAGATCTTCTGCACACAATACAAGAAGAATAAGAGCGATAACCGACGGAATTACAAACATAAAAAAATCATCCCAGCCTTTTGCATTAAAACTTCCCATAGTCCACGCATAAAACGAATGGAAATTTTTATCACGCGTCATAAGCAGAATAGAAGAAACTGCAGAAAAAAAAGTTCCAACAGCTGTTCCTGACAAAAGAAGAGTTATACTTGAACTTTCTCGGAATATTTTAGAAAGTCCGTAAACACAAAGCGAAGAAACAACTGCACCTGCAAATGCAAAAAAACTTACAGGCGATAAAAAACTGCAGAACGAAAAAGAAAGTCCTCCGGCTAAAAGCGCTCCGAAAGTTGCACCGGACGAAACTCCCATAATACCTGCATCAGCAAGCGGGTTTCTGAAAAATCCCTGGAACACTGCTCCTGTTCCGCCAAGTAAGGCGCCGCACAAAACAGAAAGCAGAACTCTCGGAAGTCTTATTCTTGTTACGATTGTAAAATCTGTTTTACTGCATGCATCACTTAAAAGTAAAAACGGGTTTATAAATTTTGTTCCGGTACATACTGCGATGACACATAAAAAAATGAGGATAAACAAAGGAATTGTTTTTAAAAATCTTTCTATATTAGTTTTCATTCCACAATAAACCAGAAAGCTTTTCTACAGCCTCAACACAACGAGGGCCAGGTCGCACAAATATATCTTCTTTTTCGGGAGGTATAACGATTACTTTTTTTATTCCAAATTTCTTTTCGATTTCATCTTTTGTCTGCTTAGAATAATTCTGAACACAGATAAAAAATTCGGGTTTGCGGTTAATGACTTCTTCCATAGTTATGACAGGATAAGGTTGTTCGATGTCATCAAAAATGTTTTTCCCGCCGGCATATTCAATTATATCACTGATAAAGGATTTTTTTCCAACAGTCATAAGAGGTTCATCGTAAACCTGCCAGAACACGGTATTATTTTTTATTGTTGAATCATCAGAAATCTGTTCTAAATGCCATTCAGCAGATATATAAACAAGTCTGTCTGTCATTCTGGTAATTTCATCTTCTGCCTGCTTTTCGCGGCCGACAAGCTTTCCAATTTCACTGATTTCTTTTAAAACCTGCTCGATTGAATTAGCCCTTGAGACATATACTTTTATTCCGTCTGACTCTAAAGGCTCAACAAGATAATCGTGCATACCTTCGTATAAAATTACGAGATCCGGCTTACAGTCAATGATTGTTTCAAGGCTTATACTCTGGCCGTTAAAACCACCGATGGATTTTATAGAAGCTGCTTCGGGCGGATAATTGCACAAATCTGTTCGTGCAACAAGCTTGTCACCTGCATTAAGTGCAAACATAATTTCTGTTGCAGCAGGACCGAGCGACACTACTCTTTCTGCCGTAAAATCTTTATCCTGATTTTTACCGGTTACATTCGCGGCATTTTTTGCAGAAAAAGTTATTAAAAGAATTCCGCCTAAAAGAACAAAGGCGATAAGGAAAAATATACTTTTTTTTGAGCCCTTCATATTTTAAAATATATTGGAAAAAATATTTTATTGCAATAAAACTACAAATAATCTATATTTTGAACATGGATGAAATCCTTAATAACAGTGTCTTTATGCACCGCATGACGGGAGATTCGATTTCTGCTGATATTTCAGAAACGTTTCGTTATTCGGGAATTGCAAAAACCGATGCGCCTCAACCGGAAAGCGACATGTACAAGCTTGCCTGCCGCGCACAGGATGTAATTTTATCGTGCATGAATCCGAGAAGCTGTTATATAAGATTTGATCTTTCTGTTTCAGAAAATGACAGGGGACTTTCGAGCGAAGTTAAAAAAATTTCTTTCGGGAATAAAACAATTTACAGCAAAGATCTTGCAAACAACCTCAAAGGCTGCCACTGTGTATATCTTTTTTCTGCAACACTCGGACCAGAAGTAGACAGGGCTATCCAGAAGAACTCAAGATTAAATCCTGCATTAAGTGTTTTTTTACAGAGTGCAGGTGCTATGTATATAGAAGAATATTGCAATAAGCTTGAAGAATTTCTTCTTGAGGCAGAAAAGAAAAACGGAAATGCTTTTGTTCCGCGATTTAGCCCGGGTTATGGGGATGTTTCTCTTGAAACACAGAAAATATTTTTTGAAATTTTAAACTGCCAGAAAAACCTTGCACTTACTTTAAATGATTCACTTATAATGTCGCCGGAAAAATCTGTAACCGCGTTTATCGGTGTAAAAAAGGAGAAATAAAAAATGAGCTCTATCAGAGATTACCTTGGAAAACAGATTCTCTTTTTTGACGGCGGAACAGGCTCTGTTCTACAGGCGCGCGGTCTTAATCCGGGTGAGCTACCGGAAAACTGGAACATCGAAAAACCGGATGAAATCGTTAACCTTCATTACAGTTATTATTTAAGCGGTGCAAATATAATAAAGTCAAACACATTCGGTGCATTTAAAACAAAATTTACAGGCGACGATACAGGCTCAAGCCCGTATTCACTTGAAAAAATAATCAGTGCCGCACTTAAAAATGCGAACGAAGCGCGTCGTCTTATTTTAGAAAAAGATAAAGAATGCGGACGCGAAGTTCCAAGATTCATCGCGTTTGATATCGGTTCATGCGGAAAGTTATTAAAACCACTCGGCGATCTTGAATTTGAAGATGCAGTTTTGCTTTTTAAAAGCTCATTTGAAATTGCACTCAAAAATGAAATCGATTTAATTTTAATCGAAACAATCAATGATATTTACGAAGCAAAGGCTGCAGTGCTTGCGGCAAAAGAAACAATCGAAAAAACAGGAAAGGATATTCCGGTTTTTGTAACGACTGTTTATGATGAAGGACAAAAATCTCTTACAGGTTCAAGTCCAGAAATTGTTGCAGCAGTAATGGAAGGTTTGAGGGTTGATGCAATCGGATTAAACTGCAGCCTGGGTCCTGTTCAGATGAAGCCTATTGTCAGCCGCCTTCTTGAGTCAACTTCACTTCCTGTAATCGTAAATCCAAATGCGGGGCTTCCACGCACAGAAGGCGGCAAAACCGTTTATGATGTAAACGCAGATGAATTTGCACAGATTGTCGCAGGCTTTTGTAAAGAAGGAGCAAGTATTACAGGCGGCTGCTGCGGAACAAATCCTTCTTACATTAAAAAACTTACCGACGAAGTAAAGAATTCGAACATCACTTTAAATAGAAAAAATATAAATAAAAAATCGATTATTACTTCATGCACTAAGTCAGTTGAATTTGGTAAAGCACCTGTTTTGATCGGAGAGCGCATCAATCCTACCGGAAAAAAGAAATTAAAGCAGGCGCTTACAAACAATGATATTCCGTATATTCTTAACGAAGGAATTACGCAGGAAGAAAAAGGTGCAGAAGTTCTCGATGTAAATGTCGGACTTCCGGAAATTGACGAATGCCAGATGATGCAGACTGTAATTAAAGAGCTGCAGGCCGTAACTGATTTACCTCTCCAGATTGATACATCAGATCCTGTTACGATGGAAAAAGCACTTCGCATTTACAACGGGAAGCCTCTTATCAATTCTGTAAACGGCAAAGAAGAAGTAATGAAAGAAGTTTTCCCTCTCGTTAAAAAATACGGCGGAATGGTTGTAGCGCTTGCGCTTAATGAAAACGGGATTCCTGAAACTGCAGAAGGAAGAATTGCAATCGTAGAAAAAATCTATAGCACTGCAGCGACTTACGGAATTGACCCGAGCGACATAATAATTGATCCTCTTGCGATGACAGTAAGTGCAAGTGACCAGGCGGCAGTTGCAACTCTTGCAACAGTAAAATATGTTAAGGAAGTTAAAAAAGGATTAACGATTCTCGGAGTATCAAACGTTTCTTTCGGTCTTCCGCTTAGAGAACACATCACTTCGATTTTCTTTACGATGGCAATGCAGAACGGATTAAGCGCCGCAATCATGAATCCTAACGCAATCGAAATGATGAAGGCGTGGACATGTTTTAAAACACTTTCGGGACTTGATGCGCAGTGCTTAGGTTACATTGACTTTGCCGCAAAATATTCAGAACTTGTTGCTTCACAGGCAAACGCAAACGGGGCTTTGCAGAATTCAGCACAGAGTACAAACGCATCGGGAGAGAATACTGACCCGCTTATAAAAGCAATCGTAAAGGGCCTTAAAGAAAATGCAAAATCAGAGACTCAGAAATTTCTTACCGGAACAGACGGAAAAGAAAGTCTTTCTGCGATGCAGATTATAAACGATAAAATTATTCCTGCCCTCGACATAATCGGGAAAGATTTCGAACAGAAAAAAGCATTCCTTCCGCAGCTTTTGATGGCAGCAGATGCAGCAAAAGAAGCATTTGCAGTTATTAAAGATGAACTTGATAAAAAAGGAATTCAGGAAGAAAGCCGTGGAACGATTGTAATTGCAACAGTTAAAGGTGACATTCACGATATCGGGAAAAACATCGTAAAAGTTCTTTTAGAGAATTATTCGTTCCGTGTTATAGATTTAGGAAAAGATGTTCCGCCAGAAAAAGTTCTTGAAGCAGTAATAAAAGAACATGCGCCACTTGCAGGTCTTTCTGCCCTCATGACAACAACAGTCGGCGCGATGGAAGAAACAATAAAGCTCATTCACGAAAACGCACCGTGGTGTAAAGTTTTTGTAGGCGGCGCAGTTTTAAATCAGGACTACGCAGACAAAATTAACGCCGACGCATACACGAAAGACGCGATGGACAGCGTTAAATATTGTCAGGGAATCTGTGGTAAATAATTTTATTCTGTTACAGATTTACAGGCAATCCTAAAACCTGTTGTCTTTAACTGAGATGATCCGTAATTATAGTGACGAGCAGATGGATGACATACATCTGCACCTTCAAAATAACTTCCGCCGCCATAAGGACGATTTAAATCATCACGGTCTACCCATGTCCATTCATTTACATTTCCAGACATATCATAAAGACCGTAAGCATTTGGTTTTAAAGTTGCAACGTCATGTGATTTAAGGTTACTGTTTGCATTAGTCCATGCAACCTGCTGCGGATCATCACTTCCACTCCAGAGCTGATTTTTTCCTGCTGCATAACAATATTCAAACTCTTCATTTGTTTGAAGTCTAAAACCATCAGCGTTTTTATTCCACATGATTTTTTCTTCGATTGCTCTATGCTTGTGCGGAATATAATCCCATGATTCAGGATCTGTAACACCGTTTACAGAATAAACAGGTGTTTTCCCATAACGCATGCTCAACTTGTTGCAGAAAACAACTGCATCAAACCAGCTTACTTTTTCTACAGGAAGTCTTTCTCCCTTATTGTCAGATGGATTTTCTCCGGTAATTTCTTTATAAAAATCCTGAGGAATTTCTGTAGTGCAGAGAGAATAATCTGTATCAGGAATTTTTACCATCTCGATAAAAGACCCGTTATCAAGAACAATTTTTTCACCCTTAACACCACATGATGCAATAAAAAAACAACCTGTGACAAAAACTGCCGATAAAACCAATTTAGAAATTTCCATAATGCTACTCCTTTAAAAACTTCGCGTTAGAAAGCGGCACATTCGAAAAACATCGGAGGAAAGTATTCGATGTGCCGCTAAATTTTATTCATGCTGAATTTAATCAACATTGCCAGAGATCATTCATATATCCCACAAAGCATAAAAAACTTTAAAGGCGAAAATATCAAAAAACAATGCACAATTATGACTTTCATTATGTCGATATTGATATATATGTTTGTTTTGTATTGTAAGAATTTTTTATTTGTTTAGAATAATCAGTAAGGAGAATCCGGCTTTTATGAAAAACTTGGCTTTACAAAACGTGACGAAACCACCGGCTGGGGAATGACCATGCGATTTATAAAGGAATAAGTGCCATCACTTTAAATGGTCGTTTTTGGTGATGTTTTTTTCTTCCTTAGTCATCTTCATTCTTTCCATTAAAATAACTTTTTACAGCATACAGCGGAAGATTATCAAAACGCTCTTCCTCTCTGTAATCTGACATCGAAATTCTAAGTCCACGCAATGATGTATCTTTATCAAGAACTGACTTAAGACTGCGGGAACGCAGGTTTTCTTCGGCTTTTACTTCAATCGGCAAAGCCTTGTCAAATCGCTGGGTAACAAAATCTATTTCACTTGTTGAATTGTCATTCGTATAATAATATAACGTGTAATTGTCACATGAAGCAATCTGCTGTTCAACAAACTGTTCTGTAAATGCTCCTTTGTATTCTTCAAAAATACGGCTTCCCAAGATTATATCTTTAATCGGGGTTTCTGTCAGTGCGCCAAAAAGGCCTGAATCATTTATAAATAGTTTAAAAGCTGAAAAATCCTCATAAAACTTAAGAGGCATGGCAATTTTTGTAAGGCGATGCACCTTATGAACAAGTCCTGCATCACACAGCCATTGAATTGCATTTTCATATTCTGCAGCTCTCGCACCTTTTCTGATTGCTCCAAAGACAAATTTTTTATTCTCTTTTGCAAGCTGGGAAGGAATTGAATTCCATACAATCCTTATCTTTGCAATATCGTTTTTTGGAGCATGCTTTGCAATGTCATCATCGTAATCATGAAGAATTGCCTTTTGAATTTCCCGCACACGAAGTACATCCTGAGTTTTGACATATTCTTTAACACAAGACGGCATGCCACCAGTAAAATAATACTGGCGCAAAAGTTCAATAAAAGAACTCTTGAGAGATTTTATGTCGTTCCACATACAACCAGAAAGTATTTCTTCCTTTTGATTTTCACCAAGTGCCAGCAAAAATTCATTAAAATCAAGCGGATGAAGTTTTAGGACATCTACTTTTCCTACAGGAAAAGATTCTCCTTTGTGATATTTTATTCCCAGTAGAGAACCAGCCACTACAACATGATATTCAGGTGCATTTTCTGAAAAATATTTAAGGGAGCCCAGTGCTTTAGGCAATTCCTGAATCTCATCAAAAAAAATCAGGGTTTCCCTGGGCTTTACAGGTTTTTTAGCGATGGCAGAAATTACGCGTAATATTCTTTGTGTGTCATAGTCAGAAAAAAGATCTGACACTTCAGGATTATTATCGCAGTTTATCTTGATATAATATTTAAATTCTTTAGGACCAAATTCATCTATAAGCCAGGTCTTTCCTACCTGACGCGCTCCCTCGAGGATCAGGGGCTTTCTATGAGGCGAGTTTTTCCATTTAATAAGCTTTTCGTACATCAAGCGGTACATGCTTATATTTTACACTTTTCTAGGGATAAATCAAGGAAATTTTACATTTTTCTAGGGATAAATACAGACCAAAGCCACACTTTTCTAGGGATAATTTAAGAGAATTTCTACATTTTTCTAAGGATAACTTTATAAACTTGTACCAGTCTGCAGCACCAAAAACGACCGTTTAAAGTGCGGTAAAAAACTAAAATACATCGAATTATTTTCAGGAATAGGAGCTTTTCATCAAGCAATCACAAATATAATGCCAAACGCAAAATGTGTATTTGCAGCAGACATAAATAAAGATTGTGCGACAGTATACAAACTTAATTACGGAATAGATTCATTATGTGATTTAACAAAAATTGATGCAGAATCAATACCAAATCATGATTTTTGCTTCTTTTCTCCACCATGCCAGGCTTTTTCAAAAGGAGGAAAACGACTTGGCTTTGATGAAGCAAGAGGAACATTAATTTTTGAAGTTTTCAGGATATTAAAATCAAAGATAGAAAACGGCCACCCACCCAAATATATTCTTATGGAAAATGTCAGAAACTTGGTTTCCCACGATAGTGGTAATACAATTCGAGTAATACTAAAAGGTTTACATGAACTTGGTTATAGAACACCAGAGTTACCATTAATATTGTCGCCTCACCAATTTGGGATTCCGCAATTGCGCGAAAGGGCTTTTTTACCAGGCATATATGATCCCAAAAATGTAACAAATCCACTTCCTTTTGATATGGGCAAATTGCTTACAAAAAATGATAATAATATTTTTTCAA
Organism: uncultured Treponema sp.; assembly: GCA_905236565.1. Taxonomy (GTDB): domain Bacteria; phylum Spirochaetota; class Spirochaetia; order Treponematales; family Treponemataceae; genus Treponema_D. Next base: position 24,996 of record CAJORB010000046.1, on the reverse strand, counting down.
TTATTGATGGGAAAGATTCTGATAAATCTTTACTAATTAGAAAAGAAGACATGCGAACTATGAATGCATGGAACGAATTTTATCATGGCATAGATCTAAAAGTAATTGGATTCCCTGTTTGGGCTGATTATTTTCACTCGAATGAAGATATATCCGATTTCCCAGAATGGAAAAAAGATTTTGTACATAAAAATGAAGAATTATATAAACGAAACAAAACCTTTATTGATTCATGGGCAAAAAAATGGAAAGTCTATACAGACTTTAATCCTACGCAAAGAAAATTTGAATGGCAATGTGGAACAAATATAAAAGATATTTCAGAAGCTTTAATCCAATTTAGACCATCAGGAATGCGAGTTAAAGTCCCAACCGTAGCTCCTGCATTGGTTGCAATGGTTCAAACTCCTATAATCGGTAAATTAAAACGAAAACTATCTCTTAAAGAATGCCTCAGATTACAAAGTTTCCCTGATAATTTCAATTTTGGTGAACAAACAATACACGAATCTTACAAACAACTTGGAAATTCTATCTGCGTAACCGTACTTCAAGAAGTTACAAAAAAATTACTGGAGCTTAAGGATGGCAAAAAAACAAGTTCATAAATCAGAACAAATTTTAGCAAATCTTTCAATGACATATGATTACGATGAGCCTCTTACAAAGCAAATTGATTTTTTAAATGCATTTAATCTAGCGCTAAATAATAAGTGTGAAATATTTAAATTTCATAATACTCATAGCGTTTATACATTTAAAACCCCTGACAAAATCCACTATTTCTTAACAGGTGCGATAACTTATCTTAGCCATCCTCATCCGTTGTTTAAAAAGAGGCTTCAACTAAAAAAATGGTTTAAGGAATTTTATAATGAATATTCTAAACGCCCAATAGTTGAAATACATCTTATTGGAATATATCATTATCACGGACTATATCTTTTTGCAGATTTCAAAATAGAAGACTATATAAACAGAAAACTAAATTCTAGTGCTGCTCATGTTTATTCAAATGATTTGTACCAATCCCTTGCAAATGGAATTTTTTGCAAAACAGATAAAAATGAGAATCACATTTCCGTTTTAACAGTTAGAACATTTTGTGACTATCTGAACGGCAAGAGAACAGAAAATCCTATTTTTACTTTATTTTCTAAATTTAATAACTCATTCAAATTTGGTGAATGTATTTATGCTGACAAAGCAATAACGGAAATGAAAAATGGAAATTGGTATCAATGGAAGGGAACGGAATGGCCAGGCTGGTATCTTGAATATAAATTTTCATGTTTTATTTTTGCAGAAAACTGTCAGCATGAAATGATGTACATTGGAAATATAAAAGATAAAGGTTTACTAGATTTCGATATTTTTTTCCCAAAAGCAAACTACTATGGAGACCTAAAAGCCAGTGATATTGATAAAACCGAAGCACCTGGTAACGACCAGGAAAATGTTCTAAAAGCCATAAACCAATATGGCAAATTATGGTATGTAATCTATGAACATAAAACTGAGAAGGACTACCTCCATAATAACAAAATGGCAATATATCGAATGAATTTAATTGGAGAGAATTATTGCGCTGGAGATAATATTTCTTATGCAAAAAAAATGAAATACTCTGTAGAATTTAAGAGAATGAAAATATTTGAATTAAATCGAATAAACTTAAATGAGACTCTTTCAGCATTCAATCAAGGGCACCAACCCGATGGGAAAAGTCGTGCTCCAAAATTTCTTATAAATAAAAAGAATATTGACAATTTCATTGTGTATTCATATGAATACACAGACAATCTGTTATATAATTTTGAAGAACCATTTTTATCTTCTGTTGCTGACTCATAAAATTTTCAACCTATGTTTCAGCAGACTTTACAGAAAGGATTTGTTCCCATAATTAATGAAATAGTGGAAGACATTACAGCAAACTGAAGAGTATAGTGCATAAGCAGAACACTTTCTATCCCATACTCCTTACGCGATCTCTGTTTTCTTTGCTGTTTAAATTTCGATTGATGATAAACCTTTTTACCGTATTTCGATGAATCCCATACAACTTTGCTATTTTATTAACACTTGTTCCTGCAAGAATCATCACACTTATTGCAAGTTCCGCACCATCAAGTTTACTTTTATTTGACTTAGAACCAGCAGGGCGTCCTAACTTAATTCCTTCTGCACGCTTTCGTTCAAGTGCCTCTTTAGTCCTCTGACTTATAAGATTTCTCTCAATTTCTGCACTAAGTCCAAATGCAAATGCCAGAACTTTGCTTTGAATATCATCTCCTAATCTGTAATTATCTTTTATTGTCCAGACTCGAACGCCATTTTTCATCAAAAGATTTAAAATTGACATAATCATAAAAAGACTTCTTCCAAGCCTGGACAATTCAGAACAGATAATTAAATCCCCTTTTGAGACATTCTTAAGTAATTTCCCAAGAGCGCGTCTTTCTGGATCTATCGTTCCACTGATTATTTCTTCAATCCACGCGTCTATCTTTAAATTATTCCGTCTGCAGAAATCTGTTATTTCAAATCTTTGATTTTTAACAGTCTGCTTATCTGTACTTACACGAATATATCCATAAATCATAATTTAAATATAATGATATTTTTCCTTATTTACGAGAAAATTTTTATGTATTCCCCCCCCTCCCTTGATTAAATTCAGCTTAAAGCGTGGTTTCTCTTGACATAAAGAAAGTGCGGTTGTACTATAATATCGTGCACGAGCACGGAGGATTATAATGAAAACAGTTGCAGGTATTGATCTCGGAACTCAGAGTATGAAAGTCGTAATCTACGACTACGAAAAAAAAGAAATCATCGAAAAGGCAAGCTGCCCGATGGATTTAATTTCAGAAGCAGACGGAACTCGCGAACAGAAAACAGAATGGTTCGACAAGGGTCTTGAAGTTTGTTTCTCAAAACTTTCGGAAGAGAATAAAAAGACTATCGAAGCAATCGGTATTTCAGGACAGCAGCATGGTTTTGTTCCGCTTGATAAAGACGGAAAAGCTTTGTACAACATCAAGCTCTGGTGCGATACTGCAACTACAAAGCAGTGTGAATACATTACAAAAAAAGCAGGCGGCGATAAAAAAGTTGTAAGCCTTCTTGGAAACTTAATGCTTCCTGGTTTTACAGCTCCAAAAATTTTGTGGCTTAAAGACAACAAGAAAGACGCATTTGATAAGTTGAATTATGTAATGCTTCCACATGATTACTTAAACTGGAAGCTTACTGGAAAATATGTAATGGAATATGGTGATGCATCAGGAACTGCATTGTTCGATTCTAAAAACAGAACATGGTCAAAAAAAATCTGTGACATTATCGATCCAAAATTGATTAAACTTCTTCCTGAATTAATTGAACCATCTGCACCTGCAGGAAATGTAAATGCAGAAGCTGCAAAGGCTTATGGAATCCCAGAAGGAATTCCTGTTTCTGCCGGCGGTGGTGACAACATGATGGGTGCCGTAGGAACTGGTACAGTTGCTGACGGATTCTTAACGATGTCTATGGGAACATCAGGAACACTTTACGGGTATTCTGACAAACCGATTGCAGATCCTGCAAACGGACTTTCTGGTTTCTGTTCTTCAACAGGCGGATGGCTCCCTCTTCTTTGTACGATGAACTGTACTGTAGCAACAGAATTTGTTCGCGGACTTTTCCAGATGGATGTAAAAGAACTTGACGGTGAAGCTTCTAAAGCTCCATGCGGTTCTGAAGGTGTTTTAGTAATTCCATTCTTTAACGGAGAAAGAACTCCTAACCTTCCTAACGGACGCGCAAGCATCACAGGACTTACGTCAGCTAACACAAACAGAGCAAACATTGCACGTGCTTCTCTTGAATCTGCAGTATTTGCAATGCGCGGTGGTCTTGATGCATTCCGCAAACTTGGATTTAAACCACGCGAAATCCGTTTAATCGGCGGCGGTTCTAAATCTCCTATCTGGCGTCAGATTGCAGCAGATGTAATGAACCTTCCTATCCGTGTTCCAGCTTTGGACGAAGCAGCAGCATTGGGTGGAGCTGTTCAGGCATTGTGGTGTCTTAAAAATCAGAACGGCACTTGCGATATCGCACAGCTTTGTGCAGAACACATCAAGCTCGACGAATCAAAGAACGCCGATCCGATTGCAGCAAACGTTGCAGCATATGATAAAGCTTACGCTGAATATCAGAAAATGGTCGACACTGTTGCACCGTTATATAAATAATTCAACTTGTTATAGTTGAATTTAATTTACAACTCCCGCGATTTTGAAATATACTTGATTGCGGGAGTTTTTTTTTGCGGTTATTATTAAAATCTAAGTTAAAAACAACAGTTGATAAATCAAAAAAGACAGTATAAAGCAGGATGATAAACCTTGTATAATTCAACGTTAAACTTAGAAAAAAGGAATTGAATAATGGCTATTACCAAAAACAGACAGTCTGAAAAAACAATCTGCAGAATGGCAGAAAAAGCATTTCCTGATAAAAAAATATCGGCAATAAAAGAGCTGACCGAAGGAATGTGCAATGTAACATACAATGTTAAGTTTGATGACGGCAGTGAAAGCATTTTAAAAATTGCAGCTAAGGACAGAAAAGGAAACACATCCAACGAAATAAACCTGATGAAAGCAGAAGTAAGTGCCATGAAGCTTGTTTCTGAAAACTGTTCATTTAAAGTTGCAGACATTCAGTATTACGATACAAGCAATACTATATGCAATGGAAATTATTTCTTTATGGAAAAGCTGACCGGTGATAATTTCTTTTTAGTAAAAGAAAAAATGTCTGAAGAAGAAATTGCCGTAATAAATACTGAAATCGGGAAAATATCTAAAGAATTGTCAAAAGTTAAAAATCCTCAATTTGGTTTTCTTGGAGATGACAAAAGATATGATTCTCTATTCAGCTTTGTAAAACAGATGCTGGAAAATCTTATTTCTGATGCAAAGAATAAAGACATAGATATTTTATACGATGAAAAAACTTTTATAAATCAACTTGAAAAAGATAAGTCTTCTTTTAATCTTGTTCAAGATGCGACACTGGTACACTGGGATATGTGGGAAGGAAATGTATTTGTAAAAGACGGCCATGTATCCGGAATCATTGACTGGGAAAGAGCATTGTGGGGCGAACCATTTATGGATGACCGTTTTAGAATGCATAACAGGGGAAAACAGTTCTTAGAAGGTTTTTGTAAAACTTCGTTCTCAGAAGATGAATTAAAAAGATTGCACTGGTATGATGTCATTTTGTATTTAACGATGATGATAGAAGTTTATTACAGAGAGTTTGAAGACAAAGGACAGTACTTCTGGGCACGTGAAATGCTTGAGAAGTGTATAAAAGCATAGGAGAAAAATATGAACACACCATCGACAAATGAAACACGAAGTCATTATCTTGATAATCTTAAAGTTTTATTAACCGTTCTGGTAATTGCACATCATGCTATGATTCCATTTGTAGGTGGAGCAGGCTGGCCGTTTAGCCCGTCTAATCCTGATGAAAGTCTGCCTTATATGTGGCATTTTTTAAATACGAATGCTGCATTTTTTATGGGCCTGTTTTTTATGATTTCGGGATATTTTGTCCCAAAAAGTTTTGACCGCCAGGGCTTTGGAAAATTTATCTTCAAAAAAACGCTTCGATTGTTTGTTCCCTTTGCAGTAATTTCTGCAGTAATCAGCGTGGCAACCGGTACGCCCGAATCAGGACATACCTGGTTTCTTGGCACTCTGTTTTTGTTCTGTTTAGTTTATTCAATCATAAGACTTGTCTGCAAAAAATCATATGACAATCCAAAGCCTCTCTCTTTAATTTTTGTAATTGTTTTTGCAGTAATTATGAGTGCAGGAAGTTTAATCTTAAGAAAGATTTACAATCAGGATGACTGGATTTATTTATGGGTCTATAAGTTTGAACCAGTTCATTATCTGCAATATATAATGATGTTTGCATTTGGCGTAATAGCAGGACGAGGCGAGTGGTTTAACAAAATGAGTGGCACCACGGGATGCACATCACTTGTAATCGGACTTTTACTCTGCATCGGAAACTATCTTCGCGGTGATAATGCGTGGAATGGTTTTATTTATCAATGGTTTGGTGCATACGAATCGCTTTTGTGCGTTTTTCTCTGCACAGGACTTATCTGGTTATTCAGAAAAGCTGGTAACTGGAGTGGAAGATTCTGGAAGTGGTGTGCAGAACAGTCATTTGGCGCATACATCATTCATCTTTTCGTGCTTTTGATAGTAGAAAACATTTTAGACCCCATATGGCTTGGTACGGCAGGAAAATATCTTTCGGTATTAATTCTGGCAACTGCCGGTTCGTTTGTAATCAGCTGGTTATTGAGGTTAATCCCGGGTGTAAAAAAAGTTTTGTAGAAAAAAACAAAGTTGACATAATTCAAGTGTTTTTAGCAGGATTATATTCAAATTGATTTAAGACTTGGCGTACAATATATTATGGGATGAGGTATTATGAAAGTAGCAGTAACTTATGAAAAAGAAACTGGAAACGTATTCCAGCATTTTGGAAAGACAGAGTTCTTTAAGATTTACGAAATAGCTGACGGAAAAATTATTTCTTCTCAAGTAATCGATAACGGAGGAAAAGGTCATCACGATCTTCCGCCGTATCTTAAAAACCTTGGTGTTGAAACTTTGATTCTCGGAAACAGAGGACAGGGAGCAATTGATGCAATTGCCGCCTCCGGCCTTAAAGAAGTTCCAGGCATTACAGGTTCTGCTGATGAAGCTGCAGAAAAATTTGCAAAGGGTGAACTCAAAGGCAACTTTAACGCAAAGTGTAATCACCACTAAAGACATCTGATAATGGAAATCTTACAATCAAAGCCGCTTTTGCTCCGCTCATGCGAGGCAGGCTTTTTTGGAAAAAATCATATTTATAAAAACGGCTCGATAGCAGAAGCTTTATTTACATATCTTTCGGGCGAGCCGGATGAAGAACTTTTTAATCAGCTTTGCGCGCCAAAGTGCGGCCGTCATCTGGTTTGCCTTTCTCAAAGCTGGCAAAATTTTATACAGAAAAATTTTTTGGATGCAGAAACTTATGTGCGCTATCAGATGAAAAGCGCAGATCATTTTATTTTTCCTGATTTAAGAAAACTTTCTTCTGAGTTTGAAATCCAAAAATTTGGCAAAAAAGAATTTGAAGCCAAGCCTTTTTCTCACGGAACAAACTATAAAAATGCAGAAGACTTTGCAGAAAACGGTGCAGGTGCAGTTATCTGGCACGACGACAAAATCGTTTCATCGGCTTCTTCTTTTATCACTTTTAAAAACGAGATTGAGCTTGATTTTTCTACCCTGGAAGACTACCGCAGAAAAGGTCTTGTAAAACACTGTATAAGCAAAATGCTCAGGGATTGTGAAGAACGCGCTCTTAAAGTCCACTGGGACGCGCAGACAGAAGTTTCCAGAGACATCGCATTTAAGTTTGGATTTACACTGAATCAAAGCTATAAAGTTTATATTGTTTAAATTCCGCCTTTCTTGAAAAATTCCGCATTTTTTACTATTATAACAGCCATAGAGGTAAGCCCAATGAAAAAGATTATCAGCGGAAAAGTTCGCGAAGTTTACGATTTGGAAGACGGCCGCATGGTCATTGTTACAACAGACAGAATTTCTGCATTCGACGTTATTCTTCCAACTATGATTACAGACAAGGGAAAAGTTCTCAACGCCCTTTCTAATTTCTGGTTTGACTACACAAAAGATATCGTTAAAAACCATATGATTTCTTCTGACCTTAAAGACATGCCGCAAGAATTTCAGAAACCAGAATTTGAAGGCCGCACAATTTTAGTTAAGAAACTTAAAATGATTCCGTATGAAGTAATCGTACGCGGTTATATGTTCGGTTCAATGTATGAAGCATATAAAAAAGGCGAAGAGTTCCTCGGCCACAAATTTGATAAAGAATATCAGCAGGCAGAAAAACTTGATGAACCAATCGTAACACCTTCTACAAAAGCTGCAGAAGGACACGACATCAACGTAACGCTCGATTATATGAAAAATGATCTCGGAGCTGAACTCGGATCAAAAATCGAAAACGCTGCTCTTGCAATCTACAAAAAATGTTACGAACACGCTGCTAAAAACGGAATCATCATTGCAGATACAAAATTCGAATTTGGTCTTGATGAAAACGGTGAACTCGTTTTAGCAGACGAAGTTTTAACACCAGACTCAAGCCGTTTCTGGAATGCAGCTGAATACAAAGTAGGAACAAGCCCTGCAAGTTACGACAAACAGTTTATTCGTGACTGGCTTAAAGACAACAACCTCGCAGGTGACCCTAACATCAAGAGCATTCCAGCCGAAGTTATAGAAAAAACTTCTGCACTCTATCACGAATGTCAGACACGCATCTGCGGAAAATAATTCTTTAAACGGAATTTAATTTGGCACAACGATGTTTAAAATGCTTTCGCCCGATATCTCATTGTCTTTGTGAATATGCAAAGCCGGAGATTGACAGCGGAATCAAATTTATTTTTCTGATGCATCCAAAAGAAGCAAAGCATCAGAGAACAGGAACAGGCCGACTTTCTCATATCGCACTAAAAGATTCTGAGATTATAGTCGGCCTCGACTTTTCTAAAAACGAATATTTCCTTTCTTTAATCAATGATAAAAAGTATTTTCCGGTTTTGATGTATCCGGGTGATGATGCATGGACGGCGCGGCGAGCGGGTTTTAAAGAAGCTGCCGAAGGAAGACAGCTTTTAGTCATCATAATCGATGCGACATGGTTTTGTTCAAGAAAAATAATCGAACACAATCAGTTTCTTCTTGAGCTTCCCCGCGTGTCGTTTTACGGAGAATACAGATCGATATTTACGTTTAAACGTGAGCCGCGCCCGGAATACATTTCGACAATCGAAACATGTTATTATTTTATAAAGGAATTGCAGTCTGTGTATTCAGACAATGCAGATGATGATGCAAGAAACTGCACGGGCGATGCCACGCTTTCTGAAACTGCGCGTCTTGTAAAAGACTGCGATCCTGAACCGCTTATGAATGTCTTTAAGGCAATGATAAAAGATCAGCTTCAATGCGAAAACGACAGAATCGCAGGAAAGCTTCCGGACGTGTATGCTCACGACTGGAAGTACAAAGATAAAAAACCTCGCGAAATCCCTGATGTAATTCTTTAAATTTTATTCAGCATCAGAAGAAACAGCTGTATCAACTGTATCCTGGACTTCCACAGCCCCGGCACTTTCTTCTAAAGAATCCAACTCAACAGGATTTTTTTCTTTCCAGAGATCACACAATGTATTATGCGGAATAAGAAGTGGAGCATCTGTACCAAAATCAAGTAAAAGACCGTGACAGTTTTCATACTCCGGATTATTGCAGATCATTTCAAAAACTTCTTTTACTGATGCAAAGAAAGGTTCTTTTTTCTCAAGTTCATCCTGCCAGCCGTCCTTTTCCATATTAATTCCGGAAAGTTCACAGTACGAAGGAATATCCCATGTCGGAATATACTGATAACCGTAAGTATTTTTTGTATCAAGTATAACATAAGCTCCGCTGTCATAAATTGATTCTGCAATAGCATGAAGTTTTTCTTTATCAGAAATATCGTTTACAAAATAAACATCAGGTTCAGTTTCCATTTCACTTTCGACATCAGCGTCGCTGCCGTTTTTAACAAGCGGGGAAAGAAGTTCTTTTATTTCTTTGTCCTTAAATGTATAAGTTTCGTTCGAGTCAACAAAAATAAATTCTACATCTTCTGCTAAAGCTCTTTTAAGAATATTACCTACAGTATCTTTTACAAACGATTCTCTATCACGCTGATCAGAATACATATAATAAAAATAATCATCGCCCTGTCCAGATGCTAAAGAAAAATTTACTTCTGTATTAAGATAATCTTCTGTAAACATTTTTTTTACTTTATTATTTTTTAATCCATTTACAACTTTATATTCAGAAGTAAAATCATAAAAGTCAAAATGCATGAACGTCATTAAACAAATTGAACCGATTAATCCAGAAACTAAAATCATGACTATAAAAATATAGAACGGTTGTTTTTCTACTACAGGCTCCGCATTTTCATCTGCATCATGGGCTTTTACATATTCAGCTTCGCTAAACTCATCTCTGGAACGAATTTTAAAAAGTGGAATTATAAGGCTAATCAGGCCCCTTAAAGCAATAAAAGCACAGGTAACTGCAACAGAAATCTTTGCAAAGCCCGCTGCAAGATACCATTTTTCAGAAATCATTATATATATAGAAGCAGCAAAACCTAAAACCGGATATGCAATCTGAAAAATTTTTCCAAACAGTGGAGAATCAGAAAAAACAGTTTTTGATATTTCTTTAAATTCAGCATGTAAGAGATTATGTGTTTTACCGTGAGAAATAATTACAGCAGCGTCATAGAAAAACAAAATTACGCCGATAACAAACAGTTTTCCATAATATTTTTCTGCATTGATATCCAGCGCCTGCGAAAATAAAACGAGCATAATCGCAATCAACATTTCGATTAAAGTATAAAGATAGAGTTTTGCATAACCCTTTGGTTCAGAATCCATAATTAGCCTCCAGGACTTTTATTTTTTTGGAATTGTAATCGGTAAAACCCCCTCCGGATTTACCTGCCCCGAGATTACCGCTGCCATAGCTTCTAAGCTGAACGGCGAATAGCTGTAACCAAAGAGAACTGTATCTGCCCAGTCAAGATTAAAACTTAAAACAGGAGACATGATTGAAAAAACAACAATCTTTTTTCCCTGTGCCTTAAGCGGTTTCAATGACTCAGCAATTTTATAAGAATTTTTATCCCATACACAGATGAAAATCGTATCACAGTTATACGCAACTGCCGGAATATTATCTATCCAGTACTGAGTTTCGTTTGGCCCGATATTGTAAGAAATTCTTACATCTGCTGTCGAAGGATAATATTTTTTCATTCCGGAAAAGAACGAAGGTTCAGAACCGGCAAGTAAAACTTTTTTATTTTCTGACGGAACAAAAGGATAACCGTCAGCTTTATAGAAAGTTATCGAACGGCATGCCTGATCAAAAAAGAATTTCTGCCCTTCTCTATCCGGAACAAGTTCTGCGATTTTATTTACATCCGGATAAAGCGGAGCTGCTTCTGAGTTTTTAAAATAATTCAGTTTAATTTCTATAACACGACGAGCAGCTCTTTCTACCTTTGCACGGAATTCCGGATTTGTTTTAATGCGCTCAAGATTGCTTGTCCATAAAGGCTCATCAAGCTGCGCAGTAGTCGAAGAAATTACAATATCGTTTCCTGCATCGATTGCCATACGGAATGCATTCTTTAGAGAACCAGCATAAAGTGTGTCGCCGTTCATCATCATGTCATCAGTTATGATAAGACCTTTGTAACCGAGCTGCTTTCGTAAAATTTCCTGAAGGAAAAATTCAGAAAGAGAAGCAGGCTCGCCGTTTTCTCTGATTTTAGGAAAACTCAAATGCCCTGACATGATTGCAGGAATGTCTGCATTGATAAGAAATTTAAATGGAACAAGTTCGCGGTTTTCGAATGTTTCTAAATCTGCCTGAATGCTTGGAAGATAAACGTGCGAGTCGTTGTCTGTATCTCCGTGCCCCGGAAAATGTTTTGCAGTAGGAATGATTCCTGCATCCATACTTCCTGCAGCAAACGCAACGCCTAAAAGACCTGCTTTCTGCGGATCTTCTCCAAACGAACGGGTTCCGATGATTGTTGATTTCTGATCGGTAAACAAATCTACAGTCGGAGCAAAATTTAAATTTATTCCGAGCGCTGCAATTTCACGACAGATGTAATAAGCAGACCAGTAAGAATCAATCGGATAACCGCCGGCACCGATACTTAAGTTTCCGGGAGTTATACTTGTACTTCCTTTAACGTGTCTTATCCATCCGCCTTCCTGGTCTGTTGCAACAAAAAGCGGAATTTTAAATCTTCTTGTCTGTGCTTTTTTCTGAAGAGCTGCAATTGATTTTGCAACAAGAAATGTATTGTCTGTATTCCATCCGAAAACTTTTACACTTCCAAGTCCGCGTTCTAAAACCCACGAGTTAAGTAAATCAGAAGGCTCAGCGCCTGCCCACCCGAACATAAGAATCTGCGAATAAAGTTCTTCGTCAGTCATTCTTTTTGCAATGACATACGCAAGTTCAGCATTGGGATAATCGCTCCAGAAATTTATGTCGTCAGGATATTTTGATAAATCAAGGTTCAATTCAACATCGGCACTATTATGAGAAATTGTGCTCATAAAATTCTGTTCCGGCTTTTTATTTTTTAAATCTGAATTTACTTTAGAAACTGAACTCTGCGAAAAAACAGACGGGCATACCAGGAATAAAACTATGAGAAAAAATGTGTAAAAACTTTTTTTAACTTTTTTCAAATTCATTTTAAAACCAGATTTTATTTTTTTTCATCTTTAATTTTCATTACATAAGAGATTGCAGAATGTGCTGCGATTGCTCCGTCGCTTACTGCCGTTACAACCTGACGGAACGGTTTTGAACGAATATCACCTGCTGCGTACATTCCGCTCATAAGAGTCTGCATTTCATCGTCTGTCTTAATGTAACCGCCTTCATCTTTAGGAAGCATTTCAACAAGTTCTGTAACAGGATGCATTCCGGCAAAAATAAAGACAGCATCACACGCATACTCGGTAACGGCGGCGTCGACAGTGCTCTCAAGCTCTATCGACTGAACTCTTCCCTCGCCCTTTATCTCTTTTACTTTCGAATTAAAAATTACTTTTACTTTTGGATTTGCAAGAAGTCTGTCTGCAACTGCTTTCTGCGCACGAAGGGTATCGCGTCTGTGAACAAGAGTGATGTCATCACTCAATTTAGAAAGGAACATCGCCTCATCACACGCACTGTCTCCGCCACCTATTACAAAAATCTTTTTACCCTTAAAGAAAGGACCGTCACATGTTGCGCAGTAAGAAACACCGCGGCCTTCAAGTTCAGATTCACCCGGAACACCGAGCTTTCTGTGACTGGCACCTGTTGCAATTAAAAGCGCATAAGAAGAATATTTTTCTTTTCCGCAGTAAACGGTAAAAATATCAGAAATTTTATCGATTGAAGAAACGGTTTTCTGGATAACAGTCGCGCCAAAACTTTCTGCCTGCTCTTTCATGTTAACGCAGAACTGAGTGCCCGACACAGAAGGATAAAGGCCGGGATAATTTTCGAGAGTCGGAATCGTAAGCGCCTGACCGCCCGGCATCGAAATGTCGATAACCAGAGTCTTAAGCCCTCCACGGGCAGCATACTGCGCGCTCGAAAGCCCCGCAACCCCCGCTCCGATGATTATATAGTCGTAGATATTTTCTTCACTCATGGCGCCCATTATAGCACGAAAAACAAGGCTAAAACTAGTAGGGGTGAGGGATAAAAAATAGAAGAAGCAAAAAAATAAGCCTACCCTCGTGTCGCTCACCTGAGTAGGCTTTTCTTAAAACGCTTATAGGGAGACCGCCACACTACTGCGGTGTTCCTTTATTTAAACTATAACATAACAAACTAAAAAGTCAAGTTTACACACATAAAAAAAGCCGTCCCAGAAGGAACGGCCCGTTATATGTAAACGAACTGCGGCTAAGCCAGACCAGTCCGAAAAAAAGGACTTGAGATAACCCAAGTCCTAAAAGGCGTCGCTCAGAATCGAACTGAGGCATGATGGTTTTGCAGACCAGTCCCTTACCACTTGGGTACGACGCCATGTAGGGTTATTTATAACAGAAAAGACGAGTTCTGTCTATACCTGTTGAGGAGGAAAAAATAAGCCGCGCGGAAAATGTATATAAATCGCGCGAATGGCAAAGGGGCAAAAAAACTGACTTAGCGCTGAATATATAACTTTTAGCTCTCGGCAATAATACAAACCTGCGCTCCCGCAGAAAAACGCCGGAGATAAGCACGCTGCGCTGCGCTTAGAAGTGCTTTCCGTCGTTTTGTCTGCTCCGCGCAGGTTTATATTTCTCCCAATGTTTTTGTCCCCCTTGCCACTCGCGCGGCTTATATATCTTTTAATTCCAAACTTTAATGACAAAACATCGCAAAAGCACTATTGTGTATCTATGATATCTAAAAGTAAAGAATACATCACAGAAGGTCCTATCTGGGAAAGCATAATCACATTCATGCTGCCGATTATGCTCGGAATGTTTTTTCAGCAGCTGTACAACACGGTAGACGCAATTGTTGTCGGACGCTATGTTGGAAAAGAAGCACTCGCTGCAGTAGGCGGTGGAACTACATTTTTTATAAACCTACTTCTCGGTTTTTGCGGCGGACTTTCTACAGGTGCGTCAATAATCATTTCGCAGTTTTTCGGTGCAAAAAAATTTCGTGACCTTTGTTCTGCAGTTCACACTTTCTTTATCCTCTCATTTGTAATGGGAATCGTTGTAACTTTAATCGGAATTTCTCTTTCTGAATTTGCAATGAACTTAATCAATACACCTTCTGACATTTATCCTAACGCAGTAACTTATCTTAAAATTTATTTTCTCGGAATTACTCCGATGTTCATGTACAACACTGCAGCAGGAGTTTTGCGCGCAACAGGAGATTCTAAAACTCCTTTCTATATTCTTGTAATCGGATGTTTCTTAAACATCTTCCTCGATTTTCTTTTTGTTGCAGTATTACACTGGGGAATAGCTGGTGTAGGCTATGCGACTCTCATTTCTATAATAACAGGTGCTGTGTTAATCATGATAAAAATGTTCACCACACCCGAAGTTTATAGAGTTGAATTATCAGAATTAAAAGCAAATCCGTCTCTCTTAAGGAAAATGTTTAAACTTGGAGTTCCTTCTGGCTTGTATTCCATGATGTACACTATTTCTAATCTGATAATGATGACATTCGTAAATACATTTCCGACGACAACAATCGCAGCATGGACTGCATGGGGAAAACTCGATGCACTCTTCTGGATGTCTGTTTCTTCGATGGGAATGGCGCTAAATACTTTTTCAGGTCAGAACTACGGTGCAAAAAAATATGACAGAATAAAAAAAGGTGCGTTCCAGGGTTTACTCATCATGTATTTAATCACGATTGCTCTGATAATACTTTTCAGGACATGCGGAAGATTTATCTACGGCTGGTTTGTTCCGGATGAACCGCAGGTTATCGAGATGGGAATAAAAATCATGCTCTTCCTTACTCCTGCATTCTTCCTTTATGTTCCGAATGAAATTTTATCAGGAATAATCGGTGGAGCCGGAAAAACTTATATTTCGATGATTGTAACTTTCTTTGCAATCTGCGGAACAAGAATGATATGGCTTTATACAAGCTGCCGCGGAACAACTGACTTTATAAAAGTAATTCACTGTTATCCGATTTCATGGCTTATAAGCGCGACAGTATTCTTTATCTATTATAAAAGCGAAAAGTGGATTCCAAAATCAAATCTCGCCGTGGATAAGACGGTAAGCGATTGAACCAGGTTTAGGACTTGCAGGGCAGTTATCAGGATCAAACCACTGTGCATCTGCAATTTCTTCTTTCTGTAAAACTATATCGCCGCTTTCATATTCTGCAGTATATCCAAACATAAGCTGATCTGGAAACGGCCAGCTCTGACTTCCCTTATACTGAATGTTCTTTACGTTTATTCCGACTTCTTCTTTTATCTCACGCTTTACCGCTTCTTCTGCACTCTCGCCGGCTTCGATAAATCCTGCGATACATGCATAGATGTCCTGGTTACGCTGAACATGACGCGCAAGAAGAATTTTATTGTCTTTATAAACAAGCACTATGATGCACGGAGAAATACGAGGGAAAACAGTTTTACCACACGAAGGACACGTCATTGCAGTAAGCCTGCCGTGGCTCTTGAGTTTAGTTCCGCATAAAGAACAGAAAACAGTATCCTTGTACCACGATGCAAGTGCACGGGCGCGGAACGCTATGAAATTTTCTTCTTCGCTGTGAGAAGCAAAATAGTCCCTTAAAGTTATCGATTGATATTCGTCCGGAAGTTTATCCTTCGAAAGCAGGACAAGAACCTGCATGTCAGTTGACTTTTCTTCAAAATACCTTTCTACAGGATTCTGATTCTTAACGGCCTCAAAATCTGCCTTTGTAAGCTGCCCGTTATCACGTCGTAAAATAATTTCGCGTTCAAAAATAATAACCGGATGCATTTTATTCCCCCTGAACAGTTATATTATAGTTCAAGCTGAATAAAAAATAAAGCAAACCATTTTGTTGAAATATCTTGATTCTTACTATAGAATGGTAGGATATGATAAAGGAAGAGTATTATTCAGAAATTACGGCACGATTTGGTGAAGTTAAGCGTGCACGCGGAACTTTTTTATACACCGAAAAAGGCACAAGGCTTACCGACATGTACCTCGAAAACGGCAGGGCTATTTTAGGATGGGGTAACGGCAACGGAACTACGGGAACCGGCGCATTCTTAAAGATAAAGAATATCATTAACCGCGGTCTGACAGGTTCTTTTGAAACAGATTTTGCAAAACAGTTTGATAAGGCAGTTTCTGACCTCCTTCGTACTGAATGCAGAGCCCTCGTTTATTTTGATACTGACAAAGCAGAAAAAGCAGCGCTTTCTTTTTCGAAGCGCCTTGTAAAATATGTTCCATGGGTTGGACTTGTTGCAGGAGATAATATCGTTCATGATTTTGAATGTGTTCTCATTACGCCGCCTCTTCCATGGACAGACAACCTTTATGTTCTTGCAGTACGCAATGACATAACTTCGCTCTTTTATCCTGAACGCGTTTCTGGAGCAATTCTTGGTGGGCTTTCACGCTCAATCTATGATCTGATTGCAGAACTCCCTTGCAGAGAAGAAAAAGACTGGTTTATTTTTGACACCTATTTAAAAGATTATTTTGCAAGAAGAGGGCCTTATCTTTTCCCAACAATGAGCGAAAAAAATTATGATGATTTTGTAAGACATTGTCTTGAATGTAATCTTGCAATAAGCCCGGATTATAAAATCCCTTCAATCGTTCCATATGGAGCAGACAAGGGAGTTTTTACACTCTTAAAAAATAATCCGTGGAAGGCATGATTTTATGCAGAGTCAAATTTTAATCTGGTGCATCAAACTTGTTCTCGGCGGCATCGCAGCTTTTCTTGCAATCATGGTCTGGTCAAAAAGCCGCAGTGCATGCTGGGTATTTTTAGTTACAGGAATTTTAATTTCTTATGCCGGAATAATCTATGACATGATGATTAATCTCGGAATCCTTAATGCAGGAAATTTTCTTGTATTAAGGATTCCGTTTTTAACTCTTGTCTTTACGGTTATCCCATATTTACTGATAATTATATCATTAATTTTAATCATAAAGGATTTGTCATAACTTATGGAAAACAAAAAAATGAAACTTGGCCTCAAAAGATTTTTCTTTACTTTCATTCTGTGTACATTCGGTGGAACATTTACTTTAAGATGGCTTGCACTGGATTTCCTTTACAGAACGATGGACACTTTCGTTTCCGGAATTTCTGCAACGATTATTTCTTCACTTGCTCTTTCTGTTGTATGTTCCGGAGTAATTTATTTCTGGCTTCATAAAATCGAAAAGATTGGTGATAAAGTTCAGCAAACGGGTCATGTAGAAGAAAAAGACAAGAAGTTTGTTCTTTCATGTTACAAAAGCGTAAAGACAATCATTATTCTTGCAAACCTTGGTGGTTTCTTTGTTGGACAGCTTGTGTGCATGGTGCTCGACTTCAAAGCCGGTGTTCTTCCATATGAATTTTCAAGAGCATTCATTATTATGGTCCAGGCTTCACTTGTAGGTATCATCGCAGGCGAATATGAAACTTACCATCTTGATAATGGCCTTGGTCCTTACAGAAATCTTTTACAGCTTCGTTCTGTAAATGACATTCCCGGAAAACCACATTCAATTGCAAGCCGTATTTTAATTGCAAGCGTTTCTACATTACTCTTTATGTGGGTCTGCGCATTCTCATGCGGTTATGCAATCATTCATGGAGACAATCTTTCTGGAGATTTGATGCATCAGTATCTTACATACGGTCTTCGCTGTCTTTTAATTGTCGGTCTTGAATGTATCGGCGTAATGCTTATCATCTTACGCGAAATGAAGCAACGTCTTTCTACAACTGCAAAAGTTGTTACGAACCTTGCAGAAACAGGTGACGTTTCTGCACGAATTAATATTTCAATGCAGGACGACATCGCAGTCGTAATAAGCAGCTTAAACTTTTTCTTTGATAAACTCGAAGGAATTCTCATAAATCTTTCTACAGACAGCTCTGCAGTTTCTGATACTGCCATGATTCTCGAAGAATCTGCACAGAAATCTGTCGAAGCACTCCACATTGTAAAACAGGCGGTAAGATTTATTGACAATCAGGATAAATCAAACAACGAGGCAATCAAAAAGGCATACGAAGACATTCAGGGTGTTAAAGATAACGCTGCAACAGTAGAAGCTCAGATTCACCAGCAGTCTGTTGCAATGCAGGCAACTTCTGCAGCCGTTAACCAGATGAATGCAAGCATCGAGAACGTTGCAGAAATCTCACGCACTGCAGACCAGATTGCAGAGAAATTAAAGGCAACAAGTTCAGAAGGAACACTTTCCATTAAGACAGCAGTTGAAGCAATTGAACAGATTCAATCTGCATCACTTCAGATTCAGGATATCATCAAAATGATTCAGAAAATTGCAAGTCAGACAAACCTTCTTTCTATGAACGCATCAATCGAAGCCGCACATGCAGGTTCGTTCGGTGCAGGTTTTGCTGTCGTTGCAGACGAAGTAAGAAACCTTGCAAACACTTCTGCAAAGAATGCAAAGACTATCAAAGACCACATGAACGACATGACAAAGAAAATTCAGAACGGTGTAATTGCAATCAAGGAAGCAGGAAATGCTTTCTCAGAAATTGATGCCGGAATCGAAGAAACTGTTTCTATCGTAACTAAAATCCGCGAGGCTGCAGAAGAACAGAAAAGCGGCGCAGACAGTACTCTCGAAGCAACAGAAACTGTTGTTAATGCGATTGCAAATATCGTTGACGTTGCTAACCAGCAGACAGCTCACGCAGAAAATGTTTACAATGTAATGCAGAACATCGTTCATTCATCAGAAGAAATAACTCACGCACTCGAAAAAACTTCTGAGTCGGTAGAAAACGTAGGTGTAAGCCTCACTGATGTTGAAGACTGTTCAAGAATCAACAAAGTTTCTGTAACAAGCATGAACGATCACATCGGATTGTTTAAGTTGAGCAGAGATTAGTTTTTATGCTGAATAAAACAAACGCCCTTCAACAGATTGTGCAAAAAGCGCACTGTTGAAAAAAACACTCTTTTCGGGTAGTATTCATGAAGTGTATGAGAGAATCGCGCAGCGACTCTCGAAACAACTCGAAACATGCCTTACGGGCTGTCAAGAGAAGATACGAGTTGTACTGGTCCTTTAGCTCACCTGGATAGAGCGGCCGCCTCCTAAGCGGCAGGTAGTGCGTTCGAATCGCATAAGGGCCGTAACAAAACCGGGAATTTTGAAGTTCGCTTCATATATCCCGGTTTTTTTTATATCAGATCTGGCAGTTCATATACATCTTCGACACCACTAACGAGAACTGCACCCATGCCCATTTCGAGCGCAAGACTCAAGTCGATGTCGTAGCGGTCTCCGACGCTAAGACATTCTGTAAGTCTTGCGCCGGTCTTTTTTGCTGCAAGGTTTAAAATATCGGGATGTGGTTTTGATTTTTTACATGTATCAAGCCCTATGATATCCGGAATAAGCTTTTCAATTCCGATTGCCTCAAGGGTTTTAAAAGCGGGGAGAACAGGATTGTTTGTTACCGCAATCATTTTGTATTTTTTTCCAAGCTGTTCGAGTGTCTTAATAAGACGCTCATCACGGCTTAAAAATTCTTTTGGCTCTAAAAGTGTTTCGCGCATTTTAATGCTGTCATCAATCGTCACGCCAAAATGTGTAAGCGTGTTTCCAAGACTTATTTTTGCACCGTTATTCTTTTTACTGTAGTCCGATCGAAAATCTGCAATCATCTTTCTTATTTCGTCAGGCGTTAAACCGCGAAGCTTTGCAAGATGTCTTAGCTGAACGTCAACCTGTTCAAACGCATATTTAGAATTTGTATACAATGTCGAGTCAATGTCAAAAATTATCGTCTTAAGATGTTCAGGGATTTTATAAACTTTCATTTACTTATCTCCCTGTGCTTCGCGGAGCATAAACGCGGCCTTTTTTTACCATTTCGTCTGCCGCATCAGTAATCGATTTATGAAGAGCGAGCGCAACAGATGCAAGAACTGCATCCCCGATAAGCTCGCTGTCTGCAACTTCTGTCGTACATATTTTATAATTTATTATATCTGCTTTATGCTGAATCCACTCAGGGCTCTTTGACTGTCCTCCGGTTATCATCATCACATCGTCAATTTTTAGATTATTTTTTTTCGCACAGTCTGTAATTTTTTCAAGTCCGTCTTTAACGCTGTGCGCAAGATTTGTCATTGTAACAAAGCCTGACGATTTCTGATTTTTAAAACAGGTATTGATGTATTCAGAGTAAGAAATTTTCTGATTTGTTTCGTACTCATAGTTTTCCTTGCACTCAACAAACTGTCTGCCACTTGACTGCATCAAAACTGCAACATTCCATAAACCGCTCATCACACTTGGAAGCGTACGGATTCCTTCTGCAAAAACCTGTTTGTCAGTACAGAGATTTATTCCTTCGCTCGAGCCTGCACAGTCACAGAGACGGCCGGGTTTTAAAGTATTTGTTCCAATCATTGCAACGATAAAATCAGGGCCACCTGCAATAACAGAAATGTTTTTATCAAGACCAAAAAGAGACGAGGCTTCTTCTGTAAGCTTTCCGCAGTTAAAACCCGGGCTTACAAAACGTCCGAACTGTTCAGGTTTTGCACCAAGATGTTTTATCGCATCGTCATTCCAATAAGCGGCTTCATATCGCTCTTCTGGTAAAATTGTTATATGAGTTCCGGTTAAATACCAGATTAAATATTCAGGGCCGGAAAAAATTTTCTTATCGTCAAAGCTTTCCGGATGCTTTTGTTTTAAATATTTTATCCGCGGAATAAAAAGCGAATGTGAAAATTTTTCATCGATATACGCACTGGTTGCCGTACCGGCATTTGTCACGCTGCTGGTTGTATCCGCCGAGTCCCCGGCTTTTACAACATTCTTCATGTCATCAATTTTTTCGTTCCACAAAAGTGTGGTTCCGTCTTCGCAGACTAAAGTCGGACCGTTTCCGGAAATACATACTGCGTCGCACGAGAAATCTTCTTTACCGATTTTAAAATCCCGTTTTATTTTGTAAATCGAGTTCTGCAATCCTGCAACCCAGTCTGAACTTATTTTTGATTTATTAAGAGCAGAAAAAGTTTCGCGATAAAAGGACAGCACTTGTCCTTTGTCAGAAACAAGTGCTGCTTTAAGAGAAGATGTTCCGATATCGATGCAAAGAAAATTATACTTCGTCATCTTCCGGAGTTACATCGTGTTTAACAAGTTTTTCTATGATATTTCGGTTATCAAGAAGATCGCTTAAAGACTGATTGTGATGTACACGTGTAATTACATTTGCAAAAAGTCCAGAAACGTTTGTACTTATATACCATTCTTTTGTAAGAAGTTCTTCGTGATAAACTGCGTTTGTTCCGATTATACGATAGAACAAACCGTCTTTATAAGCCTGATCGAAAAGTTCAATAGCATTTCCTGTAAAGAACGGAAGACTAATTGCACATATTACTTTCGTTGCGCCTTGTTCTTTGAGGAACTTCATAGCTTTGAGTAATGTTCCGCCTGTACCGAGCATATCATCTGCAAGGAATGCAACTTTACCTCGAACATCTCCAAGAAGCTTGATTGCTTTAATGTTCGTAGAGTTTGCATCCTGAGTTACGATTGAGTAATCGCGTTCTTTATATATCATTGCAAGAGGAAGTTTTAATCCTGATGCGTAGAATTTATTTCTATCGATAGCACCTGTATCCGGAGAAACTACAACGAGTTCTTCTGTCTTTCCGGTAAGGTCAACTATTTTTGTAAGCTCGCGGATAATCTGATAACTTGCATGTAAGTTTTCAAGAGAAATTGAATTAAATGCGTTAACGATTTCGCGTGAGTGAATATCAAGGGTAATGATTCTTGAAACGCCGAGCATTTCGTAAACATGACCAAGCATTGATGCTGTTAAACCTTCGCGGCCTTTTTTCTTGTGCTGGCGGCTGTAAGGATAAACAGGAAGAACAAGAGTAATACTTGCAGCTCCTGCCTGACGTACTGCATCGATTGTTACTAAAAGAGACATAACATGATCGTTTACAGAAAGCGAGAGTTTGTTTTTTCCTTCGTTAAGCGAAAGCACTTCATGATTTTCTACATCCTGGAAAATAAAAACTTCTTTTCCGCGGATACAGTCAAAGAGTTCTGTCTTAAACTCTCCATTCATAAAATAAGTAAATCTTGCATTAACTTTGAAAACAGGTGGGCGATACTTATCTGTTGCGCCGCGTAAAGCAACGTCAGAAGTATCAAGATCGCTTTGAAAATTGATTTTTTTGATTAATTCGTTTTTATCAAGTTCGTAGCGCTTAGAAATGACATCGTTTTTGAGCGTAAAACGATGCTTATACATGTGGCGAAGATGCGTGATGACTTCATCAGCAAATGCTTCTCCACCCGGACAGGCAACGATTGCCAGGTTGGTTGGTTCAGAATATGGCATTTATTCTTACCCCTTTGTAATAGATCTGCGACAATCGAAAAAAGGCATCTCTTTGGTTGCCGCATGCCATAGCCATGCTATTCCCTTGCATCTGGACTACGGTTAAACGTATATTATCACTAAATAAGGCGTCAGGTCAATTAAGAACACTCAAAATGACACTAAATATAGTGGCCTTTTCTTATCTTGCAAAATTCAGCCGGAATTTATATATTTAAGTAGACTGCAGTTATGTGCCAGACGGCATTGCAGTCTCGGATGAGAAAACTTTGTGCATTTTCTGCACAATCAAAATGAGGTACGAAATGAAAAAAAGTTTCAGCATTATTTTTGCGCTCTTTTTTGCAATGCTTATAATTTCTGGTTGCGGAAAAGACTCTAAAAAAGAAGCGCCTGAAACAGTAACAACAACTGTTACAGAATCTGAAAGCTATTCAGAAGAAAAAAGAGAACCAGTTCGTGTAAGCAAATCGTTTGCTGACGGTGTAATCATTTACAACAATGTTGGTCTCTGGGAAGTAAATCCTGCAGACAAAACAAAATTAAGATGGATCGGATCATTACCAAAAGGACAGCTCTTACAGGTAGAAGCTGAACCAGGTAAAGTAATCGAAGGTGTTAAGGTAAAATATCCATGGCTTCTTAACAAAGACAAAAAAACTACAGACATGGCTTGTGTAAAACTCGACAACTCTGACACAGAATATTATGTTGCATTTGACTGCGTTATAGGAAATGCACGCCCATGTATCATGATTGGAAAAGACACAGAAGGTCCTGGACGCCGCTTTGGAAATGCATACACAGAAATGAAAGCAACAAAAATTTCTAAGATTTCAATTCCTGCAGGAACAATCGGTGCAATTCATACTGGTGCTGATGTAGATTCAGGCTGGGTTAAAGCAACATTCAGAGTTGAAGCAGAAGGTGATATAAAACCTGCTCTTTACGTAGAAAAATTCTACAAGGAAGACCAGATTTCTACAGATGAATATGATGTCCTTCTTGAAATGCTTTTACAGCGCGAAGAGCAGCTCAAAGAACCAGACGAAGCAGTAACAGAACGCATCCGCTATCTTAGCGATATCGATGCACCAAATGACGACATCATTAGAGGACACTATAAATAATAAGCAGGAGAAGAAAAAAAAATGAAAATGAAAAAAATTATTTTAATCAGTTCAATTTTTGCAGCAATTGCATCTCTTGCTTTTGCAGGTGGTGGCGAAACTGCATGTATGTTAAGAAATCCGGGCTGGGTTTACACACGCGAAGGAAACGATCTTAAATACAAGACAACAATTGATGTCGGAACAAAAATAGACGCAACTTACTCTACTTTCGTTCCTGCAAAAATCAACAATTCAGAAAACAAATGGGAAACTGAATACACAAAAATCTACTACGAAGGAGAAGAATGTTACACACCTTCTTCTTTCATCGCATACAGCAGCGGTACAGTCTATGTAGTAAAGAATGACGCACCTGCTTTTACAACAGGAACAATCGCTTCTATCGAAGCAAAATGTGTTCCAGTTGGAACTGTTGTAATTTCTTTGGACAATGACGGATACTCAACATACCCGGGTCTCGTAAAAGTTATTTTCTATGATGCAAAGATTTTCGGAAGAACAAGAAGCGTATTCATGCTCAGAGATGATCTTTCTGAATCAGACGATGACTACACTGCAGTTATTCTTACAAACGCTGCAGCACAGAAAGATGTAAAGAGTTCAAAAGAACAGATTCTTTTACTTCTTTCAGAAGCACAGTCTGTTGCACGCTCAAGCGGAATTTCTGAATTTGTTGAAGCTACAAAAGCTAAGATTCTTGGAGAAGACATTTCCAACAGCCCTGTAGAAAGTTTTTCTGCAAGCGGTGTAATTTCATCGGACGGTTCAAATGTTAACGTTCGCGAAAAACCGGGAACATCATCTAAGATTGCAGGCAAACTCACTGATGGTACTCACTTTATGGCTACTGAAAAAACAACAAAAAAAGATAAAGTCGGTAAAGAAGAAGATTACTGGTATCACATTACTACACCCGGCGAAGACAGTATAGACGGCTGGATTTTCGGAAGCTCTGCTAAGTTTGAATAATTAAAAAAATGAAACTTACAATTATGGGGTCAGGC
>CAJORB010000045.1:0-14711 GCA_905236565.1 uncultured Treponema sp. | reverse complement strand
GATGATTTTCTGTGAACGACAGCTTTTTTTTCTGTTTCTTCTGCCATATATCCTGTTTTATCCCCTACTCTTCTTCCTCTTCAAACTCAAACTCAACACCGCATTTTGGACAATGTGTCATATCAAGGGTAATCTTTGCTCCGCATTCAGGACAGAAATATTCTTCTTCATCAGAATCTGATTCAGAAGCAGCTTCTGTTTCTGCCGGGTTTTCGTCTGATTCTTCTACAAACTCAACGTTTTCGCTGATAATTTTATTTACTGCTTCGATATCATCTGCAGTAAGTCCTTCTATATTCTTGAGTGCATCTTCTTCGTATGCATCAATAAACTGCTGAACATCAGCAATACCTGCTTCCTTAAGAATGTCTGCAACGCGAACGTCAACTCCAGGAAGATCAGAAATTGCATTAACGCTTTCAGAAGTTTCTTCATCCTTAAAGAGGTTGATTGCAGCCTTGCGTGTTTCGAACTCAGAAAGATCCATACCTGCAGCCTGTTCTTCTGTCTTAACATCGATTGTCCAGTCGCAGAGTCTGTTTGCAAGACGAACGTTCTGTCCCTGTTTACCGATTGCAAGTGAGAACTGCGAATCCGGAACAATTGCAAGTGCCTGTTTCTTTTCTTCGTCAAGAATTACTACTTTAGAAACCTCTGCAGGACTTAAAGCATTCTTGATGAATACAGTAGGATCGCTGTCATATTTTAATACGTCAATCTTTTCTCCAAGAAGTTCAGTAATTACATTCTGAATTCTGTTTCCTTTAAGACCAACACAAGCTCCGACCGGATCTACATCTTCACGGTTTGTATAAACAGCAATCTTTGTTCTGTAGCCTGCATCGCGAACAATTTTGTAAATCTCAACAGTCTTATCATAAACTTCCGGAACTTCAAGTTCTACGATTGAGCGTACAAACTCTGGATCACTTCTTGAAAGTACAATCTGAATTCCGCTTGAAGTCTTTTTAATATCTACGATGAGCGCCTTGATGCGTTCATTCTTTTCGTATTTTTCGCGTGGTGACTGGAACTTAGCAGGAAGAACACCTTCTACTTTTCCAAGGTCAACGTAAATGTTTCCGTTCTTTTCACGCTGGTAATAACCGATGATGATTTCACCAACCTTGTCTTTGTATTCGTTGTAAAGATTATCTTTAAAGCTTTCGTTCAAGCCCTGATGACCTGTCTGCTTTCCTGTAGATACAGCTGAACGTCCCCATGATTTTGGATCTTCAGGAATATCGATCTCGTCTCCTTCTTCACATTCAGGATCAAGCTTGCGTGCATCTTCAAGTTCGATTTCGATTATAGGATCATACACACCGTCAACAACTGTCTTGCGTGAATAAATTGTAACGTCAGACAAATCATCTTCGAAAACTACGACTGCATTGTCAGATGTTCCGTAAGTTCTCTTGTATGCTGCCTTAAGCATGTTTTCGATTGTCAATTTAACAGAATCTTCCGAGATTCCTTTTTCCTGCATTAACTGGCGAATTGC
This sequence comes from uncultured Treponema sp., assembly GCA_905236565.1. Taxonomy (GTDB): domain Bacteria; phylum Spirochaetota; class Spirochaetia; order Treponematales; family Treponemataceae; genus Treponema_D. The sequence continues at coordinate 13,207 of CAJORB010000045.1, read as the reverse complement.
CTCGCCCATTTCTGAAGCCATTTTTTTTCAAAGCCTCCTACACATATATAAATTTTGCTTTAGCGATATTTTCAAAACTAACAGTTTTTATTTCTTTTGTATCAGTGTTTTCCAGAGATACAGTTTTTGAATCGGCTTCTTTAATAATTCCGCCGACCCAGTCACTAACAGTTTTATCCCAGACACGAACTTCATGTCCTTTAAAAATTTCAAACTCCGCAGCATTTTTAATATTGCGGTCCATACCTGGAGATGTAACTTCCATGTATGTGTCTTCGGTTCCAAGAAGAGCCTGTAAACGAGGAAGAAGAGCATGATGAACTTTTGAACAGTCCTCAACACCAATGTCTTTTGAAGAATCTTTAGAAGCAATGACGGCACTGATTTTTACAGTACTTTTAGCCGGAACAATCTTTAAATCAACAAGGATATATCCGAGACCCGACACAAGCGGTTCACAGTCCGAATAATGCGAAATTGATTTTAATGAAACGTAATCCACTAATTAACTCCAATAATAAAAAAAGACCCGTTCACACGAGTCCATCTTAAAAGGTAATTAAAATGTACAGTTACATATTATAGAAAATAGTATATAAGGTCAATAGATTTTGAAAAAAAATCAGTATCCCAGCTGAGTTTTTACGTTCTGTCTGAACTGCTTTATAGCCTCAGCTTTGGAAATTTCGCCTTTTGCGTATGAACTGCAGCATTCTTTCCACAATTTTTCAAAATCGCTGTCTGCACTATGTTCAAGCCCGCCGGTAACATTTTCTGCAATAGCTGCAAACACTTCGTAATGATTTTGACCTTCAAGGAAAGGCTCACTGAAATTTCCTTTTATTTCATTAAGGACATTTCTATCCGGGCCCATATCTCCCGTATCTTCTGCCCATTTCTGCTGGAACGAATCATCAGAAACTATATATTTTACAAACTGCTTTGCTTCTTCCGGATTCTTTGCATTTTTATTTATGGCAAGCCATGTACCGCCCCAGCGGAAAGATGAAGGACCTGGAACCATTGCCCAGTCTCCATTTGTTTTTTCTTCGGAACAAGGTTTTAAAAGATAATGAAGTCCCCAGCCAGGAAGAAAATATGAGAACACTTCCATATCGTTCCCATTTTCATCTTTCATTTCATCTTTTACTCCGTCAAACCATTCATCTGACCACTGGCTCTTATGACCTTCAAGATCTCTTTCTTTTAATGTCCTGCACATTTCCATATACTGTTCCATTGCCGGATCAATAAAAAGTTTTTTCTTTACAACCCATGACTGTTTTCTGGCACCTTCAAACGGTTTAAACAAATCCTCATACGAAGCAACGATTACACACTTTCCGTTTGAATTTCGTTTTAAAGTTTCTGCGGTTGATAAAAAATCATCCCATGTTGCTACTCTTTTCTGAATCAAATCAGGATCATCTGTACCAAGATATTTTTTTGCAAGAGAACGGCGATAAAACATTGCACCAGGACACATATTCCATGCAAGTGCATAAACTTTGCCGTTGTATGTTCCTACCTTTGCAGGAAAATCAACCATCTTGTTTTTTATTTCATTATAAAGATCTGTAAGATCGAGAAGACAGTCTGCACCATTTTCTACATATCGTCTTATAAAAGAATCTTCAAGAGTAAACAAATCAGGTTCATCACTCTTTCTTGTAAAAGCATCATCAAGTTTTGCAGAAAAACTTCCAGTCGGAATAAGTCTATAATCAAATTCTTTATCGGGAAAATCTTTTTTATAATAATATTCTATCATTGTCTGAATTTCATCTGTAAAAGACCAGACAGAAAGTAAAACATTTGAAGAAGAATTTCCTGAAGCATCAACTATCTGTTCAGAAGATCCATCGGCCATTGCAATAAGATAACTTGTTACATAACCTTTTGCCTTTACATAACCAAATTCATCAAGTGACGCATATTCTTCATGAACATTCGGGGCAAATCTATAAAAGCTGTCCGTTATCTTTTCATAAATTTTTTCTTTTTCATATTCATATCTGTAGGTAACAGATTTTACAAGTGACTTTGCTTCGAAAGCAATTTTCTTTAATTCTTCAACTTCGGAATGATCACACAAAACAACATTAACTTCTGCTTTCTTTGTATCAGCAAAAACTGCACCTTCATATTCTTCATCGCTGAAAAGGTAAAAAACTAAAGTTTCATCATCTTCAAGACTAAACTGAATTGTAAAAACTTCTGTTTTTTTTTCTTCTGCAAAAGCAGAAATTCCAAAACCAAAACACAAAATAAATAATAAAAATAGTTTTGTTAATATCTTTCTCATAACACCTCTATTCTACCCCAGATTTTTCTGTTTTTCCACAAGATAAAATTTCCGTTAAATCACGCATCAAGCCCAAACTCCACAGGGAGTTCAAATGTCATTTCTTTGCCGTCAACAGGAATTGTAAGGCGCGAACTTATGAGCTTTAAGCGCTTGATTCCGCAGAGCTTTTTTAACTCTTTATTTGCCTTAAAGTTTCCGTATTTGTCATCGCCTGCAATCGGATAGCCTGCCTTTGCAAGATGAATCCTTATCTGGTGCATACGGCCTGTTCCGAGAGTAAGGTGAATATGTGAAAGGATGTAACTATCCATATTCCATGATTTTTTTACTTTATAGAACGTAAGGGCATCTTTTTTTATACCGTGGTCGACTATCGAGGATTTAAAAGTGCCCTCTGGTTTTTCGGGAACTCCGATGCAGAGCGCGTCGTATTCTTTTTTTACGGACTTCTGGCCGATAAGGGATGTCCACTTTGAAGCAGCTTTGGCAGACTTTGCGACTATAAGAAGGCCGCTTGTTTCCTGGTCAAGTCTGTGGACAAGGTAAACAGGATACCCGAGCTTTAGCGGAAGTTCTTTATCAAGCGGATGGGCAATGTTCTGCCCGCCCTGGCATGCAAGCCCCTGAGGTTTATTTATAATGATAATTTCTGAATTTTCGTATATAATAGGTATATCGTTCATTGATTTTACTATATAAAAAGAGGTAAAAAATGGCAACAAACAAATCTTTTTTTAATAGAATTTTGCGCATTAAGTTTTTATCAGCGTTTTTTGTTTTATTCAGCTTAGCAAACGCACTCCACGCAGAATATTTTTCGCTCGACCAGTTTTCGTTTACAATGGATATTCCCGAAGGCTACGAGCTTAAAGATTTTAATCCAGAAACAAATTCTTTTTTCTTTGAAACAAGGTTAATGCCGGTAAAGCTGGCGCTTAAAATATATTCAGCAGAAGAAACAAAGCTTTCTGCAAAAGACCAGCTTGCAGACACGATGGCGCAGTTAAAAGCAAATTACAATGCAGAAGAGATTTCGTGGTACAAAAGACCATGCGCACTCGCCTATTACTCTTTTGTAATGCCGGATCAGAAAGAATACACAGGCTGGGCGCTTTCTGTTCAGGTTCCGCTTGCAGCAAATCCTAAAGAAAAAGCCAACATGATTTTTTTAACTTATGCAGACAGTCAGATTGCAAAGGACTGCGAGCAGTTTATGATTTCTATCATCGACAGCGTATTTTTCTGCAAGGAAGATTTCAGACGACCGGGACCCTTTACATGCTTTGCATATCCTAAGACAAAAGATGAACAGATTGTAATAAATATTGCAGACAGAGTTTTGTCTTCTAAAATTGATGCAGATGCAATTGACAGAAGTAATTTTGTTCTTGAACGCGAATATGCTGTCTTAACTCTTTATGCAAAACATAAAAGCTGGAAAGAAGCATGGCAGAGATTTTACAGACTCATATTTAAAGAAAGCTACAGCGCACTTGATGCTCTTTCTGAAGACATGTACAAAACCCTTCTTCCTCTTGCGCAGAGAAATAATTTTGAAAATCCAGAAATGGAATTGATTCAAATGATTTTAGACTGGGTTCAGGATTTCGGATACAGAAGAGATAAAGGCGGAACTGACTTTACTTCGGTAACGGCAAGCGTACAGGGCGTAGGCTCTGACTGTGACAGCCGCTCCATGCTTATGTGCATTCTCATGGAACACATGGGAATAAAATCTGAGCTTTTTGTTTCAAGAGAATACAGTCACTCTGTGTTTGGGCTTGCGGTAAAACACAACGGTGCTTTAATAAATGTTGACGGAACAGATTATGTCCTGGGCGAAACAACTGCAAAAGTAAACTTTGGTCTTATCGCACAGGAACACAGCGACACAAATAAATGGATCGCAGTAGATTTACCTTAATCTTTAATAAGAAGTTCGTATGCTTCTTCCGGGCTTGTAGAAGCAAGAAGTGCATCACGAAGTTCTGTCTTCTTTAACTTTGCACTCAAGAAACTCAATGTCTGAAGATAATATGTATGCTGATTGTATGCAGCACCAATCATAATCAAAAGCTGAACAGGAACATCATCGATTGTCTGGAAGTCGATGATAGGATTTTTACAGATTCCGACTGACATAACAAGGTCAGTGATAGAAGAAAGACGTACGTGTGGAATTGCGATTCCGCGGCCGATTGCCGTAGACATAAGCTCTTCTCTCTTTAAAATTTCTGTTTCGAGTTCCTGAGCAAACTTTACCTGAGGAGCAGTGCTCAAGTTTGCTGCAAGTTCAACTAAAGCATCGTGCTTTGTCGACTGTTTTATATAAACGATTCTGTCCGGTGAAAGTATGTTTTTAATCTGAACGTCAGGATTAACTGAATTAGTTTTTGAACCTGATGAAAGACGGTCATTTACCCATTTTTCGATTTCTGTTTTCTTAAAGCGCCATACTGTGCCGATTTTTCCTGCAGGTATTTCACCTTTCTGGGCCCAGTCATAAACGGTGCGTTCTGAAACGCGCAGATATTTTGCAACTTCTTCGATTGTAAGGATGTCTTCTTCCATCGGATTCTCCTGATAAACTTTTTAAGTCTTTGTAATCTTTAGAATATTTTGCATTCTTTACCGTATTTTGTCAAGCATCGCAAGTTATTATATTTTATACGCTTCCATACCCATACCACAAAAAACATGCTGGCTGAGCGTAAGAGGTATCTGACTCGCTTTGCTCGCAAACGCTCAGAAGCAGTTTTTGTGGCATGTGGTATTCGCGCGTATAAAATATATATTGCCAACTGGCACGGGGCCCGCACGCTGCGCTTCGCTTAGAAGTGCTTCCCGGCATTTTTTTGCTCCGTATATTTTACCGTGTATGTCCTCATGTGGTATTTTCGCGTATAAAATATATATTGCCAACTGGGGTGAGGCATTGTAAAATATTCTTTATGGAGAAAAATTATACTAAACCGTTCGGAAACTCGATTTCTGCATCTTCGTGCTTTTTTAGTTCATTCAGCGTAAAATTCTGCTCGCTTTTTTTTGGCAAAAAAGAAAAACCTTTTGACCTTGTCGCAATTCCAAAGGGCCAGGTTTACAAAGACTTTAACGTCTGGACGCTCGTGCGGCGTGACGACGAAAAGGCGATGACAGATCCTGAAACAGGAAAAAAATTAAAATACGAAGAAATAAATCCTAAAAAATCAATCATAATCGGAACGATCAGAATGGGCTTTGGCCACTGGCGAATCGCTATTGCCCTCGCCTCTGCCGCCCATAAACTCGGAATAAAATCCTACCTTCTTGACCTCATGTCGTTTACCGACACGAGCATCGCAAAATCGATAAAGTTCCTCGAAGGATACTACAACGGTTTTTCGCGCCTGTCACAGAACTGGAAGTGGTTTAACGAGCACATCTGGGAAAAGATAACTTCTAAAACAAGTTTAACTCTTGACTCGTCGCTCCAGCAGAGGCTGCTTTCTTCTTTCTTTGTTCCGGCTTTTAAAAATATTCCGTCAGAGATTCCACTTGTTGCAGCTCACCCATGGGTTGGACATGCTGCAGTTTTAAGCGGAACAAAAAAAGTAATTACAATGATTCCGGATAATCTGCCTCTTGCATTCTGGCTTGTCGAAGGTTCGATTCATACGATTCAGTCGCCGTCTGCATACATGGGTTACCGCACACTCATCAATATGGAAAAAGGACCTGCGATAGAAAAATGTATTCCAAAAGAAGATATAATTCTTGCAGGACACTACATCGACTACGAGCTTACATCAAACATCGCAAAAGACTGCAAGGCGCGCATCAAACGAATGAACGACGGACAGCCGAGACGACTTCTTTTAACTATGGGAGGGGCTGGAGCACAGGCTCTGAAATTTGCAGACATTGCAAAATACTGCAAAAAATATATCGAAGAAAAAAAAGCGTCGCTTTTAATAAATATGGGAGATCACAAGGGACGCTGGGAAATTTTAAAAGAGCACCTTGATAAAGACAACATAAAATACACGATGCACGACGACTGGAAAAAAACACAGAAGTTCATTTCAGAAATGGATGAAAAAGAAAATTCTGTTACGGGAGTTCACATTTTTCTGCACACTGACTTTTACGGAGCCGTGTATGCGACAAACCTTCTGATGCGTCACTGTGACATCATGATTACAAAACCGAGTGAGCTTTCGTTCTACCCTATTCCAAAGCTCTTTATCCAGCGCGTAGGACGTCACGAGGCATGGGGCGCAATACGCGGTTCTGAGATTGGAGACGGAACAAAAGAAGTAACGACACCGGATATCCTGCACCGTGTACTTAAGACGATTATCGAAGAAGATGATCTTTTAAAGATGAATATCGATTTTATTGAATTAAATTCAAAAGCAAAGATTTATGACGGAGCTCTTGAAGTTGTAAGAATTGCAACAAACTGATATAATCGCGGTATTAAACATTCTATAATAAAGGAAGGACAGATATATGGCATTCGTAGATGAATTATTGAACAAGGCAAAAGTTGCAGGCAAAACAATCGTTTTGTGCGAAGGCGAAGACAAACGCGTCGTAGAAGCAGCTTCTAAAATCGTAAAAGACGGAATCGCAAAAATCATCCTCATCGGAAGCGATGAAGACATCAAAGCTAGCGGTTCAAATGCAGATTTAAGCGGTGTTACAGTCGTAGATCCTGCAAAAGACGCAAATGCAGACAAATATGCAGAGATTCTTTTTAAGGCCCGCGAAGGAAAAATCAACAAAAAAACTGGTGCACCAGAATACGCAGATGTGGCTAGCGCAAAAGCTGCAATTCTTAAAGACCATACAATGTACGGCGCATTAATCCTTAAAGCAGGAGATGCAGACGGCTTTGTATCAGGCGCATGCCATTCAACAGCAAATACACTTCGCCCGGGACTCCAGGTAATCAAGACAGCTCCAGGATTTAAGACAGTTTCAAGCTGCTTTATCATGGTAGCTCCAGAAGGCGGAAACAAATATGTTCCGGAAGGCGTTGCAGTATTCGGTGACTGTGCAATCAATATTGAACCTACTGCAGAAGAACTTTCTGATATCGCACTTGCATCTGCAGATACAGCAAAGAAAATCGCAGGAATCACTCCTCGCGTTGCAATGCTTTCGTTCTCTACAAAGGGTTCAGGAAACGATGCAAAATTCTATGACACAGTAACAAAAGTTCAGAAAGCAACAGAACTTGCAAAAGCTGCAAACCCGGATCTTGCACTCGACGGTGAGTTCCAGTTTGACGCAGCCGTTGCTCCAGAAGTTGGAGAACTTAAAGCACCAGGAAGCAGCGTTGCAGGACATGCAAATACATTCATCTTTCCTAACATCAATGCAGGAAACATCGGTTACAAAATCTGCCAGAGAATGGGCGGCTGGATGGCAATCGGACCTGTATGCCAGGGCTTTGCAAAACCATTAAACGACCTTAGCCGCGGCTGCAACGTTGACGACATCGTAGCAACAGTTGCCGTTACTGCGCTGCAGGCATAATAAAGATTCTAAAATAACTATCTGAATTTACTACAAAAACTGCATGATGTTTTATCTCATGCAGTTTTTTTTATGTAGAATGAATGGTACTAGTTACATACGACACAAAACACTTCGAATCTATCCAGAAAGTCAGCGACCTTGAGATTGAAGATTGGTTTGAATAAATAGACAAGTCTAAGTTTTTTATGAAGAAATTTCTCTTAACCTACAAAAAAATAAATTTTTGTTTGACAAATTTTCTTTGGTGCCCATATAATGAAAGAAATATATAAAATGGAGTTCTTATGAATAAAGTTGTTTCTTTGCTTTCAGGAGCATTATCGCTCATTTTGAGCATATTCCTTATCGGTTGTAAAGCTCCGAGTGGCGGCGGCTCGGATAGTAATACAAATTACAACTATCTGGAATCTCATGGTGGCATGGGAGGAGCAGTTGCCAGTCCTGGAATTAAAATTGGCAATAACCCGATGTTTGACAATACATCTGAGGTTTATGCAATTGCACCCGGGAAAACAGGTTATTTTAACGGAAGTTCAGGTCATGCCGATATTCCTGAGGACGCTCCTGTAAGACATAAAGGTGTTTTTCTTAAGGGAAGAAAAATTGAACTTGGTCCTTTTATTATGGGGCAGTATGAAGTTACGCAAGAATTATATGAATCGGTTATGGCCAATGAAAAAATTGGAGATAAATTTCTTAATGCAACACCATCATATTTTTGTGATGAACCTGTTGAAGGTGAATCACAAAATTTACGACCGGTAGAACAGATTACCTGGTATGATGCGGTATATTTTTGCAATGTACTAAGTACAAAAACTAATCTTAAAAAAGCATATGTGATAACAAATGTTACAGTAGATGAAGATGGACATATAGTTTATGCTGATGTAGAAATGGATATAACTAAAACCGGTTATCGCCTTCCTACAGAAGCAGAATGGTAGTTTGCAGCCCGTGGTGGGGATCCGACTGCTCCAGAATGGAATTATATGTTTAGCGGACATGCATCAGGCGAGGGTATGTCATATAATGACGAGTCTAATACTGGATTGAATACAGTATGCTGGAGCAGGCGAACTGGAGGATCTGAAAAAACACATCAAACAGGAATTAAAACTGCAAATGCCTTAGGGCTTTTTGACATGAGTGGTAACGTATGGGAGTGGTGTTATGATATGTATGATAAAGATGATCCAACAAGTAATGATAGCGCATATATGCAAGAAGATATAATAAAAAATCCCAAGGGTCCTTTTTCGGGAGATACTCGTGTTGGCCGTGGCGGTGGAATGGGAAATAGTACGCCATCAGACTTTGGAGTGTGCCGGAGAAGCGGCCGTATAGCAAACAGTCCTAGTAAATATCTAGGTTTTCGCATAGCCCGCAGCGTTAAGTAAAAAAAACGGCTGCAGATTAGCAACCGGTTATAATTATCTTAAAAACTAATCAAAAATGTAACAATACATGTCTGACCCATTTGACTGAATATACCCATCCGGTTGTATTCCAATATCCTCATTATCATCACCATCAAGGTCAATCCAGTAATACGGATTATCATCATCCAATTCTATCGTATCTGGAGAAGATTTATGAACCTTTGAACCACTGCTCGGAATAGCCCAGGAATCATAATCAAAGTCTGCACCATGTCCCGTAAAGCTTATTTTTAAAGCAACATAATAATTCGATTCCAACTTCAAGAACATCCTTAATATAGGCTTACTCGAAAAATCAGCTACCGTTGTTATTTCGCGTTCCTCGTCACCCAGTTCAATCCACGTAGCCCCTCCGGGGATGTTAGAAAAATCCGTTCTTGTAATTGAAGAGGACGGTTCCATTCTAAGGCAGCCATCTTCTGCAATATTGTAGAATTTAGGACTGGAGCTGTCTGGAGGGACAAAAGAAAACTTTCTGGCATCAGATGCAAAATCGCCACCTGTATATGAACTGTCATCTATAAATTTTTTCCCGTTTGATACACCTTGATAGGTAACACAGGTAACATTTGCTTTTGTACTTTCATTTAATGGAGAAGTTAGTTTTATACACTGATTATTTGAAAGTGCTATATCATTATCTTTTAAACCAGTGGAATTACCAAATATTACATTCCCTCCCATTTGAAATAAGTATGACGAGAATATTGCACCCCCGCGAGTATTCTTGGCAACATTTTTGGTAAATGTGATATTAGAATCCGAGCCGTTTGTTATATATAGCGCAGTTGAATTGTTGTTGATACCGCCGCCAACCGATGTAGCCCCATTTTTGGATATATTTCCTGAAATAATCGTTAAATTCATATACTTTTCATTATAAATACCACCACCGCGGCTTGCAAAATTATAATAAATTCCCTTATTTAAAGTATCATCCTTAACCTGCAACGATTCAGAATCAATGGTTTTCCCAAGGTATACGTTTGCCTTATTATAAATTCCGCCTCCAGCATCACCTGCATAATTTGAACAATTATCTTCTGAATTAGCGTAGTCACTACTTGTAGAACCAGAATTACCTATAACTGCATTACCAGACATATATACTTTTCCATTATTAAAAATACCGCCGCCATAACTTTGAGATACATTAGAAGATATCGTTCCGCCTTTCATTACAATGTTGCATGTTGACGTGCAGTAAATACCGCCACCTCCTGTAGTATCGCCTGAATTTACAGTCGTATTATTACCGCTTATTTCTGCCCCATCTAAAATTGTAAGATAACTTTCACCAGAAGTATTACTCATATAAATACCGCCGCCATTTTCTAGCGCAGTATTACCTTGTATAAGGCAGCCTTCACCAAGAGTAACATTTACGCGCTCAGTAAGACATAAACCGCCGCCTCTAAAATTTTTGTATCCACTTACACTAGAAGAATTCTTGTTTTTTCCACCCGTAATCTTTATGTTTTTTAATGTAAAGGGAACCGAGGTATTTATATTCATCACAAAACCATTATAAGCCTGGGCACTTAAATTTCTTTCAATACTGTCAGATGAATTTCCTGTCTTGCCCCTTATAAGGATGGATGACGGATATTTGCCAGCAGTCGGAGGCACACTGGTATCCTTACCGGTATCAAGCACAAGATGCCCGTCTATAATAATCTCTGCAGGTAAATCATAAGGTAATACAGAACCTGATGTTGTAAAAACTTTTGTAAAAGTAGCAAGTGGGTTTAACTCTGTTCCATCCCCTGTATCATCGCCATCAGGTTTTATATAGATAGGAGCATTAAATTTTACACAGTCACCCTGCTTAACTTTATTAAAACCTGTGTTGGTAAGATTAAACTTCGCTATAATATCATCATCTATTTCTGTTCCATCAGAAGACTGTAAAATCTTTAATCCGCGCTGCCAGCCTTCAACTGTAATGTCTGCAACAGTATCTGATGTAAGAGATGAATCAACAATTAAAGGATGTTCTGCAGCAGCAGCATCACTAAAATATATGCATATGTCATTCTTTTTTTCCACACCTGCACTTACTTTTGTACCACCCTTAAGTAAAAGAGATCCCATATTATAGACTGCACCACCTTTTGTTGATGCAGTATTAAGGGATGCATCTGTATTACCTCCGATTTTCGTACCGTCAAGAGTTAATGATCCGCAATTGCAGATTCCACCACCGTTTACAGCGGTACAGCCTTGTATGCTACTTTGACCAAGAATTTCTACAGTTGCCCCGTTATCCACCAGAATACCACCGCCATTAGCAGTTCCCGCGTCCCCGCCGGTTATAGTCAAATCATTAATCTTCACCGTTCCGGCACTTACTTTAAGAACGCGGCCTTTGGAATTGGCGTTTAAAGTCGGCGTATCAGAAGCAGTTTCTTTATATCCTGTAAGATTTACTGTTTTTCCTGTTAATCCGATTTCTACAAGATTAGTTCCATCTTGAAGATCAGATGTATCCGAAGCTTTTATTTCGCCGCTTATATAAACTGTATATTCATTGTCTAAAGACAAACCGACATCCCCATCCTGAGTAAAATCCAATGCCTCTTTTATTGATTCAAAAACAATGCACCTGTCTTTGCCGCCTATTAATTTTCCGGATGGTAGTTCGCTGATTCCATTAGAAGGAAACTTTCCTCCATTTCCGTTTACACATAATGCATAATCATGTATTGTAACTGATTTAAAATCATTGTGTGTGTATGTTATGGCCGACGTGAGTTGTGAAGAATGATCATAAACAGTTGAACTTTCAAGTCCCGCATAAACGATTGCATTAAAAGAAATTGTCGCGTTTCCATTAAAAGAACTGTTTTTGCTTATCGTAATATTTACATGATGCGTGCCGGGATCAAGATCGGTTATAGTAAATGTTTTTCCCTGAACTGAACTCGAAAGCTCTACATGCTCGCCAGAAGCGCCTGCATCCCCTTCTGCACCAGTGCCGTCCACATCACACTTTACATAATACTCAGTTATCGTGCTTGTCTTTGCAGGAAAGTTTATCGTTAATTTTACGCTTCCCTTATCCGTTGCCGATGCATCCTGAGAAAATGGTTTTAACCCGAGCGGAACTACGATTCCAGAAGTTATATTTCCTGTCCAATCATCAGATTTTAAAACGACTTTGTCAGAGCCATCCAGCCCTTCAAGTTTTATTGTATGAGACTCCTGCGTTATCCTGAGTTCAATCGAAGTCTGTCCATGGGCAATATTAAAATCCTGCGTAGTTGAATCAACATAAACTCTGATTTTTTCTATTCCGTAATCAGAAATACTGTTCAAAGAAGAAAAGTTCGGAAGGATGACATATCGCGGATCTGCTTCGCCTTCATATAAAAGAGCTTCCCTTCCAAAATTGATTTTTACATTTGTTTCTTCAGAAGGTATAGAGCCGTTCCCCGCGCCGCTACCCCTCGGCGTCCCGTCCAGAGTTAAATTACAAGAGGAAAAAAGTAATGCTGTAAATAAGGTCAAAAGCACTGATTTTTTCATATTCACCCCAATCTTCTATATTATACCCTCGCAAAAACCGTCATGCAAGCATATTTATACTGAATTTACTCAGAAAAATTCAGTTTTTTTTAAATTTGCTGAATAAATTTAAAAAAAATTCTGTATATATATGCAGGGGATAATGAAAGCCCTTCGCCCGGCGCTTTTGAGCGCGCGGACAGACATCATTTTTACAGAGGTCTATTATGAATACCGAAGAATCTTTAACTCCAGATGAAAAATGGGACAACGCGACGCTTGCAAACAATTTCATATTCTACAAGGTAATGAGAAATCATCCAGAAGCCTGCAAGCACCTGATCGAGCTCCTGCTTAAAATCAAGGTTAACTCCATGGAAATCCACGGAGAAGAAGTCATCGACATCGACCATGACGCGAAAGG
>CAJORB010000044.1:0-8908 GCA_905236565.1 uncultured Treponema sp. | reverse complement strand
CAGGGGAAACGGCAGGATTTTCTACCAGAAGTTCGATAAAGAAAGCTGCTTCGGAACCGGTCGCAATGCTTCGCGCATTAAAAAAATAACGCCAGCAGTCAAGTCCGTTCTTTTTTAAAGCCCCTTTAAGCTTATATCCGTTTTTTTTAACTGTCACCTTTGAAATCGCCATATATCAACCCTTTTAAAAGACTTCGATACATTTAATATCGGCAATTTCATTGCGGAATTTAGACTATTTGAATAATTTATCTATAGTTTTTTTGATTTCGTTTTTGTCTGTAAAGTGCTCATCAAGATATTCGAACGCATTAACTGCATCCCTCTGAACATGTTCATACCAGATTGAGTATAATTCAGACTTAATCTCATCTCCAGGATACGGAGCTCCCTGAATGTCAGATACGAGATTTCTCATTATCTCGATGCATTTTGCTACTTCTTTATCCATAATTTCCTCTTCCCTCAACACTAAAATTATAATCTAAAAAAGTTTTTTTTGCTAGTTTTTTTAGCTGAATTTGAACAAAGAACCGCACATTTTGCCGTTTTTAAAAACGAGTTGTAGACACTTACGGCAGCTTTATGCACGTCCTCTGCATTGATTTTAAGTGTAGTTTCAATTCTAAAACGCACATCTTCGTTTGAAATACAGTATAAAGTTCTATTGAGTGCGATTCCGCCTTTAGATTTTGGAGTTTTTGGAGTAAGATCATAAGAGAAAACTCCGATATCTGTTTTCTGGACTTCCTCATCACTAAATTCTCTTTCAGATGCGGTTTTTAAACACTGTTCAATAAGCGAAATAGATTTTAAAGGATCCGGATCACGGTAAGTCATGATGTTAAAAATTTTTTCAATCGAATCAACATTTGAATATGCGCCGTATGCACCAGAAATCGTCCTTATCTGTTCCCACAAAAGAGAATTTGAAAGCCAGCTGGACAGAACATTCTTTGCAACAGCTTCGCGCGTTCCGTAAACAGAATCTGATGTATCAAAAACACATGCAGAAAAACCAACCTGAATGTCTTTTGAATAGCACTCAAGCTTTTCATCCGGCATTCCATATTGGCGTGTAAGCTTTACAAGCGAATCATAATTGCATGACGGCTTTCTGTTTTGAGGAGCCTTAAGGTTAAGACGTTTTGCAAAGGCTTTAATATCATTTTTAGCACTTTCTACAGAATCCTTATCGCATGTAATATATATGAATGCTCCGGAATTTACGATTTTCTTAAAAATACTTTCCATTCTTGCAGAAATCTTTTTTATGTTTTTATTCTTTCTATAAAAGTTGAATGCACTCAAGCCTGCAACGATTTCGTCTGCAGCCGTACTTGCAGTTTTTTCTGCGCTGCATCTGTCTACAAGATATTTATAACCGGATGAAGATATCGAATCAGAAAAATCTTCGATGTACTGATCAAAAAGATTTTTCATTCTCTTTTTGTCATAAAAATCAGGAGAAGTAAGACATTCATAAAGGAAATCAAGACACTGAGATGTCATATGATTAAGAGTCTTGATTCTAAAGTACAGCCAGTCTCTTCCTGCAAAATTATATTCTTTATATTTTTCTGCAAGCTGTGCAGTTTTAGGAGATTTAGAAAGAGAACCTGTTTCTGTTCCGCATGAAAAAGCACCTGCAGTTTTGTTTATGATTGTCTGGCATTGCTCGTAAGTTTTATTACCCCAGCCTATTTCTGTAATTACGCTCATTAGGAATGCAACATAAAAATAATCTTCGCTTTCAAGGACATCAATAGGGAATCTTACATCAAGATAGTTTATCGAATTTGTCGGCTGGACACAGATTCCAAAAGGAATTTTACAGTCAGAGCCGGCGCTGCTCGAACCGGAATCACTTGAGCGCGCGTTGTTTGAGTCAGAATCACTTGAGCGCGCGTTGTCCACACCTGCATTTTCCGACTCGTACTCAAGCCATGAAATATCACAGGTTATATCAGGTATTTCGTATTTTAAAGTCTTTATGTCTATAGTAGGAAGACATTTTACAAGTTCAGATTCATCTTTCTGCTGGTATTCTGTAAGTTTTTTATTCTGTTCGATGACTTCCTGTTCGGAATATATTTTTTTAAGGCGTTCGATATTTTCTTTTTCTCGGTCTGCCATGAGCTTTGTGTATTCTTCTGTCGGCGTAACGATTATTACTGAACGCATTTTATTATCAATGAAATATTTCTGCATGAGTTTTTCAAGATAACGGCTGTCTTTACTTAAACGCTTTTTAAATCTGTCAAATGCTTCCTGAAGACGAAGATATGTATCAAGAGGCTTTCCGTAAACCCATGACCTTACAACTTTTCTCATAAGTGTAAGTGAATACGGACCAAAATCTCTCTTTACTTCTTTTAAAACAAATTCTGCACTCAAAAGTGCACTGTCAAGATCATCTTTATTTATTCCGTTCTGGATTACTTTTTCGATTTCAGAAAGGATAAGTAAACACATTTTATCCTTGTTCTTTAATTTGATTCCCTTTAAACCAAACGAAATGGTCCTGAATTTTGTTCCGCCATCAAGACCAGATAAATCATCAATATCAATACCAAGTTCAGAGTTAATGAGAGCTTTTCTCAAAGGAGAACCATCGTGGCCAAAGAGAATACTCTGAATCAGATTTGTTTCGATGTAATCATCAAGATTATTACATTCACCAAGATACCACGAAAGACAGATTGACGGATCTGTAACTTCAGAAACTTTAGGTCCGATTCCGTAAAACTCTTTAAGCTCATCAAATTTCTTAACCTTCTGCGATTTGATTATCTCAAGCGGAGTTTTTTTTGTTACAATCTTTTCACGCTGTTCAAGACGATCAATAAAATTCTTCTGGAAAAAATCAAGCTGTTTTTTTGTCGGAATATTTCCGTAAAGAAATATAAGACAGTTTTCTGGAGTATATTTTTCTCTGTAAAATTTCAAATATTCTTCATATGTAAGTTCAGGAATTACAGATGGATTTCCACCGGAACTTAAGGCATATATAGTTCCGTCATAAAATGCTTCTGAAAGCACATCGTCTTCTGCATTAAAAAACTGCGAAAAAACGCCTTTCATCTCGTTATATACTACACCCTGAATCGAATAATTCTTATTTTCATCAACTGTAAGACGGTAAGCTTCCTGTAAAAAAGCTTCTTTCTTTAAGTTAGGAAAGAAAACGCTGTCTGCATAAACCGAAACGAGATTAAAATAATCATCCTCGACAACAGAACTTACAGGATACATCGTATGGTCACAACCTGTAAGCGCATTAAGATATGTGTTGAGCGACTGATTTTCCATATGAATGAACGGATCTTTAAGAGGATAGTTTTCTGAGCCGCATAAAGACGAGTGCTCTATTATATGAGCAACACCGTTCGAAGTTTCTGGCGGCGTTCGGAATGAAAAACAGCAGAGATTCTCCTTGTCCTCGTTTAAAAGATGATAGACTTCAAGTCCGGTCTTCTTATGTCTTAAATGAATTGCCTGTGAATCACAGTCGGCAATATATGTCTGATCAAGAAACTCAAAAGTTCCAAAATCCTCTTTTGATGCATCAAAATTATACATAAATCTCATCATCACGGCCCTTGATTATAAGTGAGCCGTCTTCCCATGCATGTCTAAGATGTGCGAAAAATTTCTGGGTAATTTCATTGCAGTCTTTCTTGAGCATTGGTTTTCTAAATGACTCTTCTTCGAGAATCAGCGAAGCTCTTGCCTGAGAAACATTGCCTAAAATCTTTTCCCTGAATTCTTCCGGTTTATCACCAATAAGGTATGCAATATCCGTATCATTGTATTCCCTAAGATATTCCTGTATAAACCTGTCATCGCTGTTAAGAACATCATCAATAGTAAACAGACGCTCCTGAAGGTCTTCGGCAAGTTTTTCGTCGTTTTCGGCAAGCGCAGAAATAATTTCTTTTTCCGAAGAAAAATCCATCTTCTTTAAAATCTCTGCAAGAACTCCCTTTCCGTCAATTGCATTTGTTTTTATATCAATCTGTCTGAGCGATTTTTCATGAATTGCATTATCAACACGCTTTAACACGTCCGGCGAAATCTTTTTTGCGTGTGCAAGCTGAATGATAACTTCTTTTTTATCTGCAGCCGGAAGAAGCTTGATTACAGAAGCAGCCTTTTCGGGCTTTAAATAAGAAAGGACGAGCGCGCGGACTGTATTTGCCTCTTCTTTTAAAAGTTCAAAAATCCTGTCGCTTTCTTTGTCTTCAAGATATGAAAAAGGCTTTACTTCTTCTTCGATGTTAAGACGGTCCATAAGATCTTTCGCGCGCTCTGCTCCAAAAGCTTTTTCAAGGATTGTCTGCGCTGTATGGGTTCCGCCGCCCTCTTTAACTCTTTCTACTACAGAGTTAAATTCTTCGAGGATATCAAGGGCTTCATCCGGGTCTATCGTACGAACCGCAGTAATTTCAGGAATAATTTTTTCTGTTTCTTCCTGAGTAAGATGTTTCATTACGAGGGCGGCCTGGTCAACTCCGATAAGAATAAGGAATTTGGCAACCCTGCGGTATACGTCTTCTTTTCCATCCTCTGCAGCAGGAACTTTTAAAAGTCCGCCGCTTGTAAGCGCTTCTGCCGCAGCCTTTACCTGAGGGTCAGGAATATATTTTTCTTTTTTTTCGGATTTTACAGGAGAGTTATGCAAAGTCACAGAAGCTTTAGATGATTCTTTTTTTGTTCCGCCAGTCTTTACACCGTCTGTCTTTGCTCCGGCAGATGTATAAGCCTTTAACCTTAAATCATTTAAATCCATAGTCTTCCCCACCTGAAAAATTTATTTTTTATCAACCTGCTGTTTAAATAACAGCGAATGTGCCTCATTAAGCGTTTCCTGAATATCAGTATCAGGAGTCTGTCTTCCTGCAATTCCATATTGAAATTCAATTTCAAAATTTGCAATCTGCTCATCACGTATTGCTTCTTCAATTCTTTCCATTACACGGCGTGCAGCATCAAGCTCAGTCGGAAACAAAAGAACAATATGACCGTTTTCGTATGCAGCAAAATCGCTCGCCCTTATTCTGTTTCTTATACATTCAGAAACATTAACAAGAGCCATATTATTATTTAAAACATGAGAGTCGTTATCCTTTATTTTTGCAGAACAAACTGCAACCGAATAAGGAAATCTTCTGTACATATTTATTTCACGGATTTTTCTTGCAAGAACATGCTGTGCATGAAGCCCGGTAATATTATCTGTCATCGATGCCTGCTGAATATCAGAAAATTTCTTTACGACGTTTGAAATATCATTTATGATGAAAAAAGAACATATTGTTTCGTTTTTAAAATATCCGAGTCTGTGATATTCAAGCTGACATGTAGATTTTGAAGAATTCTTTCCTTTAACGAGAATCTGATCAACCGAAAAAGAATCATACGGCACATTTCCAATCGGAACATAATCAGAAATAAATTTTTCCATCGTAAGATGAAAGACATCTTTAGAATCAAATCCAAAAAATCTTTTTGCACTTTCATTAAAATCAACAAGAAGATCATCGGCATTAAATACAACACAGTAGGCAGCAGTCTGTTTAAAAAGAATTGATCTTAATGTCTTTCTGATAAACCACGGCTTATCTTCGTAAACAAGCATATAATAACAGTAAGGAAGAATATAACAGAAAAAGCTCAGTTCAAAACACAGATAAGAAGGATTATCTATAAACTTTATAAAGAAAACAAACTGAAAAACAAAAACAAGAACAATAATTAATTCATGAATTGAATTTATTATAGAACGCATTACGATTCTCATAAAATCGAGAAGCGCATATATGAAAACCAGTGCAAACCAGCAGAATGCATATATATCCCAGAGCTCGCCTGGTTTAAAAACCACGATGCGCTCTCCTTCCGGAGAATTGGAAATTACATTGTAAAACGGTCTGATAGGTACTATTATGTATTCGAAAAACTGCTCGTTCGAAACATTGATAAATGAAATTGAACACGAAATTGCAACGATAATCGAAACTATAAAAACCGCTAGTTTCGTATAATGCGATTTCCCTGCAAAATTATTTACCTTTATCTTTGCAAAAACACCTATTTCAATAATAAAAAGAGCAGCAAACCCACTCAAACATATTTTGGAAAATAAAAAGCCCGTCTCGCCGAAATGCAGAAAAAGCATATTTAAACCGGCAAGCACGATTATGAACATTGATATAAGCTGAATCGATACAAATACGCCGTCACCTTTAGCCTTATGCGTAAGCCCATGTCTTAAAAACAGGGCCTGGCTAAGCAGAACAAGAACATAAAATGTAGCGAAAAACTGTATTACCATGCGCTGTTTAGTCCGTCCGGTTTAAGCTGAAAGTGGCTGAACTCCATAGTAAACGAAGCTCTTCCCTGTGTCGCAGAACGAAGGTTTGTGGAAAAACCGAACATCTTTGCCATAGGGGCCTGTGCGTGAACAAGTTCACCAGAAGCTTTAGAATCCTGTCCCATTACCATTCCGCCTCGCTGAGTTACCTGGCTCATTGCCTCACCTACAAACTCTTTAGGGCACGAAATTTCTACGTTCATTACAGGTTCAAAAAGCTGTGGGTTTGCATCATGGCATGCTTTATCAAAGGCTGCTGCCGTACACGAAGCAAATGCAAACGGTGTCGAAGTCGTTTCGTTGTAATCGATTGCCGTAACTTCGACCATCGTATCTGTACACGGATATCCGTACTGGATTCCAGAATCAAGTGAGCTTTTTACACTCTGTTCAATTGCATCGATAATTTCATCAGGAACTTCTTTGCGTGATGCAGTAAATAAATAATCATTTCCTTCGCCCTGATTACGTGGAGAAACCTTAATAGTAACACTTGCAGTATTTTCTTTACCTGCAAGTACTTTAGAAAATTCTTCTTTTGCAGAAGCTTCGGCAGTAACGGCTTCGCGGTAAGTAACCTGAGGAGCACCTACACGGCACTTAACTCCAAAGTCATCTTTCATTCTTGTAACAAGAACATCAAGATGGAGTTCACCCATTCCGCTTATAATAAGCTGGCCTGTTTCCTGATCTTCATGATGAGTAAATGTCGGATCTTCTTTAGAAAGAATTTCAAGAGTTTCATTCATCTTGTCGCGTTCGCTTAATGATTCAGGTTCGATTGCAACAGAAATAACCGGCTCAGGAAATTTTACGCTTTCAAGTAAAACAGGAAGTCCTTCTGATCCAAGAGTGTCACCAGTCTGTGCAAGTTTAAGTCCGATAAATACTGCAATATCACCTGCACTTACGCTGTCCATCGGTTCTGATTTATCTGCGTGCATACGTAAAATTCTGTTTACGCGCTCTCTTTTTCTTTTTCCGACATTAAAGACTTGAGTACCTGCTGCGATTTTACCCGAATACATTCTTACATAGCAAAGTGATCCCATTTCTCTGTCATACTGAATTTTAAAAACAAGACCTACAGGCATTCCGTTTTCTTTACAAGGAACTTCAACTTCTTCTTCTTTGTCTTTTTTTACATGAACTCCCTTTGTTGCAGGAACATCTAAAGGACTTGGAAGATAATCAACAACTGCATCAATCAACGGCTGTACACCCTGATTATGGCGCGCACTTCCCATTACAAACGGAACGAAATTACGGTTTATAGTTCCATTACGGATTGCCTTTTTAAGCTGATCGTTAGAAATTTCACCGCCTTCAAGATAAATCTCTGCAAGTTTATCATCACTTGAAGCTACCATGTCGACAAGTTTTTCGCGCCATTCTTTTGCCTTTTCAAGACGAGATGCGTCGATGTCGGACTCTGTAAATTTTTCGCCTTCGGATTCAGCATCCCAGCGTATTTCTTTCATCTTTAATAAATCGATGACGCCTTCAAAATCAGGACCTTCACCGATTGGAATCTGAAGTGCAAGACAGTCAATTCCAAATTTGTTGTGAACATCTTCCATCGAGCCAAAAAAATCTGCACCGATTCTGTCCATCTTGTTCATGAATGCAATTCGAGGAACATTAAATTCGTCTGCCTGTTTCCATACAGTTTCTGTCTGAGGCTGAACACCGTCTACTGCACAGATTACGGCAACTGCACCGTCAAGTACGCGAAGTGAACGTTCAACTTCTGCAGTAAAGTCTACGTGTCCCGGAGTATCGATGATATTAATCTGATAATCTTTCCAGTAAGTTGTAGTTGCAGCAGAACAGATTGTAATTCCGCGTTCCTGTTCCTGAGCCATCCAGTCCATTGTAGCCTGGCCGTCATCAATTTCGCCTATTTTATGAATTTTTCCAGTGTAATAAAGAATTCGTTCTGTGGTCGTAGTTTTACCGGCATCAATATGAGCCATGATTCCGATATTACGCATTTTTTCTAATGACATATTTTCCCCTTAAAACCCTGCCGGGTCCTCTTTAAAAAAAGAGATACAATAACTTTACTATTATAAAGGAATTCTGGTGATATGTCATCAGGTTTTTTAGGTACAAAAAAAACGCGCCCGAAAAAAAAACGGACGCGTCGTAAAAAGCGTAAGCAAAAATTAGAGCACGCAGATTGGAACGAAAGTTTCTGCCTTGAGTGAAGCACCACCGATAAGACCACCGTCGATATCAGGCTGTGCAAGAAGTTCCGGAGCGTTAGAAGCTTTCATAGATCCACCGTACTGGATGATTACTTCGTCTGCAACCTTCTGGTTGTAGAGTTTTGCAATGTAGCCGCGGATGAACTTGTGGATAGCCTGAGCGTCATCTGGAGTAGCTGTTTTACCAGTACCAATAGCCCAAACTGGTTCGTAAGCTATTGTAACATTTTTCATCTGTTCTTTAGAAACACCAGCAAGACCAGCAGATAACTGGAAAGCACAAACCTGTTCAGCTTCACCAGCTTCTCTTTCTGAAAGTAAT
>CAJORB010000043.1:0-76798 GCA_905236565.1 uncultured Treponema sp. | reverse complement strand
TATTTATCGATTAATGCGCGGTATGTGTCAATTAAAAGTGCATTCTGCTTTGTATAAAAAACTCTGTCAGATTTTTTTATGTTGTTTTCATCTTGTGGAGAATAGAATTTTGACAGCAAGCCTGGAAAAGGATTTTCTTTTGCCTCAGATAAAATTTTTTCTCTTATGGAATTGTATTTATCAAAATCAAATGAATCTTTATTTGTAAGGTAGCACGAATTAATTACGTAGGAATAATTTTCTAAATCGTTACAGATAAGTTTTGATGAATATTTTTTTAGCATTCGGGCAACGATACCCGAACCAGAAAATAAGTCTGCACAGACACAGCGCGGTTTATCAAGCTTTTTTAGAATGTCAGCAACAAGCGCTTCGATATCATAAATAAGGGTGCGCTTGTTGCCAATGTATGTAATAATCTGCTGTGTCAGAAAGTCGCTGTTTTCCTGTGCATTCATGAATTAAATTTTATCATAAAAGCACTGTTAAAACAATGATGCAATTTCTTTTTCGTATTTCTTTGCGATTTTGTAACGCATCATTTCCTGTTTTGCAGAAAGCTCGATTCCAACCTGGAAGCTGTTAGGAAGCAGAGCAAATCTGTTGATTTTTTCACAACTTCTGAATCCGTTTGAAACACTTACAAGAGAACCAATTTCTCTTGTATAAAGTGCCTTAACTTCTTCTGTGTTAAGAAGTGTGTTGTAATCTGTTGTATCAAGTTTGTTCTGTTTTGCAAATTCTATGATGTTATCTTTTGACGGAACAATAAGACATCCAAGATATTTTTTATCCTGACCAAGAACGATTGTGCTTTCGATGTAGTCGCTTGTAAGAAGCTGGCTTTCGATAACTGCAGGTTCGATGTTTTCGCCTCCGAGAAGAACGATAGTATCTTTTGCACGTCCAGTGATTTTAATTTCGTTGTCCCATGTCAACATTCCGATATCGCCTGTGTTGAGGTAACCGTCTTTGTCGATGATAGCTTCTGTTAAGTCAGGGCGTTTGTAATAGCCCTTCATAATCTGGTCGCCTTTAACAAGAATCATTCCTTTTTCACCAGGTTTTAATGGAGTTGAATCTACTACAACGCCGTTTTCTTCTTTACAAATTTTAAGATCGAATGTAGGAAAGATTACTCCTACACAACCAGGGCGTGGCTGCTTTAAATAGCGTACCGAAATAACCGGACCAGTTTCTGAAAGTCCGTAACCTTCAAGGAGATTAAAATTGATTGCGCGGTAAAAGTCATCGATGTCTTTCTGCAATGCACCTCCACCGGAGATTGCAATCTTCATCTTGCCGCCAAACTTTGCACGGATTTTTCTGAACACAAGAATGTCACCGAGTTTGTGTAACGGCCATAAAAGAATGAATGGAATTACACCGCAAATAAAATCTAAAAGACGGCTGCGTTTTTTAAACTGGCAGATCCATCCGAGAGTTTTTTCTTTTTGATGAACATAAAGCTTTCCGACACTTACAAAGAAATTAAAGAGCTTGAGTGCGATTCCGCCTTTTTTAATCATTGCTTTATTGATGCCGTTTGCAAGACCTTCCCACAAACGAGGAACGCCGCACATCCATCCCGGTTTAATCTGAGCCATGTCAGAAAGCATAATCTGTGCAACAGGTTTTGAATATGCAACAGAAGTTTTTAATGTAAGTATAAAATATTGGATTATTCTTTCAAAGCTGTGCCATACAGGTAAAACAGAAAGCCAGATATCTCCAGGTGTACATGGAATAAAGTTATAAACTACAGTAAGCTGAGTTCTGTAATTTTTATGTGTAAGCATTACACCTTTTGGAACACCAGTTGTTCCTGATGTAAAGATGATTGTTGCAACATCGTCAGGCTGTGTAAGTTCCATTTCTTTTTCGATTTCTGCAACATGATTTTCTTTATCAGAGTCGAGAATATCTTTTCCGCGGTTAAGTAAATCATCAAAGTAAATTATTTTAATTCCGCAGTTTTCTATTTTTTCTGCTTCATCTCCTGCAGGGCGGTTAAAAAGAATTGCAGTTTTTAATTTTGGACATTCATCTTTTTTTTCTAAAACTTTTTCAAGCTGATGAGGAGTTTCAAAAAATCCGTATTCACAGTCTGCATATGAAATGATAAAACGGATTTCTGTTCCCATCGAATCACATCCGCGTGGAACATCTGCACATCCGAGTGAGAGCAGTGCAAAGTCTGTAAGCAGCCACTCGCGGCGGTTGTCAGAGATAAGCGCAACGTTTGCACCACGTTTGATTCCGATTTCTTTTAATGCAAGTGCAAGTGAAATTACTTCGTTATAAACCTGTCTGTATGAATAAGGTAAGTATTTTCCTGATTTGTCTTTTGAATACTGCAGCACGGCGTCTTCAAGTTCTTCGGCTCTCATCTTTAAAAGGAGCGGAAGGTTTTTAGGTAGACTTTCGTCATATGTAAATTTTGGCATTTAATTCTTCCTCCAGGGGGAATTGTAAAATAGACTAAGAATGACATTATCACAAAAAATGTCATTATGCAAGTAAAATTTTTAGATTTTCCTGGTTTTCATGCGGAATTTAAGAAGGGCGTTTTTAGAATTCAGCGTGAGAACGATAAAAATGTATAGTGTTAAGCGTTTACGAAATCGAGGATTTTTTCGACAAAATGGCGGTCTTCATCGTAAAAACCGTGGCTTAAGTTGTCATAAAAAAAGGTTTGTGCGCCAAGCTTTTGTGCAAGCTCTGTTTGAGTCTGCATGTCAAAAAGTTTGTCCTGTCTTGAACCGAGTACGAAGGCCGGGCATTTGATTTTTTCAAGCTCGTCGTAAGTCGAAAGACCAAGGCATGCGTCAGACATTATGGTAAAGCGCGAAATTTCTTCTTCTGTTGCATCACTCAAAATCGAAATGAGCGCGTTTTTGTAAGTTTCGCAGAACTCCTCTGAATAAACGTCAGAAACAAAAAGTGAAATTAATTCCTGAACTGGTTTTGTTTTTGCATAGAGAACCCAGCTGTCAAAAATATTTTTTGCTTTTTCATTTATTCTTGAAGCAGTCGAAGCAAGAATGAGTTTAGAAACAAGTTCAGGATGATTTATTGCAATGGATTGAGCAATCATTCCGCCCTGTGAGGTTCCGAATACGACTGCATTTTTTATATTAAGTTTCTGCATTGCGGCTGCTGTGTCTTCTGCCATCTGTTTTACAGAATATTCATGTGGGAACTTTGTTATTCTGTCAAAAAGATAGCATGTATGATTTGCAGCAATTTTTTTATACTGTCTTATTACAGCCCCTTCGGAGTTTAAAACAGATTTTAAACTTATTCCTGGAATGATTACAAAAATTTTTTCTCCTTCACCAAATTTTGAATAACGCATTTCAAATGAATCTGTTTTTAGTGTTTCTGCCATGATAACTCCTTGATGGTTTTGCTGCGGTTTTATTTCCAGATTTGAGGATCTATTTTAAGATAATCGATGAGCTTTGGTTTTGAAATTTCGCGCGAATCAGTATCTGTGCTTTCACATGCGGCGCCGGAATCAGTACCCGTAGCACCGGAACTGCGTTTTTTTATTGCGCGAAGAAGAATGTTTTTAGGTGTGTGACTCATGTCAATAAATTCCATAATGTCAACTTTATAACCACACGACTCAAGATATTCTGCGCGAAGTGAATCTGTAATGAGCGCCGCAATTCTTTCGCGGATAAGCCCGTGTTTTAAAACAGGAGAAAGAAGAGAATCATCCTTTTTTAAAAGTTCAGCTTTGTTTTTATCGAGCTGTGATTTTACTTCGTGCTGACAGCATGGAACAGAAAGAATTGCCTTTGCGTTTTTTGAAACAGCATATTTAAGTGCAAAGTCTGTTGCTGTATCACATGCGTGGAGTGTAATTATTATATCAGGATTTATTTTTTCTTCAGAATATTCTGCGATGTCGCCTGTCTTAAAAGAAAGACCTTCGCATTTAAATTCTTTTGCAAGTTTATTGCAGTGTTCAATTACATCTTCTTTTAAATCGAGCCCGGTTATTTTGCAGTCGATTTTTTTAATCTGTGTAAGAAAATAGTGAACTGCAAAAGTAAGATAACTTTTTCCGCAGCCAAAATCGAGTATGTAAAGAGGCGTGTTTTCGGTTTTCTTTTGTTCAACTACAGAAGGAAGAATGTCATCGATGTATTCTAAAAAGCGGTTTATCTGCTTAAACTTATCGTAGCGCGGTTTTATAACCTTCCCGTCTGGAGTCATTACTCCAAGAGAAATCAAAAACGGGACTGGAGATCCTTCGCGGATGATGTAGTTTTTAATATGCCTGTCGGGAGAAGTCATGGCGTCAGGTGTGGCTGAACTGTCGGGAGTGCGCGAACGCTCGAGGGTTGTAATTTTTCCTTTTTTGTTTGCAAGAACCGTTATTTCGCGGTCGGTGTAAAGCTGGACGCAGTTTTTAAATGTAGTTCCGGCATGCTGTTTTATGAAAGAATCGAGTTCGTCTTTTGAAAAGGTTTTATGAAAAGACTGCTTTTCTGTAAAGAATTCTGCAAAATAAGAAAGCCCGATAGAAGACGGATTTACCTTAATTTTGACCCTTTTATAGGGTTTTTCGAGGATTTCTTCTATATTAGACACGGGTTTTGAAAAAACAACAGATAACAGCATGGCTATATTGTGGTCCTTTTGCGGTTATTTGTCAAATATCCGTGCTGGCGCTATAAAATCCCCGCCGGGCCTTGTTTTGTTCCACTTTTTTAAAAAAAACAGTAACATATATTTAAGTCTCAGGTGTCTGATAATAGACGGAGTTAACAGAGAAATGAATTCTTTAACAAATCGCGATTTTGCTGAACTCTATCAAAAGTATGGTCCTATGGTTTTAAGACGCTGCCGTTCTATCCTTAAGGATGAGGACAAAGCTCAGGATGCCATGCAGGATGTATTTGTACGAATTATTGAAAACAAGTGCAGGATTAAAGATGTCTGCGCAAGTCTGTTCTATGTGACTGCAACAAGAGTTTGCCTTAATAAGATAAGGTCCGACAAATTAAGGTCTGGACCAGATTTTGAGGTAATCTCAGAGATGATGGCAGATGAGTTTTCTGAAGTCGAGCATCAGAAAGTAGAAGCTTCTGTAATTCTTGAAGGCATTTTTGCCGGGCGGGATCAGAAAGATTCGCTTATTGCAACACTTCATTTTGTTGACGGCTATACTTTGGAAGAAACGGCGGAACAAGTGGATATGTCGGTTTCGGGTGTTCGCAAAAGGATCGCGGAACTTAAGAAATATTCGCTGTCTTACATGAATAAGGAGGCTTAGATATGATTCCAGATTTACTTTTAGAAGAGATTCTTCTCGGCGAAAAGAAAGCCCAGGATTATTATGAAAAATACGGAAAAGAAGAAATAGAAAATGCTTTGCAGGAATTAAGAAAATCAAATCAGGAAATTTTAAATATTTATCCTGCAGAAAAAATGCAGAAAGAGTTTATAAAGAAATCTCTTGTTGTAAAGGGAACAAAAAGCTTTAAATCTGTAAAATACATCAGTTATGCTGCTGCGGCTTTAATTGCAGCTGTCCTGTTTGTTCCGGTTGCGATGAATAATCTTAAAGCAACAAGTTCAAAGAACATTACACGTGCAAAAGGAAGCGTTTCTAAGCATCAGGAGCTTCGTCTTTATAAAAAATCTGGCAACGATGCTGTTATTCTTAAAAACGGAACTGACGCCAGAGAGAATGATGTTATTCAGATTACATATCTTGCAGGCGAATACAACTATGGTGTAATCTTTAGTGTTGACGGCAGCGGAAATGTAACACGTCATTTTCCAGAAGACAGCTGGAAAGCAGAAAAGCTCCAGAAGACAGGCGCAGAAGTTCCGCTTGAATTTTCTTACAAGCTTGATGCGGCTCCGAAATATGAATGTTTTATTTTCGTAGCTTCTAAAAACAGTTTTGATATGTCGAAGATTGAAAATATAAATAAATCGTCATACAGCATCGATTTCCTTAAAAAAGGAACTTATCTTCCGGATGGATGTGATGGCTCTATTTTTGTTCTTAACAAAAAATAGTTTTATGAAAACGGTTTGAGGATTATAAAGATGAAAAAAATAAATAGAAAAATAATTTTATCACTAATGATTTTACTCGCATCCTCGTTTGCTTTTGCAAAAGAAGGAAATGAATCTGCCGGTGTTGAACGCTACGCAATTTATATCGGATCGAATATTGGCGGTAAAAATAATCAGCGTCTTTTATACGCAGGTAGCGATGCGATTTCGTTCCAGAAAACAATGTCAGAAATCGGCGGAATCTCGCAGCAGAACAGCATTCTTCTTCTTGATCCGACAAAAGATGATGTTGATAATGCAATGCAGACAATTTCTGCAATCATCAATTCAAAGAGCTCTAATTTAAAGAGAACAGAATTTGTTTTCTATTATTCAGGACATTCAGATGAATATTCTCTTTTACTCGGTAAGACAACTTACGGTTATTCTGAATTAAAGAAAGCAATTACAGAGGTTCCGACTGATGTTCACGTTGTAATTCTTGATTCGTGCTACTCCGGAAACTTTATCAGATCTAAGGGTGGCCAGAGACAGAAGCCTTTCTTAGTTGATGATTCTTCTGTAGTTAAGGGACACGCTTATCTTTCATCAAGCTCGTCACAGGAATCATCGCAGGAATCTGACGAAATCGGATCTTCATTCTTTACAAATGCGATGATAACAGGATTGCGCGGAGCTGCAGACAGTTCGGGTGATAAAAAAGTTACCCTTAACGAATTGTATTCTTATGCATTTAACGAAACGCTTTCTAAGACAGAAAATACTTCGACAGGACCTCAGCATCCTAACTACAATATTACACTCGTAGGTTCAGGAGACCTGGTTCTTTCTGATATTTCAAACTCAGACAGCATTCTTATGCTTTCAAAAGAAATTACGGGGCGTGTAATTATCCGCGATAAAAACGGTAAGCTAGTTTCTGAAATCAACAAGACTTCAGAAAAGCCTGTTTATCTTGCACTCGAAAGCGGTCAGTACGGTGTTACGGTTATTGGAGAAAATGCAACTTTGCAGGGAAACTTTACCCTTTCTCCTAAAAAAACTTATGCGCTTTCTAATACAAATCTTTCGCCTGCAATAAGAGTTGCAAACAGAACTCGTGGGGATGATGGTGAAGAAGTGACGGATGAAGAAACTGAGGCAGAAGACGAAGGTTTTGATTTTGAATATGAAAACAGAAGCGAAGACGATTTTGCATATGTTCCGTTTATGTTCTCATTTGTTTGTGATGAATTTCATCTTGCATTAAACAAGGATATCATTACTTCTGTTGGTATTGGTCTTTTAAGAGTACATGCTTACGAAGCCGACGGTGCGCTTGTTGCAGGAATCGGAAGTGAAGCAGTTTATATAAACGGTTTCCAGGGCGGCGGTATATACAGCTTTGCAATGGATGTAAACGGTGCGCAGGGTGCCGGTGTATTTAACTTTGCACGTGATGTGCACGGTGTTCAGGGTTCGGGCGTGTTTAACTTTGCGCGTGATGTAACTGGAGTTCAGGGATCGGGTGTGATAAACATTGCACATGACGTAACATATGTTCAGGGAGCCGGTGTTGTAAATGTTGCGGCAGGTAAGGTAAACGGTGTTCAGGGCTCTGGTGTTGCAAACTTTGCAATGGGACTTCGTGGAGTTCAGGGTGCAGGTATTGCAAATATAACATGGGGCGAATCTTCTGGTGTACAGGGAGCTGGCATCATAAACATTGCTAAAGGAGACTTTGATGGAGTTCAGGTCGGACTTGTAAATTATTGCAGCGGCGAAAGTGGATTCCAGCTTGGTCTTATCAATATTTCTAAAAACGGTGTCTGCGAAGTCGGTGCATCGCTTACTACAGATGAAAGGGCAAGGATTACGTTCAACAGTGGTATGAGATACCTTTATGCTGTGTTTGGTTGTGCAGTTCCGCTTGATGCAGATTATGATGACGAATACTATCTTGATGACAAATATGTTGATGTAATTATGGGACTTGGAACAAGATTTAAGCTTGCTATGCTTAACTTTGACCTTGAAGTAATGGCAAACGAAGTTCTTATTCCAAAAGAAGATACACAGTGGTATATGTCGACAAGAGCTTCTGTTGGAGTTACACCTATAAAACATCTTAATGTTTTTGCAGGCTTTACGATGGCTTTCGAATCTGAATACAACAGAGGAGCTTTTGAAAGACATAAGTCTAACATGAAGTTTACAAAAAGAGGAATTACAGTTCATTCAGAATTTGATTTCGGAGTCAGATTCTCATTCAACTAGTAAAAACAGCTGATAAAAGGCCGGGAAAGCATAATGCGAAAAAGCACAATGCGGACCCGGTTTTTTTATTTTTAAAGTAACAGATTTTTATTCCCCGCGTGTCTAATAGTCAATGAGGTTATAAAATGAAAAAAATCATATCTTTGATCTTTGCTATCATGCCGGCTTTGATGTTTGCCGGTGAATTAAAGGTAACTGTTACAGACAGGGAACTTGATTTTCCTCTTGAAGGAGCAAAGGTTTCTTTACAGTCAAAGCAGTCTGTAAAGGCAGAAACAGATGAAAACGGTAATGCCGTTCTTACAATTCCGGATAATGTTACATCTGGAACTATCGAAGCAAAACTTCCTGGTTATAAAGATGCATCTGTAAAATTTTCTGGATTTGATAAATCGGTTGTAATAACAATGTCGATTACAGATGTCATCGAAGGAAAAGAACTTGTCGTTAATCGTGCAAGTCCTGAGAAAAAAGAAGAAAAGACAGGTGTTTCAACTGTAATGACAGAACAGCAGATGCATACAACTGCAAACATGAGTCTTGTAGAAGACTGTATGGCATCTGTAAGAACTCTGCCTGGCGTTTCATACAGTGGCGTGTGGGGTTCTGAACCATCTATTCGTGGTGGTGAGCCGCGTGAACTTGGTTGTCTTTTAGACGGAATGTACACAATTTTCCCATGGCATTGGGGCGGCGGAGTTTCTATTTTTAATCCATCGTTTGTAGATACAATCAAACTTTCAAACGGTGTATTTTCTGCACAGTACGGAAGAGCATCGTCAGGACTTCTCGAAGCAACAACCATTAAACCTGATTATGAAAAATTCCATATGAATTTAAGTGCATCGACAACATGTATTGATGCATTTGCACAGATTCCGTTTGGAAAAGATGTAGGCGGAATGCTTGCAGGAGTTCACTGCAGTTATCTTGAACCTGTATTTGCAATGTACAAGGCAACTGGAACAGATTCTCTTGATATGATGAAGCGTCCTCCATATATCCGCGATGCTTTCATAAAAGCAAACTTTACTCCAAAACCGGAGCTTGATATCTGTATCACAGGTTTCTTTGGAAGTGACGGACTTGGTATTGATTTCGATGATGAAGAAGATGGACTTAAAACAAAAATGTTCATGGACTACGACATCTATCAGGGTTTAGCAGGAATTAACGTAAAATACCTTCCTACAGATAAACTTATGCTTCATGGACTTATTTCGTACAACCTTATGTGCGAAGACATGCTTATGAAGATGAAAGAAAGCGGAACTTTAAGATATACAGATGATTTTAAACAGTATGCAGCAGCAAATGGAATTTCACTCAGCGGAGATACTTATACACTCCCTGAACTTGATTCAAAAGCAAACGAAGTAATTTTAAGTCATCTTGTTACTGCAAGAGCAGAAGCAGAAATTGAGCTTACAGAAAAAAATCACTTGTGTGCAGGTTTTGAAGAAGTTTTCTCAACAGCAAATACAAAAGAAGATCAGAAATTCTGGACAGACATCGACACAGGAGCTTCAAAAGTATTTACACAGATTGGATGGAATACTGATAAAAAAGGAAACTGTATTCTTGATAATGCAGCATTTGTTAACTGGGATTACGGAAATGAAAATGATTTGATTCAGTCACAGATTGGTCTTCGTGGAGAATTTATTAATCTCTGGAACTCAAATGAAAATTATGCAGTAAGTCTTGTTCCTGATTTATGTCCGAGAGCAACGGTAACTTACACACCGTTCAGAAACATCGGCATGCTCGAGAAATCTTCGTTTACATTGGGAACAGGATTATTTGTGTCAATTCCGCGTGAAGCAATGCTTTTCTCAAAAGAAATGGGAATCGACAATTTTGAACTTAATCCAAACCGTTCACTTTTTGCAGTTATCGGTGCTGATGCAGTTCTCGAAAACGGCTGGAGCTTTAAACTTGAAACATATTACAAATATTATCTTTCACGTATGTATACATACCAGGTTTCACATGAATCTGCAATGTTCCAGGACGGTCAGACATTCGTAAAATCTGACGGAAAAGGACACGTATTTGGAATCGATGCGATGATTGAGAAAAAGCCGAATGAAAACTGGGACGGATACCTTTCATATTCATTCGTATATTCAAGATTTAAGAATCCTCTCAAAGTAGGTGCGGGAGAACATGTAGAAACAATGTATGGAGATCCGCTTGATGAATGGTATTATCCTCAGTATCACAGATTCCACACATTGAACCTTGTAAGCAACTGGCACTTTGGTAAAGAAAAGAACTGGACATTTACTGTTAAGGGAACACTTGCAACTGGAGCACCAAAAGAAAAGGTTGGTCCTGTTACATGCTATGCTGCAGATCTTAACGGAACTACAATCCAGAGATATTCAAGAAGTTCTTTCTACAGCGATACTTTGAGAACAGACATTTCATGTCCTGTTGATATTCGTCTTGCATATCAGTGGAAGACAAATAATGACAAGGCACAGTGGGAATTCTATATTGCAGCACAGGATATTTTCGTAAATCTCTATGCTCCAAAAGGAAACAAAAACTTTAATGCCCATACTGGAAAAATGGACGACCATGATTCAAATGTTGACTTTAACATCGGGCTTCCGCTCCCTTCTATCGGTGTAAAAGTTAAGTTCTAAAAAGGCAAAAACTTCGAAAAAAAAGTGACACTTTCCGGCTCGGAAAGTGTCTTATTTTATGTACGGCGCTTAAATAAATCATAAAAAAGCCGTAAAAACAGAACTTATTTATCAGGAGAAATAATAAATTATGGAAAAGGGATTTAGCTTAATTGAACTGTTTAAACTTGGCGGACCATTTATGTGGGTTCTTCTTGCATTTTCTGTTGCAACAATAGGAATCGTAATTGAACGCTGTATTTATCTTGCATGGCACAACTGCAAGGTTGCACCTGTAGCAGAAAAAGTAAAGGCATATTTACGCCAGAATAAAAAAGACGAAGCAGAAAAATTTCTTGCTTCTTACACACATAAGCAGACAGTAGCATCGATTTTACTTGCATTGCTTTCAAATTCAAAATACGGCAAAAACAGAATGGAACGTGCTGCAGAAAGCGAAGCACAGGAAAGAATCAGAAGAATGGAAAACGGCTTTAACTATCTTACAGCTCTTTCTTCACTTGCACCTCTTACAGGATTTCTTGGAACTGTATCAGGAATGATTGGAGCTTTCCAGTCAATTGCAGAAGCAACAGATGTTAATGCACAGCTTGTTGCAGGTGGTATTTACGAAGCACTTATTACAACAGTATTTGGTCTTATAATCGCAATCATCGCGCTTGTTGCATACAACCTTTTGATTCAGAAAATCGATACATTCGCTGCAGAAACATCAAAGGCGATAAACGATCTCGTTCCGGAACTCATTGCATAAGTTTGTATAAAAGTTAAAGGCCGCATATAAAGGCGGCAAAAAAATAACTGGCAGGAAAAAGATGATTAAGAGATTTATACGACATAATGTAGAAGATGCCGGAAGTTCCGGTTCATTAAACGACCTTTCGTTTCTTCTTATTATTTTCTTTATCGTAATCGCAGGTTTTAATGTAAACAAAGGTTTTCTTCTTAATCTGCCTTCAAAAGATAAACCGATAATCGTTAATACAGAGGACATTATGAAATGTTCTTTGACGAAAGAAGGACAGCTTTTTGTTGATGACAGCGAAGGTAAAATTGAAGATCTTTCTGGAATGATTGTAGAAAAATTAAGGACATGGCCAAACATGACTTTTCTTCTTGTAATTAATCCTGACACGCAGTACCAGAAAGTTGTTGATGTTATTTCTACGATAAGAAAATTAAAAGTAGAAAATTTTTCTTTCAGAATGGAAAAGATGGAGTAGCCGTATGGTAAATATAAAGAAAAAAAGAAGAAATCCTGCGATAACGACATCGTCGATGTCTGATATCGGTTTTCTTCTTTTGATATTCATCATGTTGATTTCGTTGATGAATCAGCGCTATGAAGAAAAAATAAATTATTCAGAAAGCACCATACTTGAGCGTACTCAGGCAGATGAAAATTTTGAAATCTGGATTCAGAGTAATGGAAAGATAACTGCAAATGCAGAAGAATTGAGCGGTGCAAAACTTGAAAACGCAATTATTTCTGCAATAGCAGAAAATCCTGGAGTCAGAATTCATGTAATTGCAGACAGAGAAACACCGTATAAATATGTAAACGAAGTAGTTTCTGTTCTGCAGGCTTTGCAGCACAGGGTTGTAAGTTTTGTAATAAAGGAAAAATAAAATGAGCGCAGAAAAGATGACACGTTTTTCAAAATTATTAAGACCTGCAATTTTTGTTTTTGCTTTTTTACTTCATGTTGCGGTAATTTTTATATTCAACTTTCAGCCGAAAGAAGAAGAGATAGAAACTGTGGACTTTAGAGAAGCAGACATTTTTAAACTCGTTGATGTTCAGGAGTATGTTCCGCCTAAAGAAACAAAAGAAGTTGTAACGGTTTCTAATCAGCCTAAGGCTTCAGAAAACATACAGGAAGTTGATGAAACAGTACGCCAGGAATTTGACGAAAGTACATTTCTTCCGCAGCACAAAATTTCTTCGATACCTGTAATTCCGACAAAACAGATTCTTGCAAGAATCGAGTATCCGCCGATGGCATTAAAACAGGGAATCGAAGCCATTGTCTATCTTGAACTTTTTATCGACGCAAAAGGCGTTATAAAAAACATAAAGGTATTAAAGGATCCTGGCCACGGATTTGCACAGGCTGCAGTAAGCGCGCTCAAAGGCGTAACATGTGTTCCGGCAGTTGCAAACGGTAAAGCATGCGCCGTAAGGTTCAGATATCCGGTTAAATTTACGCTGAATTAAAATAAAAAGCCGCAGTAAACTGCGGCAGCTTTGGCCTACTTGTAAACCGACCGTCAAAGTAATAAACTGTAGAAATGAATATAGTTATCCTTGACGGTCACGCTTTAAATCCAGGTGACCTTTCTTATGATGTTTTTAAGGAATTTGGAAACGTAACTTACTATCCGCGCACGAGCCCAGATTTAACATTTGAACGCATTAAAGATGCAGAAGTTGTTCTTCTTAACAAAGTTGTCCTTTCGCGCGAGCTTCTTGAACAGTGTAAAAAACTTAAGTACATCGGAGTTTTCGCAACCGGTTATAATGTCGTAGATATCGAAGCTGCGCGTGAACTCGGTATCGTTGTTACAAATATTCCGTCTTACAGTACAATGGCAGTAGCTCAGGAAACTTTTGCACTCATCATGGAATTTTACAACGGTGTAAAAGAACACAGTGATTCTGTAATGAAAGGTGACTGGATTATTGCTCCTGATTTCTGTTACTGGAATCATCCTTTAAATGAAATTTATAACAAGACGATCGGGCTTTTAGGATTTGGTTCAATCGGACAGAGAGTTGCACGCATTGCGTCGGGCTTTGGAATGAATGTAATCGTGCATACGCGCTCTTCTTCTAAAATAGATGAATACAATAAGAATGCGCGCGATGATGAAAAAGTAAAGGAAGTTTCTTTTGATGAACTTCTTTCAGAAAGTGATATCATTTCTCTTCACTGTCCGCTTACAAAAGAAAATACAAAGATAATCAATGCAGATACGATTTCTAAAATGAAAAAAAATCCGCTTCTTATAAACACAGCGCGCGGTGGTTTAATAGACGAAGACGCTGTGCGAAGCGCGCTTGTTAAAAATGAGATATCGGGTTTTGCTGCAGATGTTCTTACAGTTGAACCGATGTCAAAAGACTGTCCGCTTTTAAATGCGCCGCACTGCGTCATAACACCGCATGTGGCATGGGCGGCTAAAGAAACACGAATACGCCTGCTCGATATTGCAGTCGAAAACCTCCGCGCGTTTTTAAACGGCAAAACAATAAACAAAGTAAATTAAATAAAACATGGATGTGCTTTTGGCGGCGCATTCTTTTAAATGGAGTTATAAAAATGTTCAAGCCTGAATTATTCAACACGATTAAAGAATATAATTCAAAACAGTTTGTAAGCGATCTTATCGCCGGAATCATTGTAGGAATTGTTGCACTCCCGCTTGCGATTGCTTTTGGTATTGCATCCGGTGTAAATCCTGCTGCAGGAATTTTTACTGCAATTATTGCAGGTTTTTGTATTTCATTTTTTGGTGGAAGCCGTGTTCAGATTGGTGGACCGACAGGAGCGTTTGCTGTTATCGTTTACGGTGTCGTAAGCCAGTATGGAATGAGCGGGCTTGCAACTGCAACCGTTATGGCTGGTATTCTTCTTATCATGCTCGGTGTTTTTAAAATGGGTGGGCTTGTTAAATTTATTCCATATACAATCGTAACAGGATTTACTGCAGGCGTTGCTGTAACAATTGCTGCAGGACAGATAGGAGATTTTTTTGGTCTTGTTCCGGACTTTAGTGTTCCGATGCAGATTCTCGGAGAAACTTATTCTAAAATGCCTGGAGATTTTTTACCAAAGATAATTGTTTATGCGCGTTCATTCAGTACGATGAATTTATATTCATTTATCATGGCAGCTGTATGTCTTGCATTTATTTTTATATGGCCAAAGTTTTCTAAAAAAATTCCTGGAAGCTTTGTTGTGATCATTCTTGCAACAATCGTTTCGGTTGTGCTCGAAAAAACATGCGGACTTAAAACAGATACAATCGGAACTTTTGCAAACGGACAGCCGCATTATATTATTCCGTCTACACTTCCTGTACCGCAACTTCCTGCATTAAGTTTAAAAACAATCACAACACTTTTCCCGACAGCAGTTTCTATCGCAGTCCTTGCTGCAATCGAATCTCTTTTAAGTGCAGTCGTTGCTGACGGTATGATTGGAACTAAACATGATTCAAACACAGAGCTTATTGCACAGGGAATTGCAAACATTGCTTCTCCATTGTTCGGCGGAATTCCTGCAACTGGTGCGATTGCCCGTACTGCAACGAACATCAAGAATGGTGGACGCACTCCTGTTGCCGGAATTATTCATGCTGTAACTTTGCTTTTGATTCTTCTTTTTGCAGGTAAGTATGCTTCGTTTATTCCGATGGCAGCTCTCTCTGCAGTTTTGATAAATGTTTCATGGAACATGGCTGGCTTTCCTGCGATAAGGGCTTTGCTTAAAGGTCAGAAATCTGACATTGCAGTTTTCTTTGTTACATTCCTTATCACAGTGTTTGTTGATCTGACTGTCGCAATCGAAGTTGGTCTTGGTTTTGCAGCATTCTTCTTTATCAAAAAGATGATTGATCTTTCAGAAGTTCAGGATGAAAGAGTTTTGATGACAGGCGGAATTAAAAAAGACCAGCCATCAGAAAATCTTATAATCCCGGACGGCACTCTCGTTTTTGAAATCGAAGGTCCGCTCTTTTTTGGAACTGTAAGAAAGTTTGAACTTGCAACAGAACGTGCAGGCACTGACTGTAATGTACTTGTTTTAAGAATGAGAAATACTCTTTATCTTGATGCAGGCGGAATCCGTGCGCTCGAACAGTGTAAGGCAGCGTGTGACAGAAAGAGCATCACAATCGTAATTTCTGGAATCCATACTCAGCCGTACATGCTTCTTGAAAAAACAGGAATGGCAGATAACCTCGGTCGCGAAAATATTTTTGACAATATCAATGATGCATTAAAGCGTGCGGAAGCTTTGTGTGCGAAGAATAAATAATTATCTGTAATTATTAATTTCTTTCTGACATAGCTGGTCGCAGATTTCGTTGTATTCGATTCCTGCGTGGCCTTTAACCCAGTTCCATGTGACATTTAATGATGAGTTAAGGCTGTCGAGTTTCTGCCAGAGGTCCTGATTTAAAACAGGCTTTTTTGCAGCTGTTCGCCAGCCGTTCTTTTTCCAGTTTGTAATCCAGGAAGTGATTCCGTTTTTAACATACTGACTGTCGCTGTAAAGATTTACAGGGCGGTCTTTTAGTGAAGGTGTATTTAAAACCGTATTGAGTGCAGAGATTGCTGCGGTTAATTCCATTTTATTGTTTGTTGTATTTTTTTCTCCGCCAGAAAGACGTATTTCTTTTTCGTCGGCAAGAATTACGACGCCCCATCCACCCGGCCCCGGGTTCCCTGAGCATCCGCCGTCTGTGTAAATTACGATTTCATTTTCCATAAATTGATTATAATCTGATAAATTAAAATACGCTACAAAAAAATTACTGCAATGCACTGACAATCCAGTCTAAAGCCGTTTCGTAAGTTCCGTCTTTGTTTTTTCTTCCGGTTTTATCAAAAAGCTCGACCCAGAAGTGGTAGCGTGTTTCGTATTCGACATAGCGTGAGTTTTTGCACCAGCGTGCGCACATCTTTCCGGTCGGGCTTCCCTGTTCATAAATTCCTTTATCGTTTTTAGAAGTTGCAAAATAAAACTGAACAGGAAGAAGCTTTATCATCTCGCTTACTTTCATCTGATAAAATCCGCTTCCAGAAATGACTGCTTTAAAAAGACGCGGTTCATAGCATGCAAGTTCAACAACAAATTTTGCACCTTGAGAAAATCCATAGCCTGCAATTTT
Organism: uncultured Treponema sp.; assembly: GCA_905236565.1. Taxonomy (GTDB): domain Bacteria; phylum Spirochaetota; class Spirochaetia; order Treponematales; family Treponemataceae; genus Treponema_D. Next base: position 59,945 of record CAJORB010000043.1, on the reverse strand, counting down.
TGTAGGGTCGATACATTTATTTTTTAACACAACATTCTGAATCAAAAGACTTACACTTGCAGGATCTGTAAAATATTCAACGCGCGAAAGAACAACAAGAACACACGCCCCATTAGGAGACATTCGCTTTTGAAATTCATTGCTTATAAAAATTCTTCCATAACGGCTTAAGCCTGCACTTCGTTCGCAGCTTCCATGAAAGACAACAATAAGAGGGAGCTTTGGATCTTCGCGCTGTTTGTCATATCTGTACTGGTCCGGAATATATAAATATGTTTCGTGGCCTGCATAATCTTTCTGATAATTCCATTTTCCGTAAGATGAAATTTTTTCTGTCATGTAATATGCGGTATCAAAAGTCAAATCAAGCGGTCTTCTTCTGTAAAGAAAAATCTGCGCTACAACAAGGATGAGTAAAACGCCTGCCGGAATAAGAAATAAAACTCTTCTGGATTTCTTCATAACTCTGATTATAAATTAGAAATCTGATTTTGCAAATTTCGACCAATGCTTTTGTCGGGGTGATATTGATATTTTTATGCTGAATTTACTCAAAGCCTCTACAAATGTATCGCCTAAAACAGCCGTGCGTGTTAAAGATTTTTCTTGTCATTCATTATTATTTTTACTATATTTTATATAACTAAGGAGCAAAAAAATGGCAAAACAGTTGTTATTTAATGAAGATGCACGCAAAAAATTACTTTCTGGTGCACAGCAAATTGCAGAAGCAGTAAAAGTTACCCTTGGACCATGCGGAAGAATGGTAATGCTTGATAAAAAATACGGCGCACCTACAATTACAAAAGACGGCGTATCTGTTGCAAAGGAAATTGAACTTGCAGATCCGTACGAAAACATGGGTGCTCAGTTTGTTCGCGAAGTTGCTTCTAAAACAAATGATGATGCCGGAGACGGAACAACAACTTCTACAGTATTGGCTTATGCTTTAGTACGCGAGGGATTTAAATCTGTTGCAGCAGGAATGACTCCTATTGCAATCAAACGCGGAATGGATAAAGCTGTAAAAACAGCAATCGACGAAATCAAAAAGAATGCAAAACCTGTAAAGGGAACAGACGATGTAACACATATCGCAACAATTTCTGCAAACAACGATGAAGAAATCGGAAAGATGCTTGCAGACGCAATCGAAAAGGTTGGTAAAGACGGTGTAATCACTGTTGAAGAATCAAAAAATATGGACACAACTGTAGACACAGTAGAAGGTATGCAGTTTGACCGCGGATACATTTCTTCTTACTTCGTTAACGACCGCGACCGCATGGAAGCAAACTTTGACGATCCATACATTCTTATTCACGACAAGAAAATTTCTTCTATGAAAGATCTTCTTCCTGTTCTTGAAAAAGTTGCAAACGAAGGCCGCGCTCTTATCATCATCGCAGAAGATGTAGATGGCGAAGCTCTTACAACTTTAGTATTAAACTCAATCCGTGGAACAATCAAAGTTTGTGCAGTAAAAGCACCTGGCTTTGGTGACAGAAGAAAGGATATGCTTCAGGATATCGCAATCTTGACTGGTGGTCAGGTAATTTCTGAAGAACTCGGACTTAAACTTGAAAGCACAGATATTTCTATGCTCGGAAAAGCTAAGTCTGTTAAGATTGACAAAGACAATACAACAATCGTTGGTGGAGCAGGAACAAAGAAAAATATTTCTGAACGTGTTGCAGAAATCAAAAACCAGATTGAAAAAACAACTTCATCTTATGATAAAGAACAGCTTCAGAAACGTCTTGCAAAACTTGCAGGCGGTGTTGCTGTAATCAATGTTGGTGCTACAACAGAAACAGAAATGAAAGAAAAGAAGTTCCGCGTAGAAGATACAATCGCTGCAACAAAAGCAGCTCTCGAAGAAGGAATCGTAACTGGTGGTGGACTTGCACTTATCGAAGCATCTAAAGCACTCGAAACAATTCCAGAAGACTTGTCAGAAGATGAAAAAGTCGGATACAAGATTGTACGCCGTGCTCTTGAAGAGCCTATCCGCCAGATTGCAGACAATGCAGGCGTTGACGGTGCAGTAATTGCAGAACGTGCAAAGAAAGAAAAGAAAGGTGTAGGATACAACGCTTACACAGGTGAATGGGTTAACATGATGGAAGCAGGAATCATCGACCCTGCAAAAGTAACATGTTCTGCTTTGATGAACGCAGCTTCTATTGCAGCTACAATGCTTACAACAGAATGCGCAATCACAGACATCCCTGAACCAAAAACACCAGCACCTGCTGCTCCTGACATGGGTGGCATGTACTAGAGATTGGCGGCATGTACTAATTTATAGACGGACACAAGTGCCGTCTATAAAATGATGTGCATAATAAACCAAAAAGGCGCTTCATAACGGAGCGCCTTTTTTATGCCCCGCTGCTTGTTAAAATCAACATAATCGATATCAATATCGACAGTTGCAAATCGGGTATTACAAAATATAATGGCGGTATGGATAAACGAAAACTTAAACTCATTATCGGAAGTGTTTGTTTAGTAATTGCCTGGGTTGCAACCTTTTTCTGGAATGCAAAGAGTGTCTCTTATATTTCTAAATCTCCTGACGGTAACCTTCTTTTAGATGGTGCCGAATATTTAAAGACTGGAGAGATAGTAATATTACCGGATGATGATACTGTAACAGTCAAGACAACTGATGATTCCAACTGGAATTTATTTGTTTCTGATGATGTTTCAGAAGATTATCGCGGTGTCTTTATCAATAAAAGAAAAATCAAGTTAAATAATTATGCTATGGCAAAATACCCTGTAACTCAGGAACTTTTCGAAAGAGTTATGGGAAATAATCCGTCAAGATTCAGCAGACAGAATTTCGGAAGCAAGTATACGATTGAATGTCCTGATGAAAATCCTGATCTGCGTCCGGTAGAAACAGTTTCATGGTTCGAAGCAATTGCATTCTGCAACAAGCTTACACTTGAGCTTATGAAGCAGAAAGACTGCGTTTATTATTCTGATTCAGCATGCAAACATGTTTATACAATTGAAGATTGTAAAAAAAGAGTTATTCCTGTATGTGGAAAAGATAAAAAAGGATTTAGACTTCCTACAGAGACAGAGTGGGAATTTGCTGCACGCGGCGGTCGGTATCAGAGTTCAGAATGGAACGATACTTTTGCCGGAACAAAAACAGAAAACGAAAAATATATCAACGATTTTAAGACAGTAGTATTTGCAGACAGCAATCTTGATGATTACGGATGGTATAAAGGAAATTCTGATGAGATTAGTCACGAAGTCGGAATGAAAAAACCAAACTCAATCGGATTGTATGATATGTCAGGAAACGTATGGGAATGGCTTTACGACTGGTATGATGCAGATGTTGCTACAGGAAAAAATGTAAACCCTTCAGGCGGTAAAACAGGCCCTGCCCGTGTTCTTCGCGGCGGTTCATGGTCTGAACCTGCATTTGAATGTTGTGTTACAAAACGATTCAGCAATGCACGCCCATGGATTGGACACCATTACTTTGGATTTAGAATCTGCAGAAGTCTTTAGTTCGTCTTGAATCTTAAATTAACCTTGTGCTACAATAGGCAAATATGGATTATATTGCACAGGAAATGCCAAAGGCCGGTGACACAGTTGTTGTCGGAATGTCTGGCGGAGTAGATTCAACTTTAACAGCCCTCATGTTAAAAGAAAAGGGATGCCGCGTAATCGGAGTTACTATGTCACTCTGGGACGGCAGCATCCCCGAAATAAAAAGTGACAGGCCGATGAAGGAAGCCTGCTACGGTCCGGGCGAAGAAGAAAATATCGATGAATGTAAAAAATTCTGCGCCACACATGACATCGAATATCACGTCATCGAAGTGAAAGACGAATATAAAAAAAGAGTCCTCGAGTATTTTAAAGCTGAATACAGATCAGGTCGCACACCAAATCCGTGCATCCAGTGCAACCGTTATATAAAATTTGGCGCGCTTTTAGACGGAATCAAATCAATCGACATCAAATATGATTTTTTCTGCACGGGACACTACGCGAAGATTGTGCGACCGGAAAGCGCACTTTTCTCGAGTGACAAAAAACCATGCATGATTGCGACGGCCGCTGATATTTCAAAAGACCAGACTTATTTTTTATACAGGATACCTTCTGACGTATTGGAAAAAGTGCGCTTTCCTCTGGCGTCGATGAAAAAGTCCGAGGTTTTCGAGCTTGCCCATCGTGCCGGCCTCGAAGCTGCAAACCGTGAAGAAAGTCAGGATTTTATCGGCGAAGAATATTTTGACATGCTCTTTTCTGACAAGCCTTCGGTTCCGGGAGACATAATAGATTTAGACGGCCATGTTCTCGGCCGGCACCGCGGAATCGAGCATTATACGGTAGGACAGAGGCGCGGTCTTGGAGTTGCAGTAAACTATCCTGTGTATGTTCAGTCTATAGACGCAAAAAACAATGTGGTAGTCCTTGCTCCGAATGACGCTTTAAACTCAAGCGCTCTTATTGCAGATGATTTTGTATGGCCAGGCGATGTCGAACCGGACGGCGAAATCGATGCCGAAGTAAAAATCAGGCTTGCAAGCAAACCGGTTAAAGCAAAAATAAGGCGCTACAAAATCGAAGCAGGTGATGAATTTAATTATAAGGGACAGCCGTATCTTGTAAAATTTGAAACTCCGCAGAGGGCAGTTGCTCCGGGACAGAGCGCAGTTCTTTACAAGGACAACGTAATCATCGGCGGTGGTGTTATTGCAAGGGCAATTAAATAGACAGAAATCTTATTTCTTCTATACAAAAGTTTAGCAACTATTTTTTCTTAGTGTTGAAAAATTCCTTTTTTACCTTTACAATAATATGGAAGTAATTTTAAACTTAGGGATTTTATACACTATGCCTGATAATTTAGAACAGAATAATTCATTTTCATATAAAAAAGTTATAGAGCCGATTCGTTTTGGTATTGATGTCGGTTCAACTACTGTAAAAGTTGCAGCGTTAAGCGATAAAGATGAACTTTTATACAGTGCCTATGTGCGTCATCGTGCAGATATCAGAAGTACGATTATAAAAGTTGTAACGGATGCGCTTGATGATCTTGAGAAAAAACTTCCAGAAGGCGAAAGCCAGACTGTATCAGTTAAAGTTACAGGTTCAGGAGGACTTGCAGTTTCGCAGTGGCTTTCTGTTCCGTTTATACAGGAAGTAATTGCAGCAACAACTGCAGTTCGTAAAATAATTCCGCAGACAGATGTAGTAATCGAGCTTGGTGGCGAAGACGCTAAGATCACATATTTTAAAGGTGGAGTTGAACAGCGCATGAACGGAACTTGTGCCGGAGGAACCGGTGCATTTATCGATCAGATGGCTGCTCTTCTTGAAACAGATGCAAACGGCCTTAATGAACTTGCAAAAGGTGCAACTACTATTTATCCGATTGCAGCGCGCTGTGGTGTATTTGCAAAAACAGACGTTCAGCCGTTAATCAACGAAGGCGCCCGTCGCGAAGATATTGCAGCTTCGATTTATCAGGCAGTTGTAAGCCAGACGATTTCTGGTCTTGCATGCGGTAAACCGATTCGCGGTCATGTTGCATTCTTAGGCGGTCCATTACACTTTATGGATCAGCTTCGTCACAGATTTATAGAAACTTTAAAATTAAAAGATGATGAAATAATTGTGCCTGATAACTCGCAGCTTTTTGTTGCGACGGGCGCCGCCTACTCGGCAGAAAGAAAAAATTATTGTACTGCAGACAGTAAGGAAATTCCGTTTCCTACGATAAAAGAATTTCGTGAAAGTTTAACAAAGCTTGTAGGAGCAGAACTATCAGAAGTTCAGCGTCTTGAACCTCTTTTTACAAGTCAGAGTGAACTTGATGAGTTTAGAAAACGTCACGCATCAGAAGTTGCCCTTCGCGGAAACCTTGACGAAGCAAAAGGTCCTGTATTCTTAGGACTTGATTCCGGCTCGACAACTACAAAGGCTGTATTGACTGACCGCAACGGAAGAATTTTATGGAATTATTATACACACAATGCAGGTAATCCTGTTGATATCGCAGTTAAAATGTTAAAGGAACTTTATGCGCGTCTTCCGAAAGACGTGTACATTGCACGCGCCGTCTCTACAGGTTACGGCGAAGCATTGTTCCAGGCAGCACTCGGAGTGGACGCCGGTGAAGTAGAAACTATTACACACTTCAGGGCAGCAGATTTCTTTGTTCCTGGTGTCGAGTTCTTACTTGATATCGGCGGACAGGACATGAAGTGTCTTAGAATGAAAGACGGCGCGATTGTGTCGATTCAGCTTAATGAAGCTTGTTCATCCGGATGTGGTTCGTTCCTTGATAACTTTGCGCGCACGATGGGAATGGATGTAAAAGAATTCTCTCAGATTGCGCTTATGGCAGAAAAGCCTGTAGATCTCGGAAGCCGCTGTACTGTATTTATGAACAGCCGCGTTAAGCAGGCACAGAAAGAAGGTGCAACTGTTGCAGATATTTCTGCTGGTCTTTCTTATTCTGTAATTAAAAATGCTTTGTTTAAAGTTATTAAACTTAGAAAAGCAAGTGACATAGGAACTAAGGTTGTTGTTCAGGGTGGAACATTCTTTAATGATGCAGTTCTTCGTGCGTTCGAAAAAATTGCGGGCGTAAATGTATTCCGTCCTGATGTTGCAGGTCTTATGGGTGCATACGGTTCTGCTTTAATTGCAACTGATCAGTGGATAGATTTAATGACTCCAAAACCTGGGGAACCAGAAGGAACTGTTCATGATGTAAGATCTAAGATTGCAACTGTTGAAGAACTTGAAAACTTTCACGTTGATCTTGAGCTTAAGAGATGTGGAAAATGTCAGAACAATTGTCTTCTTACAATCAACACATTTACTGCAACAGATAAAGAAGGAAAGAAAACAGCAAGAACATTCGTTACCGGTAACAGATGTGAACGCGGTCTTGAATGGGCAGGCGATAAAAATATCATCGATGCAAGCAACAAAGAAAATACAAACATTAAAATCGATGAAAAAGATGAAGTACCAAATCTTTTTGCATGGAAATATAAAAGAGTATTTAATTATATTCCGCTTAAACCAGAAGAAGCTCCGTTTGGAGAAGTCGGAATCCCTCGCATCCTGAACATGTATGAAAATTATCCGATGTGGTTTACGATTTTTACAAAGCTCGGATTCCGTGTTCGTCTTTCTCCACGTTCAACTCGAAGCGTTTACGAAAAGGGACTTGAGTCAATTCCGTCAGAGTCAGTTTGTTATCCTGGAAAAATTTCTCACGGACACATCGAATCTCTTTTGCAGCTTGGAATTAAATTTATTTTCTATCCTTGTGCGCCTTATGAAAAACAGGAAGACAGTGGAGCAGGAAATCATTATAACTGTCCTATCGTAACAAGTTATCCAGAAGTTTTGCGCAATAACATTGATGCTTTAAGACAGGATCCGAACATTCTTTATATGAATCCGTTCCTGCCTATTTATGATAAAAAACGTCTTGGTTACAGATTGTTTGAAGAACTTCATCCGCACTTCCCGACAATTACTTTTGAAATGGTAATGGATGCTGTAGAAGCAGGTTGGGCAGAAGAAGAAAAATTCCGTGAGGATGTAAAGGGCGCAGGAGAAGAAGCTCTTGAAAAAATCATTACTAACGGTGTAAACGGAATCGTTCTTGCAGGTCGTCCTTATCATCTTGATCCGGAAATCAATCACGGAATTCCTGAGATGATTAATGGACTTGGTCTTGCAGTATTTACAGAAGATTCTATTGCGCATCTTGGTTCTATTGAAAGACCTCTTCGTATCATTGACCAGTGGGTATATCACAACCGTCTTTACAGAGCTGCATCATTTGTATCCGGTATGCCTAATCTTGAACTTGTTCAGCTTACAAGTTTTGGATGCGGACTTGATGCTGTTACTGCAGACCAGGTTGATGAAATCATGAAGTCAAAGGGCCGCATGTATACTCTCATCAAGATTGATGAAGGAAGTAATCTTGGTGCGGTTCGAATTCGTATTCGAAGTCTTATTGCTGCAGTTAAAGAGCGCGAACGCAATCATAAAAAATATGATGTAAAGACAAGCGCTTACAACCGTCAGGTATTTACAAAAGAAATGAAGTATAAGCATACGATTATCGGTCCGCAGATGTCACCGATTCATTTTGCAATTCTTCAGAAAGCGTTCCAGTACTCGGGATATAATTTTGTGATTCTTGATGCTGTAGACCCTAAAGCTGTAGAAACAGGACTTAAGTATGTAAATAACGATGCATGTTATCCATCGATTCTTGTCGCAGGTCAGATGATTGCAGCTCTTGAATCTGGAAAATATGATTTAAATAATACGTCGCTTGTAATTACACAGACTGGCGGTGGTTGTCGTGCAACAAACTATATCGGATTTATCCGCCGTGCATTAAACGATGCAGGATGGGGACACATTCCTGTAATTTCTTTAAGTGCACAGGGCTTTGAAAAAAATCCGGGCTTTAAATTTACTCTTCCGTTGATTCACAGGGCTTTGATGGCAATTATGACAGGCGACCTTTTGATGCGCCTTCTGTACAGGACGCGCCCATACGAAGCTGTTCCTGGAAGTGCAAATGCTCTTTACGAAAAATGGAACGGAAGAGCGCAGGTTGCAATTAAATCTCTTTCGATAAGAAAGTATCATAAACTTTTAAAAGATATTATCCGCGATTTTGATAATCTTGCGCTTCTTCCTGTTAAAAAGCCGCGCGTCGGAGTTGTCGGAGAAATCTTAGTTAAGTTCCATCCGACTGCGAACAACAGAATCGTTGAGACAATCGAAGCAGAAGGCGCAGAGTGTGTCATGCCTGATCTTGCAGACTTCTTCTTCTATTCATTCAGTACAGGAATTTTCAGACATGAAGAGCTTGCGTTCCCTAAAAAGACTGAACGCAATGCAAAACTTTTTGTATGGTTCTTAGAGTTGTACCGCAACAAGATGAAAAAATATCTTAACAAGTCTCATCGTTTTGAATCACCTAATTCGATTTATAAGATGATGGATTCGGTTGATGATATTGTTCAGCTTGGAAATATTACAGGCGAAGGATGGTTCCTTACAGCAGAAATGGTTGAGCTCATTCATTCCGGAGTTCCGAGTATCGCGTGTGTTCAGCCGTTTGCATGTCTTCCTAACCATGTAACCGGAAAGGGAATGATAAAAGAACTTCGAAGACGTTATCCGGAAAGTAATATCAGTGCAATTGACTACGATCCGGGAAGTTCAGAAGTTAACCAGCTGAACAGACTCAAGCTTCTTCTTTCGAATGCACCAGCAGGAAGACATCCTGATGAAAACAAAGATGGAATGATAGAAGTGCGCACCGGCAAAGGTCGAGGTGCTAAAATTGAACTTGTAAAACCGCAGGTAAAGCTTGCAGAAGGCGCAAATGTTTTTGCAGACCCTGAGCCTGTTAAACCAGAGATGGTTCCGCCGGTTGTATAACTTGCAGGAGAGATTGAGATGAAAAAGTTTCTTATTGCGTTAACATCATTTGTTCTGGTTATGCCAGTGTTTTATGCAGAATACAATTCATTTGGTATTCCTGATTCTGCAGAAATAAGGCGCGATATTGCAGATGAATGGTTTAAACAGGATTTTGAATCAATCAGAATGCAGAATGTCCAGATAAGAAAAGATGTAACCGGTGAAACTTATCAGGTAAGTTTAGAAGAAGATACAAAACTTTTTTATATATATGTCTCGCCGCGTGCACTTATTAACATCGATGTTTTTGACAGCACCGGTGTAAAAACTGTAACCGAAGAAGCTTTTCCTGTAACAGGATATGGTTCGTGGGTTTATGCAAGGGATAAGGCAAGCGGAGCCCCTTCTTATCTCAGAATTAATATTTCGAAAACGAGTGATGTTTTTATTCAGTTCAGACCAAACAAAAATGTTGCAGTTGCAGATTTCGTAATTTACAATTCGTATGCTGCGCGCGGCGTTCCTGTTGGCGTTCCGTTTGAAAAACTTCTTACGATGAGCATTACTCAGCTTTATGAACTTACAAAAAAATCACTTCCCTGGAAATATATCGAAAACAATATTTTTGACCAGGATTCAAAATATCTTATGCTGCATGTACTCAAAAAAATGCAGGAAAAAATTGCAGTCGAAGATGATGCGATGTATGACGAAAACGGAAAACCTGTTTCTATTCTCGAAGGAACTCCACGTGTATGCAAAGAAGAAAATAAAAACAAACTTGTAATGTCGTCATGCGGTTATGTTAAATGGGTTGTTGACGGTTTTATTGATCCACTTGCAGGAAGTTATTTAAAGAGAGAACCTCTTGTTGAGCCTACTGTAGAATATGATCCTGTTGGACTTCAGGGCGGAATCAACAGCAAGTACAGCATAAATTTTAGTCTCGACTGGACTCGTAACATTGCCGCTGCCGCTCTTTCTGTTCGTGCTAAAAAAACTTATCTTTATAAAGATACTGGCGTTGATGTAACTGTAGAGCCTTTTACTGCAGTTTTTTCTGACAAGGGAGTTACAAACACTGCAGGTTATATCAAGAACACAGGTTACCAGCCTGAACATCTTCGTGCATTGCTTTATGTTCTTGCAAGGACAGAATGTGATTATTTCTATCTTGCCGCTATAAGACAGTCAGACAGAAAGCGAAGCCCTGAGGTAAAGGTATTCAATGATGCTGCTGTAATCATTCCGTATGTAGATGACAAAGGAATATTCAGAATTGCAGTTTATATGGAAGGAAAGGAAATAAACTATAACGACTTTGAGCGTTATTTAATAAATGCAAAAGACTGTTTTGTCCATCTTACGAGAGTAAAGACATCAAAGATGTTTTATCCGCAGGGGTACCAGCCTTAAGGTTGTTAAAATTACAGAAAGTAAGGTATAATATTAGAAAATGATGAAAAATATAAAAGTAATTGCTTTCGATATCGATGGTACTCTTTATCCGCAGCTCAGATTTTTTTCGAGAATCTTTATTCACTTCTGGAAAAATGTAGTTGTGTTCTATCATTTTGGCCGTGTAAGAAAGGCTTTGAGACGTTGTGCGCCTCTTCCTGATCTTTACAGATACCAGGCAATCCTGCTTTCTGAGAGAATGAAATGTACAACTCCCGAAGCAGAAGAAAAACTTAACGAAGTAATTTACAATGCTTTTCCTAAATATTTTAAGAAAGTAAAATGCTATAAAAATGTAAAGGAAACTTTCAAAAAATTAAAGGAAGCCGGATATAAAATTGCGATTCTTTCTGACTTTCCGCCTGAACAAAAGGGCGAACTTTGGGGAGTTCTGCCATACTGCGATGGAGTTTACGGAGCAGAAAAAATCGGTGCTTTAAAACCTTCTAAGTATACATTCGGAATAATGGCAAGGAACCTTGGCGTTAAGATGGAAGAAATACTTTATGTCGGAAACAGTAAAAAATACGATGTAAAAGGTGCAAAAAATGCCGGAATGAAAACCGCATACTTCATGTCGTGGTGGAGAAGACTTTTAAACAAGCCGCTTAAGGATGCGGATATATCGTTTAAAAACTATCGCCAATTTCTGGAGATTGTGTTAAAATAATATAATAGAAAACTTTTTTAGGTGGGGAAAAAGTGGGTGCATTTATAACTGTTCTTGTTTCTGCAGGTTTGTCTGCAGCAGTCTGTATTGTCTTACATCAGATGGATAAAGACAATAATTCAATGGAAAAAGTAAAACGCTATGCCGACCGAAGACAGGGTGAATTTGAAACATACTTTGGCGAAAAAATCAAACAGGTAAAAATGTATGCTGCAGAACTTGATGGACAGCAGCAGCAGGCCGTAGCGGCAGTAAAAAAACTTCAGTCCCAGATTACAGAATTTAAATCGATGATTGCTTCTCTCGAAAAAGATACTGGAGCCGTTCATAATATCGAACAGAAAATCGAAGCATATGGTACGAAAATTTCTGCACTGTCAGAAATGACTTCTGCAGTAGAAGATAATCTTGAAAAAATTAAAAATGAATCAAATTATGTCGGTAAGCTTAATGCTAAAATCGACGAAAGTAGAACCTATCTTGAAAAAATCGAAAAACAGATTCCTTCTATCTCACAGGATTTCCAGAAGAAAAATATCGAACAGTTAAAGTTAATCGGTGCTGACCTTCTTAAAAAATATGATGACAGAGTTAAAGATATCGAAAATTCAACAAAGAGTGCTGTCGGTCAGTATGAACAGATAATGGACAAGATTAACAGTGATGTTGCTTCTATATACTCATCAGCTGCAAAGAAAGTTGAAACTCTCGAGGATGATGCATTTAAGCGTCTTACGGCTCTTGCAAAACAGCGGGCAGATGCTTACAAGGCAGATATTACAAAAATGGATACTGAACTCGGTCAGCAGATCGGACAGGTTCAGAACAGATACGATGCACTGTTTAATGATGCAATAAGCCAGGCAGATGAAAAGGAAAAGGCTGCTTACGAAAAATATTCTGCTGCTGCAAAAACACATATCGAAACATTTAAAACAAATGTCGAAGAAAAAATCCATACAATGCAGGAAACAATCAAGCAGAATCTCACTGATCTTAAAACTCAGACACAGAATGCTTCTAAAGATGCAAAGACTGCTATTGCAGAACTCAAGGCAAGCTGTCAGGAAGCTGTTGCAGAAGCTAAAGAATCTGGCAAAGAAGTTGATGTTCATAAGGCAGAAGTCGAAGCTGCAATCCAGAATTTTGAGAAAGAAGCTTCTTCTAAGATTGCCGAAGTTAACAAAAAGCTTGCAGATGCTGTTAAGAGTGCAACTGCAATGTACGATGCAAAACAGGCAGAGAGTCTTATTCAGCTTGATAAAGCTCTAGAAGATTATAAGAAAGACATGCAGTACAGGTTTGAACGCCTCGAAGCAAGCGGCGCAGATATTGACCAGCTCGAAAAAGTTTTACGCAAGGCAATGTCAGAAACACAGAACCATGTACTTACAGACTTTAAGACATTTACAGAACAGACAAAGGCGCAGTCTGATAATCTTGCCGGACAGATTGCAGAACTCGAAGGTCATATGGAAGCATTAAAGAACGCTACAATCAGCAGTGTATCTAACCGCCTTAATGACTTTGAAACAGAGTTTACTGCAGACTTAAAAGAACGCAGCGACAAGATGACAGATGACCTTACTGTATGGAAGCAGAACTTTGATTCTAAGATTGCAATGTTTACAAGCGACTACGAAAGTGACCGCATCTCTCTCGAAGAAAAGTATAACGAGAACTTAAAAGAGAGAATCAGCGCGCTTGAAAATTCTGCATTTACAAGAATCGAAAAGATAACTTCAGAAGTTCAGACATCGGATGACAGTATTTCTACTCAGATAGAAGAAATGCAGAAAGCCGTTCGTGATTTTGTTGATCAGTATCAGGCAGAACTTGAACAGGCAATAAATACTTCTGACGAAACATTAAAAGTAGAAACAGAAAAATATGCTTCGCGTGTTCAGAAAGAGCTCGAAGAACAGCAGAAAGAACTTCTTGAACAACTTGATGTATTTAAAGAAGAAGTTTCTAACAGACAGGATTCTACAACAGCATCAATCGATGCAGCGCTTTCTGATTTTAATGTATGGAAGCAGCAGATTAAAGACCAGTTCGAAGATTCAAAGAGCATCTATAATGAAGAGCTCGAAAACTTAAAGGCTGGTGCAGATGACAAGGCTCTCGAAGTTAAGAACGAAATCGATGACCTTGTTGAACAGTATAGAAAAGAAACACAGGCTAAGCAGGAGGAGATCCAGCTTTCTATCGATAATCTTGATGACAGAACAAAATCTTCTCTTGATGAATATAAAGTTAAGTCAGAAGAGATTATTGCACAGCTTGAAAATATGTATACAAAGATGCTTGAATCTACAGAAGAAAGAATCAATTCTCAGAACGATTCGGCACAGAAGAAAATCAAGCAGCTTGTTGACGAAATTGAACGCGCATCTAATGACAACAGAGCGCGCCAGTCTGATATGGTTCTCAGAATGCAGAACGATGAAAACGATCTCCAGACTCGCCTTGGTGAATTAAACAAAGAAATAAAGAATGTTGCTTCTCAGATGTCTGTATTTGAGAAAGCAGAAAATATGAAGCAGCAGCTCGAAGAAGAAATTGATTCTCTCTCAGAAGGATTTGATAAACTCGAAGGATTTAAAGTTGCTGCAGATGCATTCCAGGGACAGTTTGATGCTCTTTGTAATATGAATGACGAAGCAGAAAAACGTCTTGAAAAGTTTAATACAGCAAGAAAACAGATTGACAGTCTTGAAAAAGACTTTAGCAAAATCATTGCAATGTCAGGTTCAATGGACGAAAAGATTCGTGAACTCCAGTCGACAAGTGATGACTTACAGACAATGGAAGTTAAAGTACGTAACTTCCAGGAAACACTTGCCGGTATTTCGATTTCATATGAACGTCTCGATAAGAAGGCAGAAGTAATCGAAAGAGTTTCTAACGATGTAGACAAGTCTTTTGAAATGCTCAAGAGTCTTGAACAGAGAATTACTGCATGTAACCGCCAGGTAGAATCTTTGCCGGATGAAATCGAAGACGTTCAGAAGAATGTAGACGTTCTTTTAAAGAATACAAAGCATCTTGATTCTGTAGTAGACAAGCTTGACTCATTGCAGGAAATCTTAAAGGATACAGAAGAAAGAATTGACAGAGTTCATAACGACAGAGAAGGACTTGTAAGGGCAGAAGAAAGAATCACAGAACTTTCTAAATCTGTTGATACAAGAATGTCAGCGCTCAAGGCTGTAGCAGATGCAGATTCTAAAAAATCAGGTTCTGCAAGGGCAGCATCACGCGGACCTTCTCCAAGAAAACGCGATAACATAAGAACATTAAAACAGCAGGGATGGACAAATGAACAGATTGCAGAGAGCTTAAAAGTGCCTCTCGCAGAAGTTGAGCTTGTTCTTGAATTACCGGAGTAGGGGTTAAATAAAAAATAAAAATAGAAAAAAGATAGAATGACAAGGGCGCTTGAAAAAGCGCCCTTGTTTTTTACCCGTATAATTTTTTTTATTTTATAAAAGATTATTTTTTTAAAAGACAGTTTGCAAAAACTTCTATAACTTTTCCTTCTCCGACATCGCCGGTTTTTTCTCCCGTTTTTGCCTTTACAAAAACTTTATCGGATGTAACGCAGAGAATATCTGCAATCGAAGAAATTACTTTGTCGCGGTAAGAAATAAATTTTGGCTTTTCAAGAAGAATGACGATATCAAGGTTCTCAAGAGACCAGCCTTCTTTTTTTACATCGTTCCAGGCGATGCTCAACAGTTTTTTAGAGTCCGCATATTTAAATGCAGGGTCTGTATCAGGAAAATAACTTCCTATGTCACCAAGATGACTTGCGCCAAGAAGTGCATCTGTTACCGCATGTAAAACTGCATCGCCGTCAGAGTGGCCGTCTTCGCCTTTTTCAAACGGAACTTCGATGCCACCGAGCATGAGTTTTCTGTTTTCTACAAGACGGTGTTTGTCATAACCCATTCCTGTGTGAATCATACCGTTCCCTCCGTCGTTATGAGAAAAACTTAAATCTTCAAGATCTTTTGGATAAGTTATTTTTTTGTTATTAAGTTCACCTTCAAAGACAAAAGTTTTCTTTGAAGAATATCTGTCAAAAATTTCTGTGTCATCTGTGTATTCTGTTTTATCATCGAGCGCTTTTTTGTGGCACGAGAGTATTTCGTCAAAGATAAATCCCTGTGGAGTCTGAACGGACTTTAAAGAATTGCGTATAAGATGTCGTTTTATAAATCCGTTTTCGTCAACTTCTTTCTGTGTGTCGGTTGTGTTTATTGCAGGAACGCTTGCTCCGTATTTAATTGTGCTGGCAATCGATTTTTCTACAAGGTCAGTCGAAAGGAAAGGTCGTGCGCCGTCATGTATTAAAACAAATTCTGGTTTTTCATATGCTGAATTTATTTTAAAAGGTTTTTCACTTTCTAAAAATGATAAACCGTTGTAAACAGATTGTGCTCGTGTTGCTCCACCCTCGACAAAGAAAACGGGAACAGATTCTGTAAGTTTTTTTATCTGCTCATCTTTGTAGAATGCCTGTTCCGAATCTTTTTGTCCATTTACAGGACAGATAACTGTAATGCTTGAAATTTTTTTTGAAAGTAAAAAAATACGGGCGACCTCAGAAAGAACCGTTCCGCCGTTAAGGGAAAGATATTCTTTTTTAATCTGGCCGCCCATTCTTGAAGACGAACCTGCTGCAACTATAATTAATGCAATCCGGTTTGTTTTCATTGTGTTTTAATTAATCGTAATCCTCGTCAAAGTCGTCCGAATCATCTTCGTCGTCGAGTGAATCTGTATCATCATCTGATTCATCATCATCGTCGTCATCATCGTCATCGACTCTGCGTCTTTTCTTTGTATCTTCTTCGTCGTCCATGTCAAAGTCGTCATCGTCATCATCATCCTGGATGATAGGATGTTTAACTTTCTGAACAGCTCCAGGTGGTTCGAGTTTATCGTGAATTAAAGCTTCGATTTCTTTTGAAGATTTGCCGAGAGCAAAACTTATTTCATCTTCGAGAAGTTTTTTTGCAGAATCATAAAGCTTTCTTTCCTGGATAGGAAGTTCTTTTACCTTGCTTCTGTTGTAAAGACATCTGACAATCTGTGCGATATCTGCAATGCTTCCTTTTTTGAGAAGCTCAAGGTTCATCTGGTAGCGGAGTTTCCAGTCAGATGTAATAGGTTCAAAATCTTCAGAAAGCATGTTCAATGCCTTTCTGGCTTCTGTCGGCTGAACGATTGCGCGGATTCCAAGTTCTTTGGAATTGCTTACAGGAACCATTACTATCATGTCAGAAACTTCGAGGTAGATTTTATAATAACAAGTCTTCTGACCGTTAAATTCTTTTTCGAAAATTTCTGTGATTTTTCCTACACCCTGACTCGGGTATACAACCTGCTGGTTAACTTTAAATTCTGTTTTATATTTTGACGTTTTAGCTTTAGCCATTCTTATATTATACCAAAAAAATAAAGGTCTTGCAACGATTCAACTTTTAATTTATGATGACTTTCATATTTATGGAAAACGAAGAAACCCCTGTTATAGGTTTTAAAGATCTCGGATTAGACAAAATAACTCTCAGTGCTATCGAAAAAAAAGGTTTTAAAGTACCTTCTCCAATACAGATTCTGGCAATCCCGCGCCTTTTGGGTGGAGAAGCCAATGTAATTGCCCGTGCAAGAACCGGAACCGGTAAAACAGCAGCGTTTGGGCTTCCTCTTGTTCAAAAGCTTCGCGAGCGAAACGGCCGTGTGCGTGCCCTGATTCTTGAACCTACACGCGAGCTTGCAGTGCAGACAGCCAAAGAGATGCAGTCTTTTACAGAAGAAGCAATTCCACATACAACCGTTGTTTATGGCGGTGCCAGTATGGGCGAGCAGATTCGTGAGCTTAAACGCGGAACTGACATAGTAACCGGAACGCCTGGAAGAGTTAAGGACTTAATCGAACGAGGCGTACTTGATTTAACTAATATCGAATATTTTATTCTCGATGAAGGCGATGAAATGCTCGACATGGGCTTTATCGAAGATATCGAAGAAATATTTTCTAAGGCAAACCCAGAAAGCCGCGTGCTGCTTTTTAGCGCAACGATGCCTCCTGCGATTTTAAAGATTGCCCAGAAGTTTATGGGTGAGTATGAAGTTGTAGAAGAAGAAGGCGTTTTAGAAGAGCCGCTCCTTATCGAACAGAAATACTGGATGGTGCGCGAGAGTGACAAAATCGAAGCCCTTGTACGCCTTATCGACAGCAGCAGCGATTTTTACGGTCTTGTATTTACTCAGACAAAAAATGATGCAGATACAGTTTCAAAACTTTTAGATGAAAAAGGATATGAAGCTGCTGCACTTCATGGCGATATTCCGCAGGGGCAGCGTGAAAAAGTTCTTGCAAGATTCAGGGCTAAGAAAACCCGCATACTCGTTGCAACAGATGTAGCAGCACGCGGCATTGATATTACAGGACTTAGTCATGTTGTTAACTATTCACTTCCGTTTGATGCTTCAACTTATGTTCATCGTATCGGTCGAACGGGTCGTGCAGGTTCTGCAGGAATGGCTTTTACTTTTGTAAGCCCGTCAGAAAGGCGCAAGTTAAAGTTCTTAAAAGCCGGAATTGCAAAAGCAAGTAAAGGTGATCTTGTTCAGGATAAAATTCCTGAAGTAGAAGAAGTTCTTGAGTCAAAAAGAAAGCGTCTGTTTGCAGAACTTTCTGATTCTGTCAAAGCCGATAAACCTGTAGAAGAATTTTTTACTTCGATGGCAAAAGATCTTACAGACGGAACTGATTCTACAGAAGTTCTTTCTAAAGTTTTATCGGTAATGTATGGAAATACATTAAACGCTTCTCATTACAATAAGATTAAACCTGTTGCCGATGAAAAAGGTGAATCAAAACGCGGAATGCGTGATGTAAATTTAAAACCAAATCAGGCAAGGCTTTATATTCAGCTTGGAAAGCGTGATGGGTTTAATGCAAAAAAGATTTCAGAATTTTTAAGTTCAATGCTGCATATTCCAAACCATCAGGTTGATAAAATTGATGTATCTATGAATTTTACATTGCTTAATCTTCCAAAAGATGCTGCAAAAAAAGTTCTTGATATTTCAAAGAAAGATAAAAAATTTCCTCATGTTCACCTTGATTCTAAAGTAGAAAATAATTCTCTTGGCGGTTCAAGAAGAAGCGGTGATGATAAAAAATCCCGCGGTAAGTCTGGAAATGACAGACGTCGTGGTGCAGAAAAATCCGGAATGAACAGAAAGGGTGGCGCAGATAAAAAATCAAAATCAGAAAAAGCTTCTAAGATGACAACGTCTAAAGCACAGTCTTCTAAAGCACAGAAGTCCGGTAAAGCAGATCTTTACAAGAAAAAGAAAAAATAATTTATCTGATTTTTTTTGCGATGTAAGCCTGGCCGGATGCGATGCAGTATTCTTTAAGCCAGGCTTTTATCGGTACAATCCAGTTTCCGTCTGTAATTCCAACTAAAAGAAAACGCTCGTAAATAAAGTACATGTAATCTTTTAATTCTTTCTGATCTTTAACAGGAATGCTTGTATTAACAAACATGTCTTTTAAAAACTGAATTCCGTCTTCTGCAGTAAAATAAGGCTTCATTAAAAATGTCATCATGTATAATGCTGCAGGAATGCAGTTTACACTATGCTGTTTAATATAGAGAACGGTTTCTGCAATTTTAATTGCACCATTATAGATTTCTTTAAGATAAACAGATTTTTCTTCTTCTGTTAATTCTTCTATTTCGCTGAATGCCTTTCTGTAAAAACTCCATACAAGACTTACGACGCTTATATGAAGACTCGGAACACAAAGATAGTGCGGGTCAAAAAAATGAATTACGCGAAAATAAAACATTTTATAATAGCGTGGTCTTGCTGTCGTTGACATGCACATTTTGTAAACTCTTCCGGCAGATTTATATGCAAGCGTAATTTTTTTAAGGAATTCATCGATGTATGGTTTTGCTTTTTTTGGCCCTAGTTTAAAAAGAAGCATTGTCAAAGGACGAAGCCAGAATGCCGTAAAGTCAAGATAAGTTCCGATTTTAGAAGGTGTAAACGGAATTTTTTCATCAAGCTCATTATCTACTTTTGCAACAGGGGTTTTTATAAAGCCAAATTTTCTTGCAAACTGATTAATGAAAAAATCACGGATAACTGTGGTTATAAAGTGAATTCCGCGTAACGCAAGAGAAAAGTTTGAAAAAATAAATAATGCCACCGGAGTTGTTGAGTAACTTTGTATCGGCTTAATCTTTGTGGATTTTACTTTCACTGGGGATTCCTGTTATATACCTTCCTGCTGCTGTCTTATAGCATCAAGTCTGTTTAAGCGTTTTTGATCTAATATAATATTAAGGTTTTTTTCTTGAGTTGGCAAGACCAGACCCTTAGGTCCGTTTTTTGCCCTTCTGAGGTGCTTGACCTGCGTGTAATAAAGGTCTGCCCTTCCGTTTTTACGGGCCTTTGAGTAATAAACGGCGAGGTTTCCTGCGTCGAGCATAATTTCAAGCGGAATCGTCTTACCGGCCCTGTATTTTACAAAAACATATCCGCCGGGACAATCTCTTGTATGAAACCACATGTCGCTTCCGCGGACGTGGCGGCGTAAAAGTTCATCATTTTCGTTTGCATCGCGCCCTACAAGGATGTACCAGCCGTCAACCGTGTAGCTTAAGCCCGGATGGGTTTTCTTTTCCTGCTGTTTTGGTTTTGTGTCCCGGCGGAGCATCTGTTCTATGCGCACCGGATTTGGCTCGTTTTTGATTGATTCATAATCCTGTTCAAGACGTTCGATTTTTTCTTTTGTAAGTTTTATATCCTGCTCAATCTGTTCAAAGCCTGACTGTTCTTTTTTATATGCTTCGTAATAGTTTTGCGCGTTTGCATGTGCTGATTTTTTAGGATCAATTTTTATTCTTATAGTTGAATTTGTTTCGTAATCCGAGCACTCAAGGTAAGTGTCACCGGGTTTTATCTGAGAAGCAAATGTCATTATTAAATCGCCCTGATGCTTTTTTTGTTCTGCAAGTGAGAACGCGTATTTTTTCTCTTCGAGTTTTGAAAGAGCGGCTATGAGTTTTGTGTGATGTTCTGTAAACCACTTTTCGTATTTTTCAAGAAGGGCTTCACGGCCGAGAGTTTCTGAGTGCTCGCTGTAAAATAAATCGAGGCGTTCATTAAATGAAAGGTCATCGAATGATTTATATTGCGACGCTTTTGTGTTTTCGTATTCTTCTTTAAGCTCTTCAAATGTTCTTACTTCAAAATTCTTTTTTGGTTTTTTGTCAGACACTTCGGGCTCTGAGTAAATTCCGCCTGTAATTTCATCTTTACCCGGACGCCTGAGCATTGTATCAAGAATTTTTTTATTTTCGTCACAGAGGATTACATTTGAAGCGTTTGACCATAAACGAATATACATGAAAAAAGTTTTGTCTTCATGCGACAGTTCCATTTTAATTACGCGTTCAAGACCAATCTGGCGGCAGAAATTTATTCTCGCGCCTTTTATGCGTGACTTTAAAAATTCCATAAAGCGGAGAGGTTTTTCATTTTTTGTAATTTTCTTTTTTGTTTCGTTTATGCGGCAGCTGTTCTGCGCAATGCAGATTATAACCGTCTTTGCTGTTGAGTTCTTGTAAGTATAAAGCGCGAGAGTGTCGTATCCCGGCTGGATAATATCCTGGATAAACGCGCCTTCTAAATCAAGTTCATCAAGAGCAGTGTTAATTTCGTTACAGTTAAGTGACATTATTTTTTTAATTCCATCAGCTGTTTCTTTAATGTAATAGTCTGGCGTGTCTGATTATAAAGTCTCTGTGAAAGCATTTTTGAAAGGAAGATACCATAGTGAGGATTCTTTTTAATCATATCAAGGAAGTCAATCTTTGGAATTTTAATTAAGCGGCAGTTTCCACTTGCAAGAACTGTAGCACTTCGTCTGTCGTTTAAAAGGAATGCCATTTCTCCGATGAACATATCGTTTGGTGTTAAAATCGAGACAAGTTTTCTTCCTGAATAAACTGCATATTTTCCTGATACGATAAAGTACAGGTCATTTGATTTTTCGTTTTCGCGGAATATTACATCTTTGTCTTTAAATGTAACTGTTTCAAACGAACGCATTGCAACCGGAATGTTGTTGGAAGCATCTTTCTGGCTTTTAATTCTGAGTGTTACTTCGTTTCCTTTTTCGTTGTAAGTAAGCTTTCCTATTACACCTTTTGAAAGCTGAATTCCGCGTCCATGAAGTTCTGTATTTGGTTCTTCATCAAGTTCGTCATTTTTTTCTGTGTACTTTCTCCAGTCAAATCCGTTACCGTCATCTGTGATTGTAAAAGTACAGTAGTTATCATTGAGTGTATACTGAATTTTAATCTTACGGTCTTTAAATCTTTCTTCTGCTGCCTTTTTACGGATTAAAGAAACGATTTCTCCGTTTTCCATCATCCAGTTTGTTTTTTCTTCAAAAGAAATTTCGAGGTTACCGTGCTCGAGTGCATTGTTTAAAAGTTCTGACAATGCCATCTGAAGATTAAATCTGTTCTGTGCAGAAATTCTACTTGTGTTATAAAGGTACGCAACAAGGAAGCTTGAGTAAAAGTGAATGTCGAGAAGGTCGTTGTGGAACGAGAACGAACCTGATTCTTCATTACCGATATCGTTCTGAAGACCTCGGTGAAAGATAAACTGCTGGTTAGCAAGAATAAGTTTTAAAAGACGTTCGAGATTTTCTTTAAATTCTTCGATTGTAAGAACACAGAGAATATTCGAATCCTGCAGTTCTTCGAGCGTGCGTTTTTTACCCTTTGTTGCACATACTGCGATGATTCCACCGTAGTGAAGCCACGGGTCTGCGTTAATCGTCGCAAGAATCGTTTCGCAGTCTGTATCTTCTGAAGTATAGTCAAGGATTTTAAGTTCAGGAAGTTCGTAGTTGATGTATGTAATTATCTGAGTTGTTTCCCAGAGATATTCGCCGTCAAAGTATTTAGAAAAGGTAAAAACAGCGTTTTTTACAGTTTCCAGTACTTCTGGATTTGAAGAAATCGTAAGAATCTTTTTCATATGTTCCACCAAAAAATAATGATGTTAATTATAACATATAAAATTCAATCGTGGAATATTTAAAATAAAAGAACGCCGCAGAGAAGCGGCGCCCTTTTGTCTTTTTTAGTGAATTGATTCTACATTAGCACAGCCGGCTTTTACGTAAGGAAGAACATCTTCTTCTGAACTTACTTTTACCGTTACAAAGCGTGGTTTGTTTCCTGTCTTTGAAAATGCTTTTTTTGCCCAGTCTTTGTCTGTGTCTGCATCTATTGCTTCGATTCCAAAGCCTTTTGCAATCTGGAGTAAATCAGGATTTTTAGAAAAAACAGAAGCGCTGTAGTTTTTGTCAAACAGATATTTCTGCTGCTGGTAAACCATTCCGAGAGTTCCGTTTACGAAAACGATTACGGTTACAGGTAAATCAAGCTCTGCAAGTGTCGCAAGCTCCTGGATGTTCATCATGATTGAACCGTCGCCCGAAATGCATACCGTACGTTTTTTTGGATTTGCAAGCGCGCTTCCGATTGCGGCAGGAAGACCAAATCCCATCGTTCCAAGTGAGCCTGAAGTTAAGAAAGTTCTCGGTGATAAAACAGGGTAGTACTGTGCTGCAAACATCTGGTGCTGTCCTACGTCTGTCGTTACGATGATGTCTTCTGGTTTTAATCCTGCTTCTTTTGCTTTAAGCGGAATTTGAGAAATAAATTCTCGCGGATTTGCAAACTGTGATTTTTTATTCTGACCGCATTCAACTGTAAAAGTTTTTTTGCGTAAAGTGCTTATCTTTTTTAACCACGATGCGCGGTTTTCTGCAAATTTTATATTTCCTTTTTTTGCTTTTTCAAAAATCAATTGTGCAAGAACCGGCACTGTTGATTCTGCGTCTGCAACTATCGAAATGTCTGCGCTGTAAATTTTATTTATTTCTGCAGCATCAATGTCGATGTGTAAAATTGTTGCGTCAGGACAGAACTTTGATGCAACACCGATTGCTCTGTCGTCAAATCTAACGCCACATGCTAAAACTAAATCGCTGTCATGCATTGCCTGGTTTGCAGCAACACTTCCGTGCATGCCGACCATGCCTAAATATTTTTCATCTTCTGATGCAATTGCTCCGATTCCCATGAGGCTTGATACAACCGGCATCGGATAATTTTCGAGAAGAGATTTTATTCCTTTTGAAACTTCTGCATTGTTGCAGCCACCACCTGCATATAAAACAGGCTTTTTAGATTTAAGCAGAGTGTCTGCCATTCTTTCGAGTTTTTCGAGAATATCTTTTTTCTCTGTGTGGAATTTTGTAATTAATTTTTTAGAATTTATTTTAGGCCATTCATCAAATTCAACTTCTTCAAGCTGAACATTTCTAGGAATATCAATTAAAACAGGACCCGGACGACCGCTTGCTGCAATTTTAAAACACTGCGGAATTACTTCTAAAAGCTCGCGCGCAGATTTTACCATTACAGAATGTTTTGTAATAGGAAACGAAAGTCCAAAAGTATCTGCTTCCTGGAAAGCATCTGTTCCGATTAAAGGAAGGTTTACCTGACCTGTAATTGCGATGATTGGAATCGAATCACATTTTGCATCTGCAATCGAAGTTAAAAGATTCATTGCACCTGGACCGCTTGTTGCAAAACACACTGCCGGTTTTCCTGTAGTGCGCGCGATTCCCTGTGCGATAAAGCCTGCAGACTGTTCCTGACGCACGAGAATGTGTTTTATTCCGCTTCGAGTAAGTTCATCATAAAGCGGGAGAATTGAGCCGCCGGGAATCCCTGCGACCATATCTATCCCGTGCATTTTGAGTAATTCTGTAATTATCTGTGATCCGGTTTTTTTCATAGGTTTAAGTTAAGGTGCAGAACATAAATAAAATGTCCTGCACCGTTTTTATTTATTTAAAAATTTCTTTAAATTTTTCGAGAAGAATATCTGTTTCGATTCCTGCATCGAGGTCTGTGATAGTTCCCTTTTTGCGGTAGAAATCGATTAATGGTTCTGTCTGTTCGCGGTAAACATCCATTCTGTGAAGGATAGCTTCCTGCTTGTCGTCATCTCTCTGATAGAGTTCTCCGCCACATTCGTCGCAGATTCCTTCTTTCTTTGGTGGTTTCGTAAGAACGTTAAAGTTTGCACCACATGCTTTACATACACGGCGTGTAGAAAGTCTCTTGATAACAACTTCGTCTGCAATCGTAAAGTTTACGCATGCAAGCTTAAGTCCGAGTGTTTCAAGCATTTCTGCCTGTGGAATTGTCCTGGGAAATCCGTCAAGGATAAATCCGTTCTTGCAGTCATCCTGTGCAAGACGGTCTTTTACAAGTTCAAATGTAAGTTCATCACTTACGAGGCTTCCAGAATCGATGATGGCCTTAACTTTTACTCCAAGTGGAGTCTGTGCCTTGATGTTTGCTCTAAAAATGTCTCCTGTTGAGATATGCGGAATGTTATAAACATCCTTTACTTTTACAGCTAAAGAGCCTTTTCCTGCTCCCGGAGGTCCCAAAAAGATAAAATTCATAATATTCTCCTGTATTGTTAAAGTCGCATCTTTATTCAAAATGCGCATCGCTTATAAAAGCGGAATTTTTATTTCTACTATTTTACAGTGAAACAGTTAAAAATGCAATTTCTGTTTCCCAGCTGAAGATTGTGTGTTCAGAAGCGTTTTCGAGCAGGCTAGAGATTTTCTGGATGCTGGCATCGCCTGTTGCTTTTGCGATTGCTGCGGCATAAGCAGATGTTTCTAAGTTGAACCAGTTAGCAATTTCGCGCTTTGTAATGCGGCGCTTTTCTATGATTCGTTCAACTTCATAAGAAACTTTAAAGCCTGCGTCTTTAAATATTTTTACGATTGTATCGTTGTTCCAGTTAAATAGAGGGTTTGTCTTGTCGCCGAAAAATTCTGTTTCTGCCTGTTCCATCTGAGACAAAAGAGTGTTGTAAGGTTCAAAGATTTTATTTGCAAGAACCTGGGATGCGATGAGCTTTGATACACGCTGTCCGTTGCATGGAATTTTCTGCGCAATGATTACGTTAAAGTTTTTAGCAACAGAACTTGTTTCTTCTGGTTTTAAGCTGGCTTGTTTAATCTGTTCAGCTAATTCTTCGATAGACTTTTTATTTGCAAAAGGGTTTCTAAAGAATATGTGATCAAATGCAATTCCCTTGAGTGCAAAAACGTCGAGCATTTCAAGAAGGTTTTCGTTTTCTTTCTGATATTCAAGAATAGGTTTATCAAGATTGCCGAGCGTTCTGCTGTACTGCTCGAGGACTTCTTTTCCTTTTTGAGAATGACATACACCGCATGTAACACCCTCTGGAGTTTTGCGTGCAATTTCCCAGAGTAAAAGTCCGTCATCGGCATTCCATATCAAGCTGCGCTCATGTCGTGAAAGGGTTGCAATCTGTGTCATCGTGTCACGAATCTTAAGAAGGATTTCTGCGCGGTTAGAATCTATTCTCGATTGCCATGATTTGTCTGCCTTATCAAGTGCAGTTTCTTTATATTCATTTACCGGACTGAACGTAAGATTTTCTGGATTCTTTAATGCGCCGGATTTAAAGTGTTCGTTAATCCACCACTCAGAAATCGGGTTTCCCATAAACTCTGACGCGCAGCTTTTTGCAGTTGCAGAACGCGAGGCAACTCCTTTTAAAGGCTCGCTGTTTTTAGAACCTGTTACTTCTGGTTCTGACTGTTCGCTCTGAGAATAATAATCTGACTTTTCAAGAATTGCCGCAATCTGAAGCTCGCGTCTTGAAAGTACATCATCCCTGATTGTTTTTTCGTAACCCTGACTGCTTGGAGTGTAGAACACTCTTCCCATGAGTGCATCAGGAAGATACTGCTGTGCAACCCAGTGATCTTTGTAAGCATGAGGATATAAATATCCTGAACCGTGACCAAAACCTTCTGCATCGCGGCTTGAATCTTTTAAATGATTTGGAACATCTGCATCTTCTTTTTCTACAGAAGAAAGTGCATCAAAGAATGCCATTGAGCTGTTTGATTTAGGACATGTTGCAAGATAAAGTGCTGCGTGTGCAAGATGATATCTTCCTTCTGGAAGTCCGACTCTGTCAAAAGCTTCTTCGCATGAAGTAACTACAGTAATTGCAAGCGGATCTGCAAGCCCTGTATCTTCGCATGCAGAAATCAACATGCGTCTGAAAATAAAATGCGGATCTTCTCCGGCTCTTACCATTCGCGCAAGCCAGTACATTGCAGCGTCCGGATCTCTGCCTCTTAAACTTTTTATGAATGCAGAAATTATATCGTAGTGATAGTCGCCGTCTCTGTCATATAAAACAACTTTTTTCTGAATCGATTCTTCTGCCGCTTCTTTTGAAATATAAATCGTGCTTCCAAATGCAGGTTCCGGCGGGTTGCCGTATGGATTCCATTTTTCGGGAGTAGTTTCTATTGCAAGTTCTAAGGCGTTTAAAAGCGAGCGCGCGTCCCCGTTTGCTGTATCGATAAGATGCTCGAGGGCGCCTTCTTCGAACTGCACGTTCCAGTGTCCGTAGCCGCGTTCAACATTTTTGAGAGCCTGCTCGGCAGCTTTCTTTAAATCTTCTTTTGTAAGTGCCTTTAACTGGAATACGCGGCTTCGGCTTACCAATGCTTTATTAACTTCGAAAAAAGGATTTTCGGTTGTGGCGCCTATAAGGATGATGGTTCCGTTTTCGACCCATGGCAGGAGGGCATCCTGCTGGGCTTTGTTCCAGCGGTGAACTTCGTCTACAAATAATATCGTTTTACGCGAGTAGAGGTTGTACCATTCTTCTGCCTGTGCGATTGATTTTCTTATATCTGCGACGCCTGTTAGTACTGCGTTGAGCGTAATAAAGTTACTCTGGGTGTGGTTTGCGATGACGCGCGCGAGCGTTGTTTTCCCTGAACCAGGTGGTCCGTAAAAGATTACGGATGTAAGCTGGTCGGCAGCGATTGCACGGCGCAAAAGCCTTCCGCGTCCTACGATGTGGTCCTGGCCGATGTATTCGTCGAGGTTCTGAGGGCGCATGCGTGCTGCGAGAGGTTCTTTTAATAAAGTTGAAGAGGAAAAAAGTTCATCCATTATGGTTGAATTATATCACAGAGCGATTTTTATCGCAAACTCGAACGTCGCGCGGGAAGTCTGTGTGACGCCGGAAACGTGGTTTACGCGCACGCTTTATTCAATATTCCACTTGCCACGTGCAGGGTAGTATGCCCACAAGCCTTCGTGTGTGAACTGCGCAGAGTTTGAACCGTTTCCTTCTACCGCGATTGCCGCATATGCTGCAGTTTCGAGTGCAGATTTTGAAGGATCTGCTGCGATTGCATAATAACCTTCGTAAAGCGAGCTTACTGTACTTGTAAGGTTTGCATATTCTACTTCGTTCCATGAAGAGCCTGTTTTTCTGTAGAGGGCTGAACCGCTTGAAGAAGTAACAAGAACTTCGTTGCCGTTATCAAAAACTGCGATTCCGTAAATTGTGCCTACAGAAGTCATGAATTCTTCGATGACAGTTCCTGATGAATCATATACGGAAATTTCTGCATTACTTGATACAAAAATCTTTCCACCTGAATCTTTAGAAGCACATGCTCCATAGCAGTTAAAGAATTTTACGCCGCTTCCTGCATCTGCGCATGATCTTGTATTTGAAGTAGTAGAACCTACTGTTGTACCATGATCAACTGTATCACCAGATGTAAGGTTGTATATTGTTCCGCGAATGTTTGCGTATGCTTTTCTGTTTCCAGAAGCAAGAGAGTTTGTACACATTAAAGATACAGAATTGCCTTTGCCGCATGAAGTCATGGCATCTGCAACAGCAGTTTTCGGATGAATCGTCCATGTAGCACCGTCGTCTGTACTTTTATAAATTCTCTTTCCTGTAATTTCCATTTCGCCTCGGATATCATTTCTGTCAGAAGTAAAAACCAAAGCATAGAGAGCCGAGTTGTCAGAAACAACAGAAACAACATGTCCGGATGGCTTTGAACATTTTTTCCACTTACCGTAACCGTCTGCATCTGTTGCTTTATAATAGATGTAACCGTTTGCAAAATAGAGGCGTTCTTCGCCCGAAGAAGATGTATGTCTTGTAATTCTGTAAACATCACCAAAGATAGAAGCTTCTTCGAGTTTTACTTCCTGATTGATGTGATAGAAAATCGGATCCTGACATGAGCAGAAAGCAAAAACAAAACCTGCTCCCAGGATAGAATAAACTGCTTTTTTTACTAAACCAGATACTTTTTTCTGCATTGTTCAACTCCGGGGCTAAAAGTGATATCGCGCTGCGGCTATAACTGCGAGGGCGGTGTAACTTCCGTCTTTGGACTTATCTCCAGTCCACTGAGGGAGCCACATTACAGAAATTTCTGCACCTGCAGACCAGTTTTCATTTATTCTGTAAAAACATCCGGCATCGCCTTTTATGATAAGGCCCGGAAAATAATTGTACTGAACGTAATTTTCTACGGCAGCACCGATGTTAAATGTTATAGGAAATTCAAAATGACCTACATACGGCTGGAATGTAACACCTATCGTAATCGGAATCATTGTAAGAACATTGCTTCCGATTGTAGAGTTATAACTGAACATGAGGTTTCCGCCGACAGCAATATACTGTGTAAGAAATCTGTGGTAGCCTACTGTAAGTCCACCGCCGACATAGAGCTGGTTTCCGAAATTAAGCGGGAAAATAGGCATAAGTCCGATATCAAGATACTGGTCGCCTGCACCGTTCTGAGTAAGGCGTTTTTCTTCTTCTTCGTAAAAGTCGCCGTCATATTCATCGCCGTCGTCATCAAGTTTTTCGACTGCGGGAGCTGTCTGAGCAAAGATATTCTGCGGAACTGCTGTAAAAAACAAGCCTAAAGTAAGCAGAACTGCCACTGGAGTACGTTTCATAATTCCTTCCTGATAGAATTTAAATAAAATTTTTGATATATTATATAGAATAATACATTTTTTATTGTGTTTATTCAATAAAATTAAATAAATTAGGATTTGTTTGGTTACAGGCTGAATTTAAAAAACGCCCATCTGGCTTTTTAAGCTGTAGCCGGACTGGAGAAAATATGAGCGCTCAGATTATCGATGGAAAGCAGATTGCTGCAGATGTAAGGGAAAATGTTGCAAAAAGGGTAGGCGAACTTAAAGATAAAGGCATAAATCCGTGTCTTGCCGTAATTCTTGTAGGAGAAAACCCTGCAAGCGTTTCATATGTAACGGGTAAACAGAAAGCCCTTGCCGAAGCCGGAATGACAGATAAAAGCGTTCATCTGCCAGAAAGTACGAGCGAAGAAGAACTTTTAGCACTTATAGAAAAACTTAATAACGATAAAACAGTAAACGGAATCCTTGTTCAGCTGCCGCTTCCAAAGCATATAAACGAAGACCGCGTAATAATGGCTATAAATCCAGAAAAGGACGTTGATGGATTTCATCCGGTAAACGTTGGAAACCTCATGATAGGTCGTCCGGGATTTTTGCCATGTACACCGCATGGAGTTGTAGTTCTTTTAGAAAAAATGAATATCGAAACAAGCGGAAAGCACTGTGTAATCGTAGGCCGCTCAAATATCGTAGGAAAGCCTCTTGCAATCTTGATGTCTTCTAAAAAAGTAAACTCGACTGTAACAATCTGTCACACAGGAACAAAGAACATGGCAGAAATCGTAAAGCAGGCAGACATCGTAGTAGCCGCTGCAGGTCATCCATCGACAGTAACTAAAGACATGGTAAAACCTGGAGCTGTAGTAATCGATGTAGGTGTAAACAGAATTCCTGACAGTACAAAAAAAAGCGGATTCCGTTTAGTCGGTGACTGCGAAAAAGAAGTTTCGGATGTTGCATCATTTATTACGCCTGTGCCTGGTGGAGTTGGACCAATGACGATTGCGATGCTCATGGTAAACACGCTCGAGGCGGCCGAAAGACAAAACGGAATTTTGTAGGGCGCGATTTTAGGATTGCAGATTTTTTGGGATTATTGAATGACATATTTTTTTGAAACATACGGCTGTCAGATGAACATTGCAGAATCTGCCGCCGTAGAACAGCTTTTAATTTCTCGCGGCTGGGAAAAAGCAGACGATGTTCAGGTTGCAGACATGGTAATCATAAACACATGTTCTGTGCGGCAGACTGCAGAAAATAGAATTTTCGGACGCCTCGGCTGGTTTACGGGATTAAAAGCCCTTCGCGAAAAAAGACCGGGTGCAAAATCTAAGACGCTCGATTTAGCAGCAGAATATGTAAAGGACGAAGCAAAACCTCTTACGCTTATCGTGATGGGATGCATGGCAGAACGTCTTTTAAAATCTCTTAAAAAAGATTATCCGGTTGTAGATTATGTTGTCGGAACATACGCAAAAAAACAGTTTGGTGACATAATAAGCGCGGTAGAAAATAAAATTAATCCAAAGGATTTAAAACTTGTAAACGATCCTGATGCTTACGAATTTTCTTCTGTTTCTCTTGAACCAGGTGCGTTTAGTGCTTTTGTTCCGATTATGCACGGCTGTAATAATTTCTGCACTTACTGTATCGTTCCGTATGTACGGGGCAGAGAAAAAAGCCGCAGCACAGATGACATCTTAAAGGAAATTGATTTTCTTTCTAAAAACGGCGTAAAAGAAATTACACTTCTTGGACAGAACGTTAACTCTTACAATTACAACGGAACAGATTTTCCGGCCCTTCTGGATTTAATCTGCTCTCATATTGAACAGACTAAAAGCTGCATCGGCTGGGTAAGATTTATGTCGAGTCATCCGAAAGACTTGTCAGAAAAATTAATCGATGTAATTGCATCAAGAAAGCAGCTTTGCCATCACATTCATCTTCCTGTTCAGCATGGCTCTACAAAAGTTTTACGCGAGATGAACAGAAGATACACACGCGAAGATTATATTGCACTTGTAAAAAAAATCCGCGAAAAGATAAATGATGTTTCACTTACGACAGACATAATGGTAGGTTTCCCTGGCGAGACAGAAGAAGATTTTAACGAAGTACTTTCGCTTATGAATACAATTCTATACGAAAACGCATTTATGTATTACTATAATCCAAGAGAAGGAACTCCTGCTGCAGTTCGTAATGATCAGATTGATGTCGAAGAAAAAAAGAATCGATTGCAGAAAGTTATTGACCTTCAGCTTGAGATAACGAGAAGAGAAATGGAAAAACGTGTCGGAACGGTTGCAGAAGTTCTCGCAGAAAATGTTAGCCGCGATGATAAAAATGAACTTCTCGGAAAAACTGCACAGGATGAGAGAGTTGCGTTTGCAGCTCCGGAAAATCTTATCGGCAGTTTTGTAAAAGTAAAATTAGAAAGCTTAAGCGGTAATACATTCCGCGGAGTGCTTGTTTAATAAATAAGGAGCGGCATTGTTTCGCGGGCTTTGGAGGAGAAAGTATGATTGCTAAATTGATCTGTCTTATTGCAGTTCTTACAGGTTTTGCTTTTTTTATGGGATATAATCTGGATAACAAATGTGACATCTGGCTTTTTACAAAAACGCTTAAAGATGTTCCGGTTTTCATGAACTCGCTTATTTCGTTTGCAATCGGCGTTATGTGTGCTCTTCCGTTTGCGTTTGTAAGAAAAATAAAGACACAGAAAAAAATGGAAGAACGTGAGGCAGAGCGCGAAGAAGCTGCAAAAAGAAAGGCTTCTAAAAAAGCGGCAAAAGCTTCTAAGGCCCCGGGCGAAGATAAAGCAAGCGGCGCTCAAGCCTCTTCTGATACAGGAAGCAAGACTTCCGGCAATACAGAGTCCGGCAAAACAAAACGCGAAAAGATACTTGAAAAAATCCAGAAATTAAAGAAACAGAGGCATCCTTCCGAAACTGAACAGGAAGCAGAATAGTAATGAAAAAATTTTTATCTTCTATTGCAGTTTTTATAATAGCCTCAGGATTTGTTTTTGCACAAAGCGCAGCAGTTAATGTAATTAAAAAAGCGCTTGAGTGCGATACCGTTGATGAATCAATCGCATATCTTGAAAAACATGTCATTCCGGTAGAAGATACATGCTCTATTCGTGTACTTTATGCATTTACAGGATGCATTCAGGAACAGTCAGGGCTTTACAGTGATGCTTCAAAATCCTTTGCAAAAGCTGCAGGGGTTAAAGTAAGCCAGGAAGCAATCAATTCCTTTAAGCTTACAAAAGAAGCGACGCCGCAGGAAAAAATCGTTTACAATATGTTAAAGAAAACACCGAGCGTTCTTGTTCTTGATGCCGTTCGTTGTTGTTTAAACTGCGGCGAAGCAAAGACTGCGCTTTCTTATTTAAACTCTAACATTCGAAATTCAAAAGACGCAAAGATACAGGCAAAGATAAAACTTTATGAAGTATGGGCGCAGCTTTGCAACGACCCTACAGACGACCAGATTGATTCAATCGCGTTTTTTATAAAGGGATATCTTTCTATGCCAGAGATGGAGTCTGTAAGGCCGTCGCTTCTTTTTACGCTGTGGTACGTAACGGATGATGATGATGCGGCACAGAAAATTAAATCGCAGTATCCTAAAAGCCCAGAAGCTGGTGTCGTTACAGGTAAGGCAAGCTTAATGCCTACACCGTTCTGGTTTTTTGTTCCGCGAAAAGGAAACGCAATTGCAAAAGCACAGAACGAGCAGGCAAAAAATATTACTGTTGCAAAAAATTCTAATGTAGAAGTTGCAAAAAAAGATTCTGCAGATAAGAAATCCGGAGCTGCATCAGATTCAAAAGAAGAAAAAATCAAACGCCAGCAGGTTGGTCTTTTTGGAAAAAAAGAAAATGCAGATTCTCTTGTTTCGAGATTAAAGGCAAAAGGATTTAAAGCATACATCGAAGAAGAAGTTCGTCCTTCTGGAAATAAATATTTTATCGTAATCGTTGATGAAAACGAACAGGGTAATATGGGTCTCCAGTTAAAGACTGCAGGCTTTGACTGCTATCCAATTTTCTAATCTTTTTCTTTTGTATTTAAAAGAAGATTTAAAACCGTAAAGAATAAAATTACTACAAGCGGTCCGATTATAAGTCCGTTTATTCCAAAAACTTTTACGCCGCCGAGAATTGCAAAGAAGATGATAAGCGGGTGAGCGTTGATTCTATCTTTTAAAAGGAACGGGCGAAGAAAATTATCAAGAAGGCTTACACAGATTCCGCATATAATGATAAATAAAATTCCTTTGAGGATTGACTGAGTAAAGCACATTATGATTCCAATCGGGAGCCACACAAGAGAAGCTCCTAAAAGCGGAATAAACGAAGCAAACATGAGGACGACTGCAAAAAGAAGCGGCGCCTTAACGCCAAAGATAAGCATTATTACAAACGCAATGATTCCCTGATAAAGCGCAACGAGAATGTATCCCGAAAAAAGATTTCTTGTAATCTCTGTAAATTTTTCTGTAAGCACAGACATGTATTCGTTTTTAACAGGAAGTGCCTGTTTAAAAACTGTAACAAGATACTGACCATCGAGGAAAAAGAAGAAAAGCGAAAACACAATAAAGAGAAGTGAAATTATAAAGTTGAGTGTTTTCCCCGCGATTGAAGTTCCTGCAGAAAGAATTCTTGTGCTGTATGTCTGCAGATACTGGATGAGATAGGTTCTTAATGAATCTGCATCAAAGTTTGGAATGTTGATTCCGAGTTTATTAAAGAATAAGAAAATTGCTTCGAATGGTCCTTCGTGCGAAAAAAAGTCAGGATTGTTTTTTAAAAACAAAATCGTGTTCTGCATGAAAGAAGATAATTCCTGAAGAAGAAGAATCGAAATAAGTGTAAGCGGAACAATAATAAGAATAAGAATTCCTACAGAAAAACCGCCGGCAATAAGATGCTTAAAGAGCTTGTAAAATTTTTTCGTGCGGTCAAGTTTTGCAACGCATTTTGCATGAAGCGGCCGGAATATTACATACAGGAGAGTAGTCCAGAGAATGACTGTAAAAAATGGATAAACCATTGCGACGCATGCGCATAAAAAGAGGGCAAGCAGGGCAAAAATAAAAACAGTCTGGATCGTATTCTTGTTGTTCATGAAAGAAATTTAAGCACAAACGCGTTCTTTTGTCTATAAATCTCACTTGCACTGTGCTTTGATGCACAATATAATATTATCCATGAAACGCGTACGTTTTGCCCTGCTACATTCTGCAGTTATCCTCATTCTTGCCTCATCGCTTGCCGGCTGTTCGCTCAAATACCAGAGCGACGCGCTTGCCGAGCAGAACGTTCCGCAGCTTCGTCTTGAAAACGCCGTTTACAAAAAATACGCGGACAATAAAAAGAACATCGAGCTTAAAAGTTCCGTTTTTGAACAGTACAAGGGAATAAACCGTTCATACGCCAAAGACGTTGAGTTTATAATATTTGATTCAGCCATGCAGCCAAAATCTACGGGAAAAACCGCAATCATAAGCGCAGACACGAAAGATCAGATTTATACGCTTTATGACGGAATCGAATTTAATGACACCACGCAGAACATAAACATAAAAGGCGACAGCCTCAAGTGGAATGGGAACACAGAACAGCTTGTAAGTGCAAAAGGCAGGGAAATTACGATTGTAAAAGACAATCTTAAGATAACCGGCAAAGATTTTAGCGCAAGTGCCGTAAGCAATACATTTCTTTTTTCAAGTTCAGTTAAGGGAAGCCAGATTAATGTAAGTAAATCTGGCGGTGAAGACGAAGAAATAACTTTTTCGGGCGACTCGATGAGGGGCTCTGTCTCGTCTTCTTCTGATTCTTTAAAAGAAAGTTTTACCGTTTTAAGCGGAAATGCAGTCGTAAAGACTTCTACGATGGAAATCCGGGCAGATTCAATCGAGCTTACGGGCGATGATTTTAACATCATCAAGGCGCGCGGTAATATAAGCGGAACAAACACAGAAAGCGAGCTTGAGTTTAAGGCCCAGACTTTAGAGTATGACCGCGAACAGAAAATCGTTACGCTTACCGGCGATGTTGAACTTAAAGATTTAAAGAATGATGTAACTGCAAAGGCTCAGATAATAGAATACGACCAGAACACAGATGTTGCGATAATGCAGATTGATGTTGAACTTAAACAGAAAGAAAATGTTTGTACGGGTGCCTACTCGGTTTACAGAAAAAAAGAGCAGACTCTCGATCTTAGCGGAAACGCAAGTGTAAAGCAGAAAGACGACATGTTCCGTGCTCAGTCGATTTCGTTCAACATGGATACAGAAGAAATCGTTCTTGACGGAAACATCCGCGGAACGGTCAAGACAAAATCGGGAAATTAATATGAGTGATGAATACGTTTTAGAAGAGCCTGAGCGCGACGATTATTTTGAAGAAATTGAACCAGAAGAAAGATGGTCATACACAAAGCCTCATATCTTAAGGGCATCAAGCCTTTATAAAACGTTCGGCAAAAAGAAAGTCGTCCAGGGAATCGATTTTGAAATGAAAACCGGCGAAATCTTAGGGCTTTTAGGTCCTAACGGCTCTGGAAAAACGACGACTTTTTACATGATTGTAGGTTTTTATAAGCCGACTCAGGGCGAAGTCTTTCTTGATGATGAATGCGTTACCGGTCTTCCTATGTATAAAAGGGCTCAGAAGGGCATTTCGTACCTTCCTCAGGAGCCTTCGGTTTTTAAAAAGATGACGGTAGAAGATAATATCTGGTCGATTCTTGAAACCAGAAGCGATCTTACGAAGGCCCAGAAAAAGGAAACCCTTGAGAAGCTTCTCGAAGACTTTTCGATTACAAGAATCAGGCGCCAGAAAGCCTATACTCTCTCTGGCGGTGAACGGCGCCGCACAGAAATTGCGCGTTCTTTGGCAATTCAGCCTAAATTTCTCATGCTCGACGAGCCTTTTGCCGGAATTGACCCGATTGCCGTTGCGGATATCAAAAAACTCGTAAAACTTCTTGCAAACAGAGGCATCGGAATCCTCATTACAGACCATAATGTACGTGATACCCTCGAAATTACCGACCGCGCCATCATCATAAACAACGGCCAGATCGTAACCCAGGGCAAAAAAGAAGATATCTTAAAGTCCAGCCAGGCCAGAACCATATATCTTGGTGCAGATTTCGAAATGTAGGCCAAATTTTGGCATACTTTGGCATATTTTACGTTCTAATGTGAAAAAATGTTTGACTTCTTACTTATATTAATGTACTATAAATAGTACGAACAATTTAATAAAATGCGAGGAGTTTAAATGCCACAGTTTATTTGGTTTATTATTCTCCCAGCCCTTGGAATTGTTCTTGGATGGACTATTCGCTGGCTGTATGCCAGATTTCAATTATCTGCGTCAGAGCAAAAAGCAGAACGTGTAAAACAGGATGCAATTAGAGAAGCCGAAGCTCAGAAAAAAGAAATTTTGCTGAATGCAAAAGATGAACTCATTCGTGAACGAAACCAGCAGGAACGGGAGAACCGCGACCGCCGTGCAGAAGTACAGAGATATGAAGCACGAGTAAATCATAAAGAAGAGATGCTTGACCAGAGGGCACAGGCCTTTGACAAGCAGGAAAAAGAGTTTTTAGAAAGAACGGCTGCTTTAGAAAAAAGAGAAGCAAGCGTTGCAATTCAGGAAGAAGAATACAGAAAGGAACTTGAGCGAATTTCTGGTCTTTCTGCTCAGGAAGCAAAGGAACTTATCATAAAGAATCTCGAAAATGACGCTCGTCATGACGCTCAGGTTCTTTTAAATAAGATTGAACAGGAAGCTCAGCTTACGTCTGAGAAAAAAGCGCGCGACATACTTGTTACGACGATTCAGCGTATAGCAACAGAAACTACAGGTGACATGACTGTTGCCACAGTTTCTCTGCCAAGTGACGAAATGAAAGGTCGTATCATCGGACGCGAAGGACGTAACATCCGTACGCTCGAAACACTTACCGGCGTTGACATCATCATCGATGATACACCGGAAGCAGTTGTTATTTCATGTTTTGACCCTGTAAGAAAAGAAATCGCAAAGGAATCACTTGAACGCCTTATTTCTGATGGACGTATCCACCCGGCTCGTATCGAGGAAATCGTTCAGAAAGTAACAAGAGAAGTTCAGAATAAGATTTACGAAGAAGGTGAAAAAGCCCTCTTTGATCTTGGAATCCATAACATGAGCACAGACGGTGTTCGTGCTCTTGGACGCCTCTACTTTAGAACAAGTTACGGACAGAATGTGCTTGTTCACTCAAAGGAAGTAGCTTTAATTGCAGGAATGCTTGCAGCAGAACTTGGTGCAGACAGAGAACTTGCAAAGCGTGCCGCAATCTTACACGATATCGGTAAAGGTGCAGAAAATGATTCTGACCAGAACCACGCAGAAGTCGGTGCAGAAATGGCACGCAAGATTGGTGAAGATCCACGCGTAATAAATGCAATCGGAGCTCACCATAACGATATCGAACCTACAAGCATCGAAGCAATCCTTGTTCAGATTGCAGATGCTATTTCTGCAGCACGTCCGGGTGCAAGACGCGAAACAGTTGATAACTATGTTAAACGTCTTGAAAATCTTGAAGG
The DNA here is from genome assembly GCA_905236565.1 of uncultured Treponema sp. Taxonomy (GTDB): domain Bacteria; phylum Spirochaetota; class Spirochaetia; order Treponematales; family Treponemataceae; genus Treponema_D. Next base: position 21,728 of record CAJORB010000043.1, on the reverse strand, counting down.
CATTGCAGAAAGCTTTAACGGAGTAGAAAAGGCATACGCTATCCAGGCCGGCCGCGAACTTCGTATTCTTGTTAACAACGAGAAAATTCCTGACGGTGATGTTAAGGAGCTTGCAAGAAAAATTGCAAAGCAGATAGAAACTGACCTTAAATATCCTGGAAGGATTAAACTTACAATGATTCGCGAAACACGAATTGTTGAATATGCAAGATAGTCTTACTTTAGCCGTATAACGGTTTGAAAAAAAAGACAAAGCGGAATAAAAAAAGTATGGGAAGCACTTACGAGCGAAAGCGAAGTGTGCAGGACCCATACTTTTTTTTATGTGAGCGTTTGTCTTATTTTTTATCTGAACGCAAAGCGCACATAAATATTTATTATGTTATCGTAATTGTTGTAGCCGCGGGGCATAAGTCTGTAGCTTATTCCTGCAGCTGGAATAAAGCCGCCGCCGGCAAAGAAATCGTATTCTGCGGCAAGCTTAAAGCCGTTTCCCCATTTTGTGCTTTTTATTTCTGAATATTCATCAGGAAGCTTTACGAAGTCTGATCTTCCTCCAATAGCGTATGCAAGGATGAAAGAAAGATTTCCCCAGCCCGGATAATACTGGAAGCCCCCGGCGAATGCATAGTCAAGACTGTTTGAGTGATAGCTTGAATTCCACCCGAAATCAGAGCATGTTTCAAAATCAAAAACGAAAAAGAGCTGTTCTGCAAGCTTTAGTGTAAAACCGACATCGCTTCCTATGACGATGCGGGCATAACGGTCGTCTGTCATTTTTGCGTGGTTATTCCACTGGGCGCCGTCGCCGTAAAGCGGAATTGTTCCGCCGACTGCAAACTGAAAGCCGAAAAACTTTCTTTCTTTTTCTTCGCGCGCAAAGGCAAGAGTCGAACATAAAAGGATTATTGCGATAATAAAATTTCTTCTATTGATTACTTTCATATTAATAATTATCGGAAAGGCGGGTACTTGACAATAGTTTTATATAAAACTATTATATCCGAAAAACTGGAGGTCGTATAATGACTTTAAAAAACAAAAAAAACGCATGCAGAGTTCTTGCAGTCCTTTTTACAGCCCTCGCATTGAGTGCTTTTACAGGATGCTCAAAAAATGCAGGCTCTAAAAAAACTAGAAAAAGCATAGCAGTATATATCCCGGGAATCATGGCAGACAGCCCGATTTATGCAAAGCTTGCAGCAGGAGCAGAAGCTGCAGTAGAAAGCTTTAACGCAACTGCAAAAGAAGGCGAAAAAGCAGAAATTAAAATCGTAGAAGGCGGAACAAACCAGGCAGAATGGCCGGGCCACCTTACAACTCTTTGTGCAGAAGGAAAGTACGATGTAATCATCTCTTCTAACCCGTCACTTCCTGAACTTTGCGAACCGCTTACAAAACAGTTCCCGAATCAGAAGTTTATTCTTCTTGATGCAATGAAAGAAGGAAACAGCAGCATCGTAACTGCGCGCTACGCACAGGATGAATCTGCATTTATGACAGGTTATGTTGCAGGTCTTATGACTAAGACAAATAAAATCGGTTTGATTACAGCTCAGGAATATCCTGTAATGAACGAAATAATTTTACCTGGATATGAAAAAGGTGCAAAGGCTGCAAACGACAAAGTAGAAGTTGATTTTAGAATCGTAGGAAACTGGTACGATGCAAAAAAAGGTGCAGAGCTTGCAGACGCAATGAGTGCTTCTGGAGTTGATGTAATTCTTCCTATCTGCGGCGGTGCTTGTCAGGGTGTAATTGCAAGTGCTAAAGAACACGGAACAAAACTCTGCTTCTTTGATTCAAACTCATATTCTGCAGCGCCTGGTCAGGTAATTTCATGTGTAGAAACTTTGCAGGAAAAACTTACAGAACGCCTTACACTTGAGTTTTTAAACGGCAAGACAGTATGGGGTTCGTTTAACGAATACGGAATGAAAGACGGACTTGTAAAATTTAATGACACAGATCCTCTTTACATCGAGTCTGTTCCCGAAGAAATAAGAAATAAAATTGCAAAGCAGCTGAAGAAATGGAACTAGTCTTATCGCATGTAACAAAAAGATATGATAAAAAAACTGCCCTCGATGACGTTTCGCTAAAACTTACGCCTTATGCGTTAAATGTTTTTGCAGGCGAAAACGGGGCAGGAAAATCTACTCTTGCAAAAATAATAAGCGGTTCAGTTGAACTTACGTCAGGAACGATTGATTTTACAAAAGAAAATAAAATCGTAATCGTAAATCAAAAACCGCTTGTTGCAGAATCGATAAGCGTAAAAGAAAATATTTTACTCGGAATAAAATCTACAAAAGAAAACGAAAATAAATTAAATGAATTAATTAAAAAATGGGCACCACGGTTAAATCTTAATGCAAAGGTTTGTGACACAGGAGGAGGCGAACGTTTTTATACTTCGCTTTTGTCATGCCTTATGAAAGAATACGATATTCTTTTGCTTGATGAACCTGGTGCATATCTCGAAGAAGAAGAACGAAAAATTTTATTTAAAAATCTCTGTGAATTAAAAAAGTTAAAAACAATTATCTTGATTACTCATGACAAAAAAGAACTTGCCTTTTACGCAGACAACATTTTTCTTTTACAGAAAGGAAAATTAATTAAGACTTATGCTGAATTAAATTTAAAGACAAAAGAATTTAAAGAAGAAGTCGTAAAAGAAATCGAAAAAGAAATAAGGACATTTTCGAAGGATGAAAAAATCGCGCCGGGTGATACCGCATCTGCCAGTGCATACTCGCAGGATAACGCCGGCTCGGCGAACGCCGCGCACAGCTTTACCGTAAACAATCTTTCGTGCGCTCCGATAGACAAGCCTCTTATAAAAGACATTTCGTTTACAGTAAAAGCAGGTGAGCTTACCGTAATAAAGGGGCTTGCAGAAGCAGGGCTTTTAACTTTAGAAGACTGCATTACAGGAATGCAGGAATGCAGGGCAGAATTTATTTTTTCTAAAAACAAAACAGAAATTGTTGTAAATAAAATAAGCCCACACTTTTTGCGTCGAGCACTTTATAAAAAGACAGGTCTTAAAGTTTCGATAGTGCCGAGCGACAAGACAATGCGCGGCTCAAATCCGGAGCTTACAATCGAAGAACTGCTGTACGAGGCTGCGGTGTCCGGGTGCTCGAAGAAGACCGCGCGTGCTGGTTCTGCAGAAAACGGCGCGGGTGTCGATGAAATTATCAATCGCTCTGGTTTTGACATCCTTAAAAGTCAGAAAGTAAAATCCCTTTCTGGCGGAATGCTCCAGCGCCTTATCTTAGAGCGCGAGCTTTTCTGTAAACCCGATATATTAATTGCAAGCGAACCACTTGCAGGACTTGATATGGAAAAGTCAGAGATAATACTTGATAGATTTACACAACTTAAAAAAGACGGATGCGCAGTTTTGGTTCTTACGACACAGAATATACCGCAGAAAATGTGCGACAGATATTACAGGCTCGAAGCCGGAAGACTTTGGAAGGAGTAGAATATGCTTGATTTTTTAACCGGAATATTTACTTCTTCTTATTACACGGGCTTATGGCTTAACATGTTTGTCTTAATGTCTATAAGCGCATTTGGAAACGTGCTTTCTTTAAAAGGCGGATATTATAATCTTGGCGGCGACGGACAGATTTATCTTGCAGGCTTTGTTTCTGCAATGTGTCTTGTAAAGTTTTCTTTTATGCCGCCTGCTCTTAACATAATCCTTTCTCTTTTAATTACGCTTTTTGTAACCGGAGCCTTTGAATGTATGAGTGCATTTTTTTATGTCGCAAAAAAAGTGAACGTGCTTTTAACGACATATTTGATGTCGTCTGCTTTGATTCCGGTTATAGATTATTTATCGAGTGTAACGTACAGAACAAAAGAAGGGAATCTTTTGGCAACAGAATTTATTGAAGAAAATTTAAGATTGAAATCGATACTCGAGCCATCGCCTTTAAACTTAAGCATAATCTTAGTGCCTATATTGTGTGCGCTTTTACATTTTGTATTTAAAAAAACATCATGGGGAAAAAGAGTTTCGATATTCGGAAAGTCAGAAGAGTTTGCAGTATACAGCGGCTTATCATTAAGAGGCAATGTTTACTCAACACTTTTTGTTGATGGAGCCTTTCATGGACTTGCAGGATTTGTTGCAGTATGCGGAACATATTTTTCGTGCTACAAAGGCTTTGCAACATCGATGGGCTGGAACGCATTGACGTGTGCACTTTTAGCAGGAAAAAATCCTTTGTTTGTAATTCCGTCGGGATTATTTTTATCGTGGCTTTATACAAGTGCATCGCGCTTTTCTTTAGTAAACAATTTCGGATTTGACATGTCAGGAATCATACAGGGAATCGTAATCTTTATCTTAGCCGGAAACATTGCGCTGTCAAAATTTAATTTTAAAAAAATCTTGTGGAGAAAAAAATGAACACGATTATTTTTATACTCGCATCTGCAATGCCTCTTATAATCGTATCGCTTGGCGCACTTTATTCTGAATACGCAGGGCGCATGGTATTTTTTCTTGACGGTCTTATAACGATGAGCGCTTTTATCTGTTATGCAGTTGCAGTTAAGACAGGAAGCTTTGCACTCGGAATTATTCTTTGCATGATTATCCCTGCGGTCTTTGTTTTTACAGTAAGCTTTATAATCGAAAAATTTAAATTTAATTCTTTTATCGCATCGTTATCGCAGAATATTTTTCTTTTGTCACTCGTGACGGCATTTTCTGCAGTGATATTTAAAACCCGCGGAGTTTTAACCAGTGAAAGTCTAAACTTTAGCCAGAACGTTTTTAGATTTTGTTCAGTTTTAAGCGGAATAATAATAGTAACTTTATCTTACTTTTTTTTGCACAGAACAAAGAAAGGACTTTACTTAAGGATAACAGGAAGCGACAGCGAAGTTCTGGAGAGTGCAAAAGTAAAGCCTTCGCATTACAGGATATTGTCGTGGGTACTTGCAAGTTTAACAGGCTCTGTTACGGGAGTGCTTTTGCTTTTGCGGCTTTCATCGTTTGTTCCGAATATATCAAGCGGAATCGGCTGGACAAGCCTTGCAATAGTTTTTTTAGGAAAAAAAGATGACGTTAAAGTGATATTGATGGCACTCGTCTTTTCTGTAGCGCAGTATCTTGCAAACAATATTCAGAATATAGAATGCCTTAAGAACGTGCCGTCTGCGTTGCTTCTTGCACTGCCTTATTTAATATGTCTTCTGATGCTTGCTTTGATTCCGAGTAAAAAGGGGAGAAGGGTGTAGCATGAAAAAGTGGAGAAAAGAATTTTTTATTAAGGGCGGATTTTAAAATGCCTCAGATTCTTATCGGAACCAGCGGATATGATTATCCTGAATGGAAGGATGTCTTCTATCCGATTGATTTAAAAAGAAAAGATTTTCTCTCATATTATGCCACGCAGTTTAATGCACTTGAGCTGAATAATACTTTTTATAACATGCCGTCTTATGACAAACTTCTTTCGTTTTATGAAAGGTCCGAGGGAAAGCTGAATTTTTCTGTAAAGGCAAACAGACTTTTAACTCATGAAATATCTCGCTCATGGGAAAATAATGCAGAAGAATTTAAGAGTGCCGTAATGCCGCTTATGAATAAGGGAGTTCTTTCGAGTGTGCTGTTCCAGTTTCCGGAGAGTTTTCATTATACCGATGATAACAGAATATATCTTTCTAAAATCCTAGGTAAGTTTAAAGGCTTTCCTTCTGCAGTAGAGTTTCGCCACAGAGAATGGATAAGGGAATCTGTTTTTGAAGGACTTGAAAAACGCGGGGCAGGACTTGTGTTCTGCGATATGCCGCAGTTAAAGAATCTTCCGGACGGAACCAGATTAAATACTCCTTTTGTCGGGGATAATGCATATATACGGCTCCATGGACGGAATGCAGAAAGCTGGTATGCGCATGTGCCGAAGACACAAACGTCAATAACTTCCACTCATGCAAACGGCGCGAAAGCGACGTATACTGCCGGAGATTCCCCGAACGGAAGTTCCAGATATTCTTATGATTATAACGATGAAGAACTCAATCTTTTTGTTCCCATTATAAAAAAAGCAGTTGATGAAGGAAAGAAAACACAGGTTTATTTTAACAATCACCCGAACGGCAGCGGAGCCAGAAACGCCAGGAAACTTCGGGAGATGGTAAGACAGGCAGGAATCGATTAATAGCCTTTTATTTCAAGAAACGGATCAGATGATTCTTCGAGCCATTCGATAATCTGACCTGTTACGTTTTCGATTTTCTGTCTTGAGTTTTTACCGCGGATACAACATTCCCATACAACGCAGATTCTCCAGCACTCATCCTTGTATTTTTGAATGACCTCTGCATCACGCTCTTTGTTTCGTTTAAACTTTGCCTTCCAGAAAGCTGAATTTGAGTCAGGAACTTTAAAATATTTACAGCCCTCATGTGCGTGCCAGAAACAGCCGTTTATGAAAATTACTGCGTAGTAGCGTGGAAAAATCAAGTCGGGCTTCCCCGGATATCGTTTGTCACAGATTCTGTAGCGAAAACCGGCTTTAAAAAGGGCAGAGCGGATTTGTTTTTCGGGCTTAGTGTCCTTTGATCGTATGTGAGACATGTTTTTGTGGCGTTCTTCGGGAGTAAGGGTGTCCATAAATGATAATTATGTAAGATTTTCTTTTACTTTTCATGCATTTTTAGTTATAATTAGACAGTTATAAAAAATGGGGGAATTATACCTTGCGTGCAATTGATTTCTTCTGCGGTGGCGGAGGCATGACAAACGGACTCATTCAGGCTGGAATAGAAGTCATTGCAGGTGTAGATTTAGACCCAGAAGCAAAAGAAACTTATGAATTTAACAATCAAGGTGCAACTTTTGTAAATGCTGATATAACAAGACTTCCAATAGAATATTTTGAAAACGAATTCGGAGTGCATCGTAACGATGATGGAATGATTTTTGTTGGTTGCAGTCCATGCCAGTTTTATAGTATTATCCGATCTTCAAAAGAAAAATCTAGAAAAACAAAAGATTTACTTTTATATTTTGAAAAGTTTATTGAATATTACCGCCCAGGATATATTTTAGTTGAAAATGTTCCTGGAATAATGAGTAATAAAGAGACAATTTTAAATGATTTTTTGGCTAAGATTGATGAACTGGGTTACGGCAATAAAGAAAATGGTCGCTGCGTTTATGATGTTGTAAATATGAAAAATTATGGTATTCCTCAGAATAGAAAAAGATTCTCATTAATAGCAACCCGACTGAATAGACATATTCATTTGCCAGAAACAGAAAATCATATTTACACGGTACGTGAATCCATAGGTAACCAGAATCTTTTTCCGCCAATTTCTGCTGGAGAATTAGATTTGAATGTAGCAAGATTTCATTCTGCAAAAAAATTATCGGACTTAAATATTATTCGACTAGAAAATACTCCTGAAGATGGAGGAACAAGGCTTTCATATAAGGATAATAAAGATTTAGTTCAAAAATGTTATGTCGGTCATGATAAATCTTTTACAGATGTCTATGGGCGATTATATTGGGATACTCCTTCTCCAACTATAACAACAAAATTTTTAAGCATTTCAAATGGAAGATTTGGTCACCCGGTTCAGAACAGAGGTCTATCCATTCGTGAAGGGGCAACTTTGCAGTCATTTCCTTTTAATTATCAATTTAAAACAAAAAGTCTTCTTACAGCTGCTAGACTGATAGGAAATGCTGTGCCTCCAAAATTTGCAAGGAAAATTGGAGAATTGATAAATGAATAAAGAATTGATAGAAAAAATTCAAAAAATTTTTGAACATGATAACAGTTTTGAAAAATATCCAGATTTTATCACTGATATTCACTTTCCTTGCTTTAAGGGGCTTGTTCCTTATTCTGAAATAAAGTTTCAGTTTCCATTAACAGTCTTAGTTGGTGAGAACGGATGCGGTAAGACTTCTGTGTTACAGGCGTTAGAAACGGCACCAGGAGGAAGTTCTTATTCTCAAAAATGGTTTTCTACCAGAGTTGATCCGATACCTGAAAATCCACGACCTGCATTTTGGTACTCATACAATAGTTTAGTTGCAAAAAGAAATGTTGAAGTTCTGAATACTCGTATAAAGCATGGTAATAATCCTGATTACTGGGAACCATCACGTCCTGTTGAAAAATATGGAATGAAACCTTTTCCAAAGGAAATGGCAAAAACTTCAGGGGCATCTGGAACTCGTTGGAATGGAACAAAGAGACCTGTAATATATTTGGATTTTCGTGGAGAATTAAGTGCATTTGATAAATATTTTTATTTTGGCGATAAACCTAATACTGTTACTCTAAAGACCAAACAGGATTATATTAGGTATTATTCTGGATATTTAAAAGGCATTATTGATGGTTGGGTAAAATCAGGTTTTACTTATAGAAATGTAAAAAAAGTTGATAATATTTCTAAGTTATCTGCCGAAGAAGTTAGCATTATTTCAGAAATTCTTGATAAGAAATATTCAGAAATAACAGTCATGAATCATAGCTTTTATAAACAATGGGGAAACAGTGTTTATTTTAAATTAAAAAATGTAAATACAGAGACTTTTAATGGTAACTACACAGAAGCTTTTGCAGGTAGTGGTGAATCTGCTGTTGTTAAATTAGTACATCAGGTATATGAAGCAAAAAAAGGGACTCTTGTTTTGTTAGATGAACCCGAAGTTTCTCTTCATCCTGGTGCACAAAAGCGCTTATTAGATTTTTTATTAAATCAAATTTTCTTAAACGGACTTCAAGTTATTTTGTCAACTCATAGTCCGGCTATTGTAGAAGAATTGCCAAAAGAAGCTATAGTTCTTTTACATCAAACTCCAGATGGCATGTTCTTACCCAAATCTGGTATCGAACCAGATTTGGCATTTCAGTATATTGGGCACACAAATACACAAAGGACAAAAATAATTGTCGAAGACAGTGCGGGAAAAGAATTACTTATAGCTTGCTTAAGATTATATGATGCTGAGGCAGAAAAATCGGTTGATATTATATATCATGCTGGTGGTGCAAAGGATATATTAAAAGAAGCCGTTGTATTGTCAAGATTAGATACAAAAAATGTGTATTTAATACTTGATGGAGATATGAATATTTGCTCCATTCCAAATAATGACGATGTTGCTGCATCAGAGTTAGATTCTAAAATAAAAGAAATAACAGGTATAGATATAAACAAATTAGGCTTTGTGTCTGACAGTGGAAAATCAGATTATCAGATTGAATCTGAAAAACGGAGCTATCTTTCTTTTTTGAAAAGTCATTTATTTTTTATTCCAACAAAAACGCCAGAAGAACTTATGTGGAATGCCAGCACCTATGAAAAACCAAACTGTACGGAAGAAGATTATAAAGATCGCTTGGAACATTGGGCAAAAGACGAAGTCGGGAATGATTGCACTTCTGCTGATATTGAAAATTGTAGAAAACGATTATGTAAGAGTCTTGATTTTGATAATGAATATATAAAAGAATTAATGAAGATTATCAAAATAGTTTTAATGTGAAAATAATAAGAGATACTTATAAATGATTGAAGAAGAAACAAGGTTTACTTTTATAGATTTATTTGCTGGTATTGGTGGATTTCATCTTGCAATGAAAAAACTTGGTGGTAAATGTGTTTTTGCGAGTGAACTAAAAGAAGATTTAAGAGTTCTTTATAAAGAAAATTTTGAAATCGACTGCTTTGGTGATATAAATGAAGTAGATATCGAAAAAGAAATTCCTCAAAAATTTGATATGTTATGTGCTGGTTTCCCATGTCAACCTTTTTCTAAAGCTGGAAAACAACAGGGATTCAATGATGAAAAAGATAGAGGGAATCTTTTTTGGAAAATAATGGAAATTTTAGAGGCAAAAAAGCCTGAATATATTTTACTTGAGAATGTTCAAAATTTACAGACACATGATAATGGAAATACTTGGGAAGTAATAAGAACAAATCTTGAAAGATTGTATGATGTAAAACCAGCTATTATATCGCCACATAATTTTGGAATACCTCAACATAGAAAACGAATTTATATTGCTGGACGATTATGGGATAAAGGAGGATTGAAAGATTTTGAATTTCCTCCACATGAAGAAAAGCTTGAGTGTAATATTAAACAAATAATCTCAGAAGATGACAACAGTGATTTTATGTCTCTAAGAGATCAAACTAGAATGCATTTAAAAGCCTGGCAAGATTTTCTTGATTTACTTACGAAAAATAAGATACCTATCCCCTCTTTTCCTATTTGGGCTATGGAATGGGGAGCAGATTACAATTACGAAAAAACTCCTCCATGTCGTCAATATAAAAAATCACTTGAAGGGAAACGAGGTAAATTTGGAACAATTTTAACAGGTAACTCTGTAGATGATATGTTATTGCAATTACCAATTTATGCTCAAACAGTAATGAAACCTGATGAAGAATTCCCTGAATGGAAAAAAAATTATATAAAATGGAATCGTGATTTTTATATAAAACATAAAGCCATTTTAGATACATGGCTTCCAGAAATTCAAAGGGAGGGGTTTGAAAATAGTCATCAAAAATTTGAATGGAACTGTGGAAAAGATAAAAAAGCGAAACCAATTCTTGAAGATAAAATAATACAATTTCGCCCATCAGGAATCCGAGTAAAACTTCCGACATATTCTCCTGCACTTGTTTTAACAACAACTCAAATTCCAATTTTCCCGTGGGTAAAGACTCCAGATGGAAAAAAAGGGCGATATATGACTAAAAAAGAAGCTGCAAAACTGCAAGGCATGGAAGAATTAAAAAACTTCCCAAATACAATTGCAGAAGCTTTTAGAGCTTTTGGAAATGCTGTTAATGTTGAGGTTGTAAGACTCATTGCAGAAAGACTATTGGAGATAAAATAATGGCAAAGACTATAAATATTCGACCAACAACAGGAGTATATGCAACATATAAAAATATTAAATATGACGCATGGACCGCTATAGCAGAGTTTGTTGATAATTCAACACAAAGTTATTATGACCATGAAAGAGAGTTAAAAGCCTTAAAAGACTGGAAAAGCCTTGATATATATATAACTTATCAAAAAGATGATCAAGGTAATCCTTTTATCGAAATAAAAGATAATGCATATGGTATGAATTTTAAGGATTTTCAGCGTGCAATTATATTAGATAGCAAACCAGAAAAATCAACACGTTCAGAATTTGGAATGGGGTTAAAAACAGCGGCTTGTTGGTTTGGACTTAACTGGAGTGTTGAAACAGTAGAACTGAATAGTTGTAAAAAATATAAAACTTCTGTTGATGTAGAAAAACTTAGTCGCACAAAAGATGAAGAAATAACTTATGAAGAAATAGAATGCGATAAATCAGAACATGGTACTACAATTAGAATCTGGAATTTAAACAGGAAACTCTTTGGCCGACAAATACAGAATACGAAAGATAAACTTCGTGGAATGTATCGTGTGGATTTGAGGACAGAAAAAATAAAGATTTTTTATAACGGGGGTACTGGTATAGAATTGCTGAGGTATGAAATGCCGTCAATTTATAAGGAAAAGTTACCAGGGGGAAATGAAAAAGAATGGAGTGATAAGGTTGAATTTGAGATAGAAGGTGAAGATTCGAAAAAATATCATGCGTATGGTTTTATTGGCATTTTGGAAACAGGTAGTACATATGGAGCCGGATTTACATTAATTAGAAGAGGAAGAGTTATTATCGGTGGGTATGAGGATTGTTATCGTCCGCGTGAAATTTTTGGAGCATCAACAACTGGTGTGTATCAACGTTTTTTTGGAGAATTGAATTTAGATGAGTTTCCTGTCACGCAAACAAAAGATTCCTTTGACTGGTATAATGGTCTGGAAGACAAGTTTATTGATAAATTGAAAGAAATTGCACAAAAATATATTGATGAAATAAAGAGAATAACAAATCCCAAACAATACAAAAAGCCTCTAAATGTTGGAATTGACAATGCAACAATTAATGAATTTGCCTATGCGGGATTAATTCAAAATGCAATTGTAAAACCAATCGAAAAAGAAGATGAAAAAACAGAATCTGTTATACAAATTCCTTCTAAAGATGAATCAGATAGCTGTTTATTATTTCCCCAAATGGAAGAAATTAGAGTTGAAGGAAATGATAATACACAAATTTCTTTTGAGATTTCAAGCAGAAAATACATCTTAAATTTTACCATTAAAAAAAATAATTCAGATGAAAAATGGTTAGTTGTATCACCAAAGAAAAATAATAATTCTGCAATAGAAGTTGATGTAGAATGGAATATTGTTCATCCTTTCTTTACATCCTGTTTTGTAACACAAGAAAATTTTGATTCCATGAAAAAATTTGTGTTTGCATTAGTCCTGTCAGAGATTGAATCAACTTACACGTCATCTGAAAGTTTAAAATCAGATTCTCCTGCAGATGTAGATTATACTAAAATTAAAATTTCACCTTTTGATATTCGAGAAAAAATGAATGAAACTCTAAAAGCTGTAATTAGGAGTTAGTAATGACAAATGTTTTTGATATGAATTATGTAAATAATCTCCCAGATGCATGGAATATTTCTTTAGAAGGTTTTTATTCTGATAATATCAAGAAATACTTAAATGAAACCGGAATACCGGAGAAAGGTATTTCTACAATTTTCTCAAATGCAGCAAAAACTCTTAGTTACTGTCCCAATCCTAATACAATAATTCATGAACAAGAAACGGGCATTGTCATTGGCAAGGTCCAAAGCGGGAAAACATCAAATTTTATATCCCTGATATCTCTTGCATTTGATAATAATTATGATATAGCAATAGTACTTGGAGGAACAAAGAAACCTCTTTTACAGCAGAATTCCGATAGAATTAAAGAATATTTTTCGTCAATTAAAAATGAAGTCTTTGTATTAAATACAAAAGAAAATGAAGATCATCTAACAGAAGAGAATATAAGAAAATTTATCCAAAGGGGTAAGAAAATAATCATCGTTGGTTTGAAACATGTAAAACATATCAATGCAATTATAAATATTTTTAAAAATAATGATTTATGCGAAAAACCTGTATTAATAATTGATGATGAAGGGGATGAGTATTCCTTAAACACTAAAGTAAAACAGAAAAAGGAAAGTTCGACTTATTCAGCAATTCGTAGTTTTAAGAATACTTTACAAAAACATTGTTATGTTTCTGTAACGGCAACGCCACAGGCAAATCTATTAATCAACAAAATTGATGAACTTTCTCCAGATTTTGGAGTTCTAGTACCACCAGGAGAGGGCTATTGTGGTTTGGATGTATTTCATACAGATAATACCTACACAGTTACAATCCCGGCAAATGAGGAACCCTTAATTGATGTAGGGATTCCAGCATCATTAAAAAAATCATTAGCAATGTTTTTTGTGGCTTGTGCAATACAAGGTCATAGAACACACAGAAAAGATAAACTTTCAATGCTTATTCATATTAGTCAGTTCAAAAAAGATCATAATGTGGAATATGAAAAAATACAAACATTAATAGATGAGTGGACACAAAAAACAAGTAACAAAAAAGATATATCATATCAATCTGTCTACAAAATAATGAAGGATGCATATGAGGAATATGAAAAAGGAGTTGTAAGAGACTTTCCTCAATTTGATGAAATTGAAGATGAAATTATTTTTGCTATAAAAAATAGTCATGTTCACAAAATCAATGGAGATAATACCTTAAACGGTGAAGATGAATTCTATGATTATAATATTTATGTTGGCGGTACGATGCTTGGTCGTGGATTAACTATAAAAGGTCTATGTATTACATACATAACAAGAACTGCTAAAAATTCATCAAATGTGGATACAGTACAACAAAGAGCAAGATGGTTCGGTTATAAAACTAAATATCTAGATTTATGTAGAATTTTTGCTGTTTCAAAGATTTTAAATGAATTTATGGATATTAGAGATCATGAAGAAGATTTATGGCAAACAATAGAAATGACAAATTCTCAAGGAATTGATTTTAAAAATATGCCTAGAATTTTTTCTCTTAGCGACAATCTAAAGCCTACAAGAAGTTCAGTAGCAGAAGTAGAAAGTTATACATTTTATTCTTGGAATAAACAAAGAATTTTCCAAGATGATGAGGCATATACAAAAAGCAACATAAATATCATTAACAGATATAAAAAAAATAATGAACAACAACTTCAAACTATTAATCAACGAAATGGAGCTCCTTTTGTAATTCTCAGAGATGCTGATTATTTTTCAGTTTATTCTGAATTTTTAGAAAAGTTTATTTTTCCAGAAGCATCTAAACTTAACCAAGGTATACTTGCAAAACTATATCAACTTTTAAAATATAAAAACCTAACTCCAAATATTGATGTAATTTGGATGCGAGATGGGAAAACTTCAAAGCATCCTGTAAATAATGAAACAAAAATTATTTCAAATTATTTTGTTGGTAGAAACCCTAAAGACTTATCTAAACCTGCTAATTATGAGGGCGATGACAAACATTTCATTAGACCTAATACAATGCAGTTACAGATTCATATGATTGAAAATAAAGAAACTGGATTTATAAGTCCAACGCTAGCAATCTATCTACCAAATGAAATAATTTCAAAACTAACAGGATTAATCGTACAAAAGGATATTTAAAATTATGGAAATTATAGATTTTTTCAAAACAAATTTTATTAAAGTAGACAATACTTCTGATTATAAAATTGCAGAATATGAAAAGAATTTTTTTGTTGGAATTGATAAAGAAAATAATATTGTAATTGTTTTTAAACCTAATAACCAAAATGGAAGACCTTACAATATATCGACAAAATCTCTAACATTAGAATGTAATGCAAAAGTTTCATTTTCATCTGAAAATGAAGAAACTGTCCATATTTTGAAATGTCTTTTACATACAACAAAAGAGAAAGAAATCTTTTTAGAGATTTCAAAACTCTTTATAAATGATGACTATTCAGATAAATATATTATAGAAGTTTTTAATACATTACAAAATTTTTTTTCGAGTAAAAAAGAGTTAAGTGATAATGAATTAACCGGTTTTTATGCTGAATTATATACGATATACAAATTCCATGAATTACTAAATATTGAACAATATTGGCAATCAAAAGATAGATTAAAATTTGATTTTTCTTTTAGTGAAAAAGTTAAGCTAGAAATAAAAGCGACAACAAAAGAAATTCGTCAGCATCATTTTTTACATGAACAGTTAAACTCTAAATATTTTGAAATATTTATTTTATCCTATATGTTTAGATACGATGATACAGGTCTGTCATTATTTGAGTTAATAAATCTTGTAAAACCAATTCTTTCAAATAACAAAGAATTGTATATGAGATTAACATTTTTAGAGAAAAATACAAGTATCGAACATCTAAAAGAATTAAAGTATAATCAAATCTACACAGATGAAAATATGCATTTCTTTAAAGCAATTGATATTCCTAAATTTAAAGAAGAAACGCCATCTGGTGTATCAAAAGCTGAATATGATTGTTCTTTAGAAAACATAGCTTTTTTAGAAACGAAAGATTTTGTAGATAGCATTAATTTAATTACTGGAGAATAAAATGACTAAAGAAGAAGCGAAATCCCTTTATAATGATTTTCAGAAACAATTCCCTATTGAAAAGCTAAAAAACTTGTCTATTGAAGAATATACGAATTTAAATCGGGATGATTCATTTTGTTATTGGCTTGAAACAAAAACAGAGGACTTAGGAAGTATATGGGGGGGATCAGCATACAAATTTGGAATTTATAAGGCATCGGGAGAAATAAAACCATCAAATAAAACAATGGATGATGGTGTATATGCTTGGTATAAAAAATATGGAAATACTAGAGATGAAGCTTATAAGAAAGTTTTATCAAATATTATAAAGGTTGCCGAAGCCGCACAAAATAAAGAATATTCAATTATAGATTCCATTGATTTAGGCTGCAGCTATAAATGGAAAATTGCATATCTTTATTCAAATATGTCCTTGTTAAATTTTTATAAAGAAGTAGGTATTCGTTTTATTGCAAAAAAGCATGGGCTTGAAAATTATAAAAAAATACCTATTTCACAAATACAAATATATCTAATAGCACAGGCACATGGTAAGGATTTATTTGATTATTCTTCAGAACTTTGGAATGAATGGTTAGAGTCTGATGAAGGTAAGAATCAAACTGATAAAGAATTAGCCATAGAAGATAATGATTTTGATGTAAATGAGACAAAAATTTATTTCAAATCATCAACAGCAATACCGTTTACTTTAAATAGATTTGAAAAAAACAAATATATAAATCGCTTTACAGCTTCTTTATTAGCAAAACCATTTGTTATTTTTACAGGAAATTCTGGAACAGGAAAAACAAGAATTGCTTTACAGTTAGCACAACATTTAAATGTTCCAAGTGTCAATGAAAGAAATCCTGATGATTTATTTAAAATAGGAGATTCATTGAATGAATGGACTGTTCGAAATATTACAGATGATACTATTTATCTTTCTAATGAAAAAGAACCTACAAGACTCCGTCCAATTCAAAAAGATTTACTTCAAGAATTTATAGATTTTTATACAACAAATCCTGAATATCTAACTAAACAAGGAAATGAAGACAGAAATCTTATAAAAGAGTCTCCGAATGCAAGATTTGACAAATTTTTATACGGTTTTGATGCAACAATTCGTGTAATGGCGAAAAAAGTTCTAGAAAATAAATCAGAAGTTCATTATGAAAACTTTAGGAATATCCTTCTTATTCCTGTAGGAGCAGATTGGACTGACAACACAAAAATTCTTGGTTTTTATAATCCTCTAAAAAAAGAATATCAGTCTACTCCAGTCCTAGATTTCATTCTTCTTGCCGAGCAAAATCCAGATATTCCGTTCTTTCTTATTCTTGATGAAATGAATCTTTCTCATGTGGAACGTTATTTTTCTGACTTTTTAAGTGCAATGGAATCTGGCGAGCCAATTCCTCTTTATAAAAAAGATACGGATTGTGAATCTTCTATTCCAGAAGAAATTGTTTTACCTAATAACTTATTTGTAACTGGTACAGTAAACATAGACGAAACCACCTATATGTTCAGTCCGAAAGTTCTTGACCGTGCAAACGTTATAGAGTTCAAACCGGAAATGTCTGATGTTCTTGAAAATCTAGTTTCTTCATCTGAAAACGCTTCTATTAATCCAGCAGAACCAGGTGTTGCAGAAGGTTTTATGAAACTTGCTAATGATGTTAGAAGTGGAAAAATACCAGATGGGGCAGAAAAGATTCTTGATGAAATGAAGCCTATTCTTGAAAGTCTATATAAAGAACTTGAAAAATATGGATTTGAATTTGCTTATCGAACTGTAAAAGAAATCAGACTTTATACTATTGCAGCTTGGCTGACTACAGAAGGTACAAAGCCAACTGCAACAGAAATTGCAGACGTTCAAATTCTACAGAAGATACTTCCTAAAATTCATGGTAACAGAAAACAGATTGGAGAACTTCTTGATAATCTGGAGAAACTTTGTACAGAAAAAGAGCTTAATAACAGTCTTTCAAAAATCCATCAAATGAAAGACTGCCTGAACAGATTCCAGTACGCAAGTTTTATTTAATAAGAAATAATTATGGAAAATATTATTGCTGTTTCAATAGATATAGATGATTCTCATAAAGCTATAATATATCCATCTGGAACTAAGCTTGATAAAAATGTTGAAACAAAAGCAGAAGGCAATCTTTCGTTATATTTAACAGAAAATGTACAAGAAAAGAAATATTTTGAGTTTAAGGAATCTGATTTCAACATCAATTCATTGCGCTTGAAAGAAACTATTAGATACTGTTGTAAAATTGACAATTGTAGTAATGATTATTATCCACATATAACAAACGAAGATAATAAGCTTGTAAAGCTAGAAAAAGAAAATGATAGAATCATTTTCCAGTTTATAAATTATCTGGGCAAATCTTTAATTTCTTTTGGTATAACAGGGAAAACGATAGAATTTGAAGTTGTTCCTGATAAGATTAATTATGAAGAAGATTATGTAAAACTTACAGAAGCAATAGCAGAAGAATGTTCCGCTTTACTTCTTGATTATACAAGTCCTACTTCTCTAAATTTTCAACAGGATTCATCTAAAGAATCTAACATACTTGAGCAGTTTATATTTCTCCGTCAGTTCTGTTTTTCAGATAACTTAGAAAGCCTTTTTGCATCAATAAAAAGAAATCCGGACAGAATCTTGGTCAAAGAAGAAGAGCTCAAAACTTTTGGTGCAGGTATTCCTTCAGAAAAAATCTTTTCAAATCCATTTGCTCATAGTCGTGGCTGGATGAAAACAACTGATGGCAATTATTTACCAAGTGAAATTGCAACCATTCATAAATACGACAGTTATGATACTTCTGCAAATAGGTTCATAAAATTTGCTTTAATCACATTCAGCGAAATCTGTACAAAAGTCTTAGAAAAAGTTTCAATCGATAAGAATGGAAGTGAATACTTTTCTGAAGCCACAACGATTATTAATCAGATAAATGACATTCTGAATGATTCTTTTTTTGATGATATTAGCGAATTAACGATAATGCCGGTAAATAATCAGGTCCTGGAAAAAAGGGAAGGGTATAGTCAGATTTTTAATGCATTCTCTATGGTTGACCTGGCATTGAAATTGGATTGGAAAGGCAAAGATGATGTGTATTCTGGAGAAGCCAAAAATACTGCTTTGTTATATGAATACTGGTTATTCTTTGAACTTAGAAAAATACTTCATGAACTTTCCGGAAAAGATAAAACTGAGACTGGCGTTGAGCCATATACTCAATTCGTCAATGATACAAATGGATTAACAATATCTTTACAGCAGGGAAATTCTTCTTTACAAAGTTTTATCTTTGAAAACGAAAATCTTAAAGTAAATTTTTATTACAACAGAACATTTTCTCCATCTCAATTCAACAGTTCTGTTTATTGGGGTTCCTATTCCCGCCCATTCCGTCCGGATTATACTCTGGCAATTTTTTCATCTAAATATAAAAAAGAAATTGAAGCTATCAAAGCTGGAGATGTTTCTTACATTCACTTTGATGCAAAATATAGAATTCAGGATTTAACTCAATTCATAAATACGGGTAAAAAGCCGATTTCAGAAGCATTTTTAGAGAAAACAGAAGATCAAATTTCAGAAGAAGAAAAAAAAGAAATTATTCAGGAGAAAAATGATGAAATTATAAATACTTACAAACGTGGAGACTTGTTAAAAATGCATACATATAATGATGCAATCCGTAGAACTGTAGGTAGTTATGTACTTTATCCTGGTAATGAAAACAATTCAGAACGGAATGAACAGTCTTCTGTTTATGATGAAATTCTTCCTGGGGTCGGAGCGTTTGCAATCAGACCTGGAAATGAAAATGCAGGTCATAATGAAATCAAGAAATTTATAAAGCGAATCATTGATTTTAAAGCAAAAGATTCAAGCAGACAGTTTAGAAAGAATTATTTCGAAAATATGGTAATTAATTCTCCTGCCGAAGGGAAATCTTCTATGATAACTGAAATTGAAAAAGAATACCTTATGATAGGTTTTATAAGAAAGGAATATTTAAAATTCCTGCAATCAGAAAATATTATTCCAGAATCTAAAGCAAAATTTGATAATAAAAAATCACATGAATTTTATTTTTATTTTTATGCAATAAATAAAGGAAAAGTATATACAATTCATAAGGAAACAAATCGTACAAAATATTTAATGCTTACAGATACTGATATTAAAGAATGCCGGATAGAAAATGGATATAGATTTCAGAATCTAATACCTTTTGAAGCTGAAATTGAATCAATTGAATTAGTATCAAAAGAAATATTAAAACAACGTCTTGATAATTTATACAAGAATAAACCCTTTGAACCACAAGATGGTTTCCATGCAGATTATTATTATCTTGTAAAAGCCAGTATTAATCATTATATAGATGGTGGTGTAAAGGAAATTTGTATTCAAGAAAATGATGACATAAGTGTTTATTCACCAAAAATTGTTGAAAGAAAAGAAGTAATGGGTTCTAATGAATAAATATTAATCTTTACTTGTAAATAAAGATATTTTATTTCCTGCAAAAACTATATTTCCCCCGTCAACAGACAGAACACAAAATGATTCACGGCTTTCTACACTTCGAAGCACAGGCGAGTGTCATCATATTTGTGGGATGTCTGGAGACGGGAGAATGTAAGTTATTTTTATAATCTGAAGCTGCTCCGTTTTACCCGCCATCTGCGCAAGGGATTGTAACAGTTTGCTATGCGAAACCCGCAGGGTCGGAGGCGAAAGCCGGAGCTGTGAAAAGCCCGGTCTGACGCAAGTCAGATGCGCCCATAAATAAAATAAGTTTACTGATGACAGGAGAAGATAATTTTTTTTACGGAATCTTAATTTATACAGATGTGACCATCTGCTTTTTTAACTCCAGAACCTGCTCGAGCGGAAGACCGGTTCCTTCTGAAATCTGAGCATCAGACAGTACATTCATTTTGAGAAAGTTTTCGGCTACTTCTACGGCTTTCTGCTGGGAGCCGGCCTGTTTGCCATTCTCGAAAGCTTCTTTCTTTATATCGAAATCATGTAAATTCATGGCCAGATATGTACTCCTGAACTTATCATCGTTCTTAAGTTTCTCGACTGTTGAAGAAAGGCGGACGGAAAAACTGTCTTTCCCCGGTTCATCAGTGCATATGAAGTGAAGGAGATTGCGGATTCTCTCGTCCTTTTCCTTTTCATATTCACTTGCATTGTAAACTGCTTTTAATGAATTGTCATTTAAATTTACGTCAGCAGACAGGCAAATTCAGTCTGATATGAGAGACTTGAGTTTTTTTTAAACATGTATAATTATCTAAGAGGAATTTGAACATGAAAACAGTCACAGTAAGTGGAGCAGTTATTCTCCGTACAAACCCAGATACAAACAAAAAAGAAATCTTTGCAACTCAGCGCGGCTACGGCGATTATAAAGATGGCTGGGAAATTCCAGGTGGTAAACTTGAGCCCGGAGAAACTCCTGAACAGTGTATCGTTCGTGAAATAAAAGAGGAACTGGCTACTGATGTAAAGGCAGAGAAAATACTTGGCGTTGTAGATTATGATTATCCGAATTTTCATCTGACTATGCATTGTATTTTATGTACGATAGTCTCTGGTGATTTGAAACTTCTTGAACATGAAGCAGCAAAGTGGGTGTCAAAAGAAACTTTGAGATCCGTTGACTGGCTTCCGGCTGATAAATTAATTCTGGATAAAATAGAACAGCTTCTCTAACCTGTAATCGGCGCGTTGCAGGACCTGCCGCTAAAGATGGTAGCAGGCAAGCAGATTGTGAGTTGCCCTCATGAGCCTTTCACGATTTTCTCAACTTCTTCGGCAGAGATTCCGAGTGATTTTGATATGATTTCGACAGAAACTCCATTTGTGTAAAAACTTCTCGCAGCCTCGACGGCTTTCTGCTGGGCGCCCTGTAATACGCCTTGAGTAATGCCTTCTGCAATGCCTGCTTCTTTACCGTTGTCATAGGCATATGCCTGGATTCTTTCGTATGTCATATACTGTTCCTTCCACTGTGCATTCTTTTTAGCAGCCTTAACATAATCCTGC
>CAJORB010000042.1:0-3101 GCA_905236565.1 uncultured Treponema sp. | reverse complement strand
TATGCAGAGCAAGTAGGTGTATACCTGCATACCGGCGGAAACAAAGGAGAAATACATTTTTGATAAAAGCGAATTAATAAACAGAAAAACTTAGTTAAAAAATTTTTTAACCACTTAAACATTATTCTTTTAATAATCCTGCCTTTTGGCACAAACTTCGAAATTGTTCACATCGCGAGCTGAACGAATCATTTCCTGGATATACTAGAAACAACATATCATATCCGGTGTTCAGATGTGATTTTATTAAACGATAGACTTCCCGGCTGTATCTTTTTGATAAGTTCCTTTCGACCGCGTTACCGTAGCCACGAATCAAAGGAAAACCTACACGGTTCATTTCCAGATGATTTTCAAGGTAAAACAACTTGGCACCTGGAATACTTATCTTTTTTCCTTCTTTGTACAGCTTTTTAAAATCGGCGGGATTTTTTATACGTTCGTCCCGTCTAAAAAATCCCGTTTTTATCAAGACTGTGTCCTTCCCTTAAATTAGTATTTCTTGTGTTCGTCAGAAACAGTGAGCTTTCTGCGGCCCTTTGCTCTTCTTCTAGCAAGAACCTTGCGTCCACCCTTAGTAGCCATGCGGGCTCTGAATCCAAATTTTCTATTGCGTTTTACTTTGCTTGGTTGATATGTTCTTTTCATAGAACGCTCCTTTTATATATAAAAAAATTGTTTTCGTGTAAAAAATCCTTCTGAAACTTGTTCAGAAAAATAGTACTCTAATATATCATTATTTTTTGAACTTGGTCAACATGTCACCAGGAAGGATTCTTGCGCTCCCTGAGCTTGTCGAAGGGTGACCCATTTATCTATTCTTCACCAAAAAACTTCCTTGTTTCCTCTTCGTTCTTACGCATACGCTCTTCCATCTCTTCGCGGGCTTTTTTAAGAGCTTCTTCGTAAACGTCGGTCTCTGTTTTTTCTTTTCCCTTTAATCTAAATGCAAGCGACTGTACCTTAAGATCAGGACTTTCCATTGCCAAACCCTTGATAATAAATTTCTGATAGAACTTTAAATACTGTATCCACCCCGGATGATCGGACTCAATTATAAGCACGCCATTTTTAAGATCCACAACGCGTGTATTAGAAGCAAGGCGTTCTCCAAGAGGAATGCGTTTATCTATAAGATCCTCTCTCTCAGAATTTTCTGCACTTGATTTTATCCGCGAAACAACCTTACGCCAAACAGAAGGAAGCTGCCCCTCATCGGATTGAGAAAAAATTCTGCACTGCTCGAGAATGCTTTGCATTGAAACAATATTATCTTCACTCATGCCATTCACCATTCTCTATTTTATAAACTTTTGTAGTATCGTGCATATACCTTTCGTAGGGTTCTCCCGGCAAAAAGGTACAGAAGAGCTGCTCATATTCGGGGAGCATTGCTGTAAGCTTGGCTCTCTTGTCTGGGTCCAATTCCAAAAGAACATCGTCCATTAAAAGCACAGGTTTCATGCCGGTGGCGCGGGTATAATAAATAGCTTGTGCAACTCTAAGTAAAAGTGAAATGAGGCGGCACTGTCCTGTTGAAGCCGTCTGTACAAAATTTTGTCCACCCTTCATAAAAAGAATTTTGTCGCGGTGCGGGCCGGCCATTGTTGTTTCTATAGCTTTATCCAAATCCCGTCGTGAAAGCAAAAGATCCAAGACATCCTGCGTAGCAGGAAAAAAAATTTTTTCAGAAAAATCAGGTGTATTTTCCACAGAGTTATCAACATTTTGTGACTTTGAAAATTTCCAAGATGGTTCATATACAATATTTACTCCGTCAATTCCGGTAATCTCTTCAAAGATTTTTCCAAAAATTTGATTGAACTGAAAAATTGCTTTTTTTCTTTTTTGCTGAATCACAAGTCCATACTGAGCCAGCTGACTGTCGTAAACATCAAGCATTTCGTACTGTTTATTTTTTAAAACAAGATTGCGGCTCTTAAGAACTTTTTTATAATTACGCATGTCATCAATGTAAAGATTGTCATAAAGTGTGAGTGACTGATCTATAAAAAACCGGCGGCACTCAGGTTCACCAGTTGCAAACCTCATATCATCATGACAAAACAAAATGCAGGGAATTGTATTTATAAGCTCCTTGCGGTCCTGTATTTTTTTTCCATTTTTTTCTATACGCTTTTTTCCGTTTTCAAAAATCACAGAAATTTTTTGAGCAGAATCCTGGCCTTTATACATTACATTTATGCTAAAATCTTTTTCACCTTTTTTTACAATCTGAGCATCCTGGTGAGTTCTAAAGCTTATTCCGTAAGCAGCATAATAAAGAGATTCAAGAATATTACTCTTGCCCTGTCCGTTCTGCCCAACAAAAAAAATTTCTTTGTTAGATATGTCTAACGTGTCATTTTTAAGATTGCGGAAATTATAAAATGTTTGAAAAAGAAAGGGCATCTTTAACCCTTCAAAGGCATTACAACGTGCTTATAATCACCCGCAGGTTCTGAGCGAACAATTACAGCTTTTGTAACAAGACCTTCGTCCTCGCGGTTTTCATCAACATTGAATTCCACAACAACATTTTCTGATTCAATAACCTTGAGGGGCTCTGTTACATAAACAAAGTTCATTGCCATTGTTATAGTCTGTCCGTCGTAGCGGCATGGGATTTCTTCTTCTGCAGCACCACTATCTGTTTCTGGCGAAATCAATTTAAGAACTCCAGAACTAATTCTAAAAATTACTCTGTAAATTTCTTTATCTGCCATGATAGTAATACGCTTGAGAGCAGACTCCAAATCTGCCTTGTTAACCTGGAACTTAGTTGTAAGATTTTCAGGAATAACCTTTTTATAGTTAGGGAATCGTCCGTCAATCAAGCTTGAAGAGAATTCAAAATTTGCAAACTTAATGAAGATTGAATTATCAATTACAGCAACATTTACATTGCCTTCGTCTGAAAGATTTTTAAGAACACACGAAAGAATTTTTGTAGGAATATTTGCCGGTGGAAAATCTGGAACATTTGTTGCAGTTTTAGAAATACATGAAAGTCTGTTTCCGTTTGTTGCAACCATTGTAAGAGTGTCGCCTTCTTTTTCAAAGTAAACACCAGTCATAAAGCTGCGGCTCTTAATATCCTT
>CAJORB010000041.1:0-9878 GCA_905236565.1 uncultured Treponema sp. | reverse complement strand
TGTTGAATTTAATTTAGCGCGCTTTTATGATTCAAATATAAATCTGGTCTTTTAAAAAAGAAATACTCTGGGGTATGAGTTGCCATAATCCGTACATAAGTTTCCATATAAAACGGGAAAGATTAAAGAATAGTTTTTACATACAAAAATTCATGTTATAATATACAAAGATGAAACAAAGTAATTTTACACAACAGACTCATTTTATAGGTGTTTTGTTACCAGAAGATTTAACGCTGACTTTGGAAGATTGCCGCCGCTACATGAACGATGCTTACGGTTGCAAAAGCGGACATGGTACTCCGATTCATGTAACTCTTGTTCCACCGTTCAAGCTGCAGGAAGAATATTCAACAGAAGATTTAGTTCGCGCAATAAAAAAGGATGTTTTGCCTGAAAGGCTTGGGTTTTCTGCGCACATAGAAAACTTTAGCGCCTTTGGTGACAGGACTATTTTTGGTAACGTGATTGCAAATGATAAATGGACAAAACTTCGAGACAAAACAGTAAAGGCAATTTTAAATGCGTGTCCTGGCTGCACAAAAAAAGATCAGCGTCCATTCCAGCCGCATGCTACAGTTGCAAATCGTGACATTCCCGAAGGAGTGATAATTGAGGCTCTCCAGGTAATGAATGAATTAAATCTTGTGGAAGATTTTCCGGTAGATAACATTACTATTTTTGAGCGCAAGGGAAACAGGTGGGTTGAATCTGTTTCGATCGGGATTTGAGAATTTTTTAAACAAGACAGTTAAATTAACTCGCAAACTTCTTTGATTGCAAGATTTATTTTTTTAGACAGTTCATCCTGTAGTGTTGATGCGTAAGTTTTTGCAAAGGCTGAATTTAATGAATCCGGAGAACTTTTTTCATTAAACAGAACAGAGACGGGAATATTAAGGGCCTCGGCAATTTTATCTATTGTTTCTGCAGAGGGAAAGCGTTCTCGTGCTTCCATGTCACCGATATACGATGTGCTCATTCCGATGCTTTCAGCAAGTTTTTCCTGCGTCAATCCTGCCTGCTTTCTATAGTATTTTAAGTTTTGAATAAAAGTCTGTCTTACACCCATAAAACTATTTTGAATCGATTTCCCATCATTTGTTATTAACTAAAACACAGAAAAACGAATAAATTTGCTAAAATATGAGTATAGATGTATAATTTACCATGCTAAAACACATATTTTAGCGATTTTAAGGAAGAATTTGGGTTTTGATAAGGTTTAATTTGAGAGAGGGAAGAAGTGATTTTTACAGTTGGTCCACATGCAATGTTTGGATTTAAAGTATCTGAGGATAGCCTTTCTTGTGAAAAAGTTTATCATATAAGAACTATAGATGGAGCTTTGAGTACTTTCAAAAAAATGAACAAATGCCATGAATTTATAAATAAAAAAATAAATGATTGGATTATAGCAAATGGATTAAATATTTACGAAAAAGGGCAGCCACCGAAATTTTCTATAAGATTAAACAAGGACCAAATTTTGATTGGAGAAAGAATAAGATGAAAAAAATTTTATTAAGTTTATTTTTTATATTTCCGGCGCTTATGTTTGCCGATGTTGAGTTAGATGTCGGAGCATATGGAGGATATAATTTTAGATCATCAAGTTTTGTGGAATCAAGTAACAATTTTGATTGCGGATTGACAGGCTCGTTTAGATATTTTTTTTCTAGAGAATCTATTTTTGGATTCGGTTTAACATTTGATCTAGGATATGCCTTTACAGATAATTATGATTTTAGCTATAAGGGGAATAGTTCATACCATATTGTAAAAAAGAATACATATATTATCGAAGAAGGAAGGACTCCATATACATATCCTTTTGAAGGGAAAGGTGCTTTATATTATTCAGTAGGCCCAAGCTTTTTATTTAGGATTCTCAATACAGATGACGATAAGTATATAATTTCTTTAAGTCCAATTTTTAAGCATGAGGTAAAAGAATATTTATTTGCAGATGAGTCAAATTTTATAACTAAGACTTACAATGGGAAAAACTATTCAGGATATACATCTTTAAAAAGTGATTCGGTTTCCAGGTTTTTTTTTGGAATAGAAGCCCAGGTGTTTATGGAGTCTGACAATGATGGTTTTATTTTATCTCCGTTTGGTCTAAAAACAACTTGTACTTTTTTTGAGAAGTCTGTATTTACAAACTCTGAATGGAAACCGTGCTTTAATTTTTCAATAAGTGTTTGTATGCGACTTGGAATGAGTTTTAGAACTTTATCGGACAGAATGAAAGATAAAAACAACGAAGAAATGAAGTTGCAGGAAGAAAGACGGAAAAGAGAAGAAGCAGAATATTACGCAATTCAAAGGAGATCAGAAATCGAAAAATCATTTGGGGATACAGCAATTAAAGATTTTGATATATCGAAGTTGGAAAATCCATATGGTTTTGAGAAAAATGTTGTATACCGATGCACAAATAATGTTTGGATTTTACAGTGGTTATCAAATGGATTTATAGGAAGTGTATGGCCTGAAGATATTGCAAATCAGTATACTAAAAATATACGTTTTTTTTGTGTGATGGAAGATATGTCTGGTGCCTATAGCCCAATGACTGGCGTTTATATGGTTTATCTTGGAACAAATTTATTTGTAAATGGATTTGGTATTGAAGTTGTTTTACCTGTTTTTGAAATCATTCATTATGGCAATTAGTGATAATAAGGATTGAGCATAATTTAAAAAAAATAGATACATTTATTTACTCTTAAGGTGTCTAAACATTGACAAATTTATTTCACCAGTTTATATTTAAAAAAAGGGACGGTTGCAAATAAGCGACTGCCTCTGTTTGGGTTTAGAGCCCGCCTAGAGTTTGGTCACTGTGAGGCGGGCTTATTTATGCTCAAATCCTTATTATTTCAGGAAGGAGCACAGGTCTATAACAAGAGTGATAATTGCGATGACAAGCATTGCTATTTCATAGTCTGTCACAGATGGCCTCCTTCATTCATGAGAAATCAGAGGCAAGCCGCCATAGTTCACATACCGTCCCAGTTACTAGTATAGTATACAAAAATATTGATAAAATCAAGTTAATTTCAAATATTGTGCAGTTTATTTGGTTTTCAATTTATTTTTGTAGCATAAAAATTTGCATTTAAAATAATTCAAACAAATCCCTGCATTGTATATCCTCGTTTTTTTCACTATACTGTCATTTATGTTCCGTATATATGTAGAAAGACAGTCTGGTTTTCAGAACGAGGCTGGTCGTATTTTTTCAGAAATCAAGGGTTTTTTGGGCATTTCGGGTGTTACCGGGGTGCGTTATCTTAATCGCTACGATGTAGAAAATGTTTCTGAGCCTGTGTTTAAGTCTGCAGTTCAGCGCATTTTTTCTGAGCCGCAGAGTGACAGCGTTATTTACACTGAACTTACTGTAAAGCCATCAGAAACTGCAATCATCTGGGAATATCTCCCGGGACAGTATGATCAGCGTTCAGATTCTGCTGAACAGTGTTTAAAACTTTTGCGCGAAAGTCTTTCTAAATCAGTTACTGTCGGAACTTTACCGCCGCGCGTTCGCTGTGCAAAAATGGTAATCCTTTCTGGTAAAGTTGCAGCTAAAGACGTTAAAAAAATTCAGGATTATCTTATTAACCCTGTAGACTCTCGTCTTGCTTCAAAAGAAATTCCAGAAACTCTCGAATTAAAGACAGAAGTTCCGGGTGACATCCCTACAGTCGACGGCTTTATTAAATTCAAGAAAACAGAACTCGAAGAATATCTTGTAAAAATGGGTCTTGCAATGGACTATGCGGATATTAAATTCCTTCAGGATTATTTTAAAGAAGAAGGACGTGATCCGACAGAAACAGAAATCCGTGTACTTGACACTTACTGGTCTGACCATTGCCGCCACACAACTTTCTTAACAGAACTTAAAGACATTAAAATCGAAAAAGGTCCATACGAAAAATTATTTAAAAAATCTCTCGACAATTATACTTCGATGAGAACAGATTTGTATGCAGGAAGAAAAGACAAACCTGTTACATTGATGGACATGGCTGTAATCGGAATGAAGTATTTAAAGAAACACGGCAAGCTTGAAGACATGGAAGTGTCAGAAGAAAACAATGCCTGTTCTGTTTATATCGATGTTCATTACACTACAGATAAAAAAGGCCGTGCAATCCGTGCAAACGATAAGAATACAACAGAGCGCTGGCTTTTGATGTTTAAGAACGAAACTCATAACCATCCTACAGAAATTGAACCGTTCGGAGGTGCTGCAACTTGTATCGGTGGTGCAATCCGCGATCCTCTTTCTGGTCGTTCATGGGTTTATCAGTCAATGCGAATTACTGGAGCTGCAGATCCTACAGTTCCACTTTCAAAAACTATAAAAGGAAAACTCCCTCAGTTAAAACTCGTTCGCGAATCTGCTCAGGGTTTCTCTTCTTACGGAAACCAGATTGGTCTTACAACAGGACAGGTTGCAGAAATTTATCATCCGGGTTATGCAGCAAAGAGAATGGAACTTGGAGCAGTAATTGCAGCAGCTCCGCTTGATACAGTTATGCGCGAACGCCCGGAACCGGGTGACATCGTAATTCTTCTTGGTGGTGGAACAGGCCGCGACGGAATCGGTGGTGCTACAGGTTCTTCAAAAGTTCACACAGAAAAATCTGTTACGACTGCAGCTGCAGAAGTTCAGAAAGGAAACGCTGTTGAAGAGCGAAAAATCCAGCGCCTTTTCCGCAATAAAGATGTAAGTCTTATGATTCGCCGCTGTAATGACTTTGGTGCAGGTGGTGTTTCTGTTGCTGTCGGAGAACTTGCTCCGGGGCTCGACATCAATCTTGATGCCGTTCCAAAAAAATATGAAGGTTTAAACGGAACTGAACTTGCAATTTCTGAAAGCCAGGAACGCATGGCAGTTGTTGTTCGTCCTAAAGATGTAAATAAATTTATCAAGGCAGCGGCAGAAGAAAACTTGAATGCAGTTGTTGTTGCAACTGTTACAGATACAAACCGTCTTGTAATGAAGTGGCGCGGAAACACAATCGTAGACATTAAACGTGACTTCCTCGATGCAGCCGGTGCACATCACGAAGCAAAAGCAGTTATCGAAAGCCCTACAGTTCCTTCAAGCTCGCCGCTTGTAAAACCGCTTGATAAAGTTGCAAAAAAGATTACTAAGTCTGCAACAGCAAAGGCAATCCAGAGTGCATGGTTAGAAAACATTTCTGATCTTGCATGCTGCTCACAGCGCGGTCTTGGCGAACGCTTTGACGGTTCTATCGGCTCATCATCTGTTTTATTCCCTTACGGTGGAAAATACCAGAATACACCAGAAGCCGGAATGGCAGCTAAAATCCCTGTTATGTCTCCACGTGAAACATCTACTGTAAGTACAATGACTTATGGATTTGATCCTCGCGTTAGCCAGTGGTCGCCGTGGCACGGCGCCCAGGTGTCTGTTCTTTCTTCTTTAGCTAAGCTTACCTGCTTAGGAACAGACCCTACGACCGCGCGTCTGTCGTTCCAGGAATTCTTTGGACGTGCCGTTGACGAAAAGAAATGGGGTTATCCTGCAGCAGCTTTACTTGGTTCCATCGATGCACAGGTTGCAATGGGAACAGCTTCGATTGGCGGTAAGGACAGTATGTCAGGAACATTTGAAAAAATAAATGTTCCTCACACTCTCGTTTCATTTGCAGTAGGACATGACGAAGTAGAAAACGTAAGAAGCGGTTCATTTAAAAAAACTGATTCAAATATTTATTTAGTTCAGACTCCGTACTCAGAAGAGCTTGCACCGGATTTTGATCAATTTACTAAAAATGCAAAAGCTTTAGTTGAACTAAGCAAAGCAAAGAAAATCGAAAGCATGTACCCTGTATGTGCAGGCGGAATTGCAGAAGCTGTAACAAAAATGTCGATGGGAAATAAAATCGGATGCGAAATTAATTTTATTCCGTCTTCTGCTACAGCTCTTAATATTAAAAAATCTTCTAAGACTGCATCAAAATCAAAGAAAGCAGAAAATGCTTCTGCAGTAAAAGCAGGAAGCGCAGTTGATTTGTTTACTCCGCTTTACGGTTCGATTATCGTAGAAACAGATGCGGCTTTAGAAAATGATTCACGCTTTGCATCTGGAACTGTCGTAAAAATCGGAAAGACTGTAAAGGCACAGACAATCACTGTTGCAGGAAAAACAAAGACAACAACTGCAGTTATTAAAATCGATGACGCTGTTAAAGCGTGGGAAAAAACTTTAAGCGAAGTATTCCCTCCTGTATCAAATGCAAAACCTCAGGAAGCTCTTCCAAAGTTTGCAACAGAAGTTCATAAATCACTTTCTGATGTTCAGCGCAATCCTGTATTTAATATTGCACGTCATCATCCTCGTGTTCTTGTTCCTGTATTCCCTGGAACAAACTGCGAATACGATATGGCTCGTGCATTTAATCTTGCAGGTGCAGATACAAAGATTTTAGTTTTCAGAAACAATACGCCTCAGGCTTTGAGCGACTCGCTTAAAGAGCTTGAAAAGCAGATTAAGAAAGCACAGATTCTTGCATTCTCAGGCGGATTTAGTGCAGGTGATGAACCTGATGGTTCCGGAAAATTTATTGCAAACGTAATCCGTGAAGGTCATATTTCAGAACAGATTATGAAGCTTCTTAAAAAGCGCGATGGTCTTGTAATCGGAATCTGTAACGGCTTCCAGGCTTTGATAAAAACAGGTCTTGTTCCTTACGGAGAAATCCGTGATCCTTCTGCTGATATGCCTACACTGACATTTAACCAGGTTGGACGTCATATAAGCCGCATCTCAAGAACGAGAATGGTAAGTGCAATGAGTCCGTGGGCAATGGATCCGTCTGTAATCGATTCAAGAGTTCACCTTGTACCGATTTCTCATGGTGAAGGACGCATCATAATTAATCCTCGTCTTGCAAAAGAACTGTTCGAAAAGGGACAGATCTTTACGCAGTACGTTGACGAAAAAGGAAATCCTGCAATTACAGAACCAGACAACCCTAACGGTTCGATGTTCGCAATTGAAGGTATGACAAGTCCTGACGGTCACGTTCTTGGAAAGATGGGACATAGTGAACGAACTGTAGGAAACGGAATGAACGGTTCGTCTGCAGATTTGATTTTTAATGTTGCAGGAGATCCTCTTACAAACCCTAACGAAAATTCTTGTCAGAATATTTTTGCTGCGGGTGTAAGATATTTTAAATAGAAAAATTATTAGGGCGTGATGACAAGTCGCGCTCTAATAAATCAGGAAAGTTTTATGAAAAAAATCTTGGTTGCATTTATGACAGCCTGTGTAGTTTTTCTTGCAGGCTGCTCAAAGATTGAAGTTAAAAACGAAAAAGGCTGGTGGACAGATTATGATGAATGTCTTAAAGCTGCATCAGAATCTGGAAAAAAGATAATGATGGTTATCTCTGCTGACGAAGTAGAAAAGTCTGGAGAAACTTTAAAGCAGGAACTTTTTTATACAGAAGTCTTTATGCAGAAGTATCAGGACGAGTATGAGTTCTGCGAAATTGATGTTTCACCAAGTCTTATCGTAAATGCTTTCCCGAAAAATAATATTCCAGAAGCAATCAGAAACGATAAAGCAAAAACCAGAAAGTTTTTAAATGAACATAAAAAAGGTCAGCGTGACGCTGCAAAAATTCTTGAAAAGAGAATGAAAATCATGGCAACATTTGACGTTACGCACAGACCTATGATGGTTTTTATTACGAAAGAAGGATATCCTATAGCTGATGTTCAGTATTTTCCGTCTGCTCAGATAGAAACATTTGATGAAATAATTGAATACTATTCACCGAGAATTACAGAATATTTAACGCTTGTTGAAACGGCGCATAACAGCACAGGTCTTGACCGCGTAAAAGCAATTGATGATCTTTATAACCGTACAAGCAATTCATACAGATATCATCTTACTGAACTCATGAGAGAAATTCCAAAGCTTGATAAAGAAAATAAAAGTCAGCTTGTAGGAAAATATCTTCTTGCACTTGCAACTTCTGACACTATCGACGCAACAATTGCAAGAAAGCCTCATAAGATTGCGCAGATTTATGAAAAGGTTGCAAAGAATAAATTTCTTTCTAAGCAGGAACAGCAGCAGGCTTATTTTGCAGAGCTTTATATCATAGGAAAAAATTCTCCGACAGATAAAGAACTTAAGCAGATGAAAGTGCTGCTCGATAAAATTATTTTACTTGATCCTTCTTCTCCAATCGGTATGCAGGCAGCATCTAAGCTTGAGCAGTTAAACGAATTTATAAAACGCCGCGAAGAATACGAAAAGAAGATTAAGGAAGAATCAGAAGGTTCTGACAACTAGAATCTTATTACGCCGGAAATTTGAACGTCACAATATTTAGAACCCGAACCTGTAAGCGAGCCTTGTTTTGTATAAGGCCCGCTTTTATTATGACTTGTAAAACTGTTTTCTTGAATTTCTCCTGTGATTAATCCCGAAACTAAAAATTTTATGCTCACAGAATCTGTTGCTTTAAACATTACCGATGCGCTGCCTTTCCATGCATAAAAAACTGCAGCTCCGATGTCGTTAAAAAAAATCGGAGGAGTACGTACAAGATGCGAATCAAGTGAATCAAAATATGTAAAAGGTGAGCCTGCTATGGCAAACGAAACAACCCATCTGTCATCAGAACTTAAAAGGCTGCACTCAAGTCCAAGCCACGTGTAATAATCTTTTCTTTCAAGTTCAATTACTTTACTGCTAAAATTTCCGACACTTACATGAGTCGGGTCCGGGTCGTCATATGCATAAAAAGAGTGGCTGCTGTTCCCATCTGTGGAGTTGCCGTACCATGCCTTGCCGCCTGATGCAGTTAAAAAGAAGTGTTCGTAAGAGAAACCGATAAAAGGCGAGAGAATTATTTTTTCTGCAGGCTTAAAATCAAATTTAAGTTCAATATCAAAAACGTTTCCAAAATTAATATTGTTATCGTGAACAGAAAAATTTGTTTTTATATTTGTTTTTCCCGTGCCGTAATATTTATCCTGCAGCCAGTCAGAATCCTGCATCTGGCCTGAATCGTTTTTAAAAAATCCCCGGGCAGAAGCAGTAACGTGAAAGCGTTTTATCTGTACGTCTGCACCAAGCCCGATGTACGGCGCGCTTTTTATATCCCAGTCGAGCTGGCTTAAGTGATATTCTTTTCCGTTTGCAGTTGAGTTTGCATAGACATATTCTGAGAGCGTGCCGTTTCGAATGCCGGCTAAAGGCTCGAGCGAAAATTTAAAGCCTGTGTCGTCAGAAAAAGCAGGCGATGAAAAAAGCGTAAAAATGGTGAGGAAGGCCGCGCAGTGAACAACGTGTCGGGCCGTACAAAGAACAAAATTTCGGGCCGCGCATTTTGTGAAATCTTTAACCGCGCAGTAAACGGAATGTTTAACCCTGTTCATCAGTCTTCCTGTAAACCAGTGCTGTCAGCTGCTTCTTCTTTAAGCGGATCTGCACCATAAATCTTTGCAAGCTGTTTTCTTGTCGAGTCCATGTCCTTCTGGTAAGGAGCCGCAAATGTTACTTCTTTACCGGTTGAAGGATGAATAAAAGTAATTTTATACGCATGAAGTGCAAGTCGCGACAAAAGCGGCCGCTCTTCTTGAGTATCTCCGTTATATCGTTTTTTTATTTCGCTTAACCTTATAGGCTTCTGGTTGCCGCTGTAGAGCGGATCACATACGATGCAGAATTTATTTTCTGCAAGGTGCACGCGAATCTGGTGGGTTCGACCGGTAAGGGGACGCGCCTCGATCCACGTATATGGCCCGCATTCTCCGATTACTTTAAAATCTGTAATTGATTTTTTGCCGAACTTTTTATTCACAAC
>CAJORB010000040.1:0-51255 GCA_905236565.1 uncultured Treponema sp. | reverse complement strand
TTACTGGTTTTAAAATCTGTGTCGGTCTTTAACTCAGCGCAGTTTTCGATATCAAGAACCATCGTGCCTGATAAAAGTTTTATCCCGGTTGACTTTACCATTTCTCCAAATCTTTCTGCGTATTCAGGACCTGTAAGTTCTTCTTTAAAGTAGTGAAGACCAAAACCATTGTGTATGCACTGATTTAAAATTCCGCCTGTTTCGTTTGCACGCTCAATCAAAAGAATTTCTTTAATTCCCTTATTCCATGCTTCGTACGCTGCTGCAAGTCCTGCAGGGCCAGCTCCTATAACTGTTAAATCATAAACGCTTTTTATCATAGTTCACCTGCAATTATATAAGACCCATTTTTATCCTGCATGATTTCATCGTATTCAAGACCAAAGTCCATTAAAAGTTTTATGACGCGCGGACTGCAAAAGCCTCCCTGACACCTTCCCATTCCTGCGTTGCACCTTCTTTTAATTCCGTCTACACTCACAGGCTTAATTATTGAGTTGAGCGCTGCAAGAATTTCTCCTTCGGTAATCGTTTCGCATCTGCATACGACTCTGCCATAAGTGTAATTATCTTTTATAAGCTGTTTCTTTTCCTGTTCAGATAATTCTTTAAATCTGATTTTCTTTCTTGTATCGATAAATCTTTTTTTCTGTTCAATGTGAAGCCCCGCTTTTTCTAAAAGCATGAGCGCTGCTTCTCCCATCGCAAACGATGCAGAAAGACCCGGAGATTTTATTCCGGCAAAATCTATAAAGCCTTTGCTTTCTGGAACTTCTCGTATGATAAAATCATCTTCTGTAGAATTTGCCCTTACGCCCGCAAAGTTTCTTATTGATAAACTTAAGTCAATCGACGGAACAGATTTTTTTGCAAGCTCTGCAATGTAATTTAATCCCTGCGATGTAACTGCAATGTCGTCTTTTTCTGTTGCCTCTGCGTCTGGACCTACGATTATGTTGTCGTGGCATGTAGGAGCAACAAGAACTCCTTTTGTCCCGTTTGAAGGACACTGGAATATTACTCTGTTTACGATTCCGCTTGCTTCGTGGTCAAGAAGAAAATACTGACCGCGGCTCGGTTTGATTTTATACGAAGGCTTTGCAACAAGCGAGTGGATTTCATCTGCGTAAACGCCTGCCGCATTTATGACAAAGCTTGCGTTTACTTTTTCGCCTTTGCCGCTTGTGATTTCATAAGCATTTTTGTATTCTTTGTTGCACTGTTCACACGGTATTTTTTTAATTGAATTTACTTTAAAATTTCTTTTGAGTTCTGTTCCGTTTAAGACAGCGGTTTCTGCAAATGCAAGACACAGTTCCCACGGGCTTACGACTCCCGCAGTTTTTGCATAAAGCGCACTTGTAATTTTATCAGAAAGATTTGGTTCAAGCTTTTTAATCTGTGATGGATTTAAAATTTCCATCTGTGAGATTCGGTTTTTGAGACCGCGGCCGTAAAGTTCTTTTACGGTTACATCGTCTTTTTTATCAAAGGCGCATACAAAAGAGCCGGTCCATTTAACCGGAACATCAAGCTTTCTGCAGAGCTCTGGAGCGTATTCGCTTCCAAGCGCGTTAAGGATTGCCATGAGGCTTCCCGGCCGCGGGTCGTATCCTGCATGAATGATTCCGCTGTTGGCTTTTGTCGTTCCGCTTGCGACATCATTTTCTGCTTCGAGAATTACGGTTTTAAGATTGTATTTTGAAAGTTCAAATGCAATTGCAGCGCCTGTGACACCACAGCCGATGATGGCAACGTCATAACTCATTTTCGAATCTCCTGATTTTTAATTATAAACCCGAAAATGAGTATTTTCAAATTATTCGTAATCGTGAACGTTGCGGATTTTTTCGATTTCGTCGTGCTGTTCTTCGAGAATCTGCATGATGCGGTCAACAGTATGCTGTTTTGGATCCGGGTCATCTGCAGGAACTTTTTCAAGGATTTCGTTTCTGAACGACTTACAGTCAATTACAGGACTTGCAGACAAAATGATTTCATCCTTGCATACAAGGTCTTTCATCATGTTCTCTGTGTCTTGTGGATTTATGCGAAGACAGTTTCCGTTGTTAGAAACTAAAATCATCACGTCAAAAAGCCTTAAGTAGGAATCTATTTCGCGAAGACCACGTTTTGTTTCTGGAACTCCGGGACGATAGCGTGTACCTGCAGGGAATACAAGAATTACTTCGCCGCGTTTTTTACATGCATCCATCGCACGCATTGCAGCAAAATTTATTTTCTTTGATTTTAATTCCTCTGCTTTTTTCTCTTCTTCTGACATGTCAGAATTTTCTACATTATTAAGTGAGCGGCTCGGATAAATTACGACGCGTGTAAAACCTTCTGTCCATGCGCGAACAAGAGGATGAGCTTCGTTTAATTTCATTCCGGCAATTGCAACGATTCTCGAAGCAAGATCTTTTGACCATTCTTCTCCTTCTTCTTCCAGTCTGAATATAATCGCAGGAAGATCAAGGTTTGAGTAATGTTCCATAAGGATAAGACCATGCTTACCGGATTTTACAGCATCATAGAAAGCCTTAAAGTTTTCTTTGTGTTCAAGACGGCTTCCGGGAAGATGATTTTCCCTGAGCATGTCAAAAAGAATTTTTCTTGGAACCGGATTTGCTTTTTCATAGACATTTGTTTCGTCAATTTTTGCAGGTGCCTTTGAATTTGCAAGAAGTTCGTCAAAATACTTTTTATATTTAACAACTAATTCTACAGGTTTTTCATTTTCTTCCATAATAAAGTATACTCCATAATGTATTGTACCGGCTTTTTAAGCCTTATTTATTTTAAAACTAATTTAATTTTTTTGCAATTTCTTATCGATGTTATCCCTGTGCGTTACATAGTAAAAATAATCGTGACCAGCAAGATTTATCGCCTTGATTTTCTTTACAAATTTACTTTCAGGAATTAAATTCTGTGCATTTGAAAGAAGAGAAGAAGATTCTTCTTTTTTTCCGTCTGCAAAGCGTGACTGCGAAAGCATTATCGATGTGTAATATTTTTCTGCTGTCGTTCCGGCAATTGAATATGCTTTTTCAAAATATGTGCGGGCTTTATCTTTGCTTCCGCCACCGATTGCAGGTGCCTGGAAAAACCACTGCGCGATATTAACGAGCGTGTACCACATGTTTTCGTTTAACGAAAGTGCTTTTAAATAGTAGTCTTTAATTACAAGACCTTTTTTCATCGCTTCTGTTCTTGGTAAAAAACGAAGGCTGCACGAAATTACATCTCCTGCGACAGTATAAAGCCATTCGTTGATTTCTGCTTCTGCGTGAATTTTAATAAAGTCCTCAAGCTTTTTCATCTGCGGAACAATTATGTCTTTAAGATGAGGGTCGTTGTTATCTGCTTCGTAAAAATAATTGTAAGTTTC
The DNA here is from genome assembly GCA_905236565.1 of uncultured Treponema sp. Classification (GTDB taxonomy): domain Bacteria; phylum Spirochaetota; class Spirochaetia; order Treponematales; family Treponemataceae; genus Treponema_D. The sequence goes on along the minus strand of CAJORB010000040.1, from coordinate 47,861 downwards.
CATTACAAGGAAAGTATCGATTACAAGCTGAGCCTGTTCACTTAAGGTTTTACATTCTTCACTGCTTAAAATTTTTTTGCGGTATTCGTCGATTTTAGCGCGTGCATTTGCAAATTCCATTACAGAAAGAGAAGTGCGGAACGCCATAATATTTTTTATGACCTCTTCTTCGTGTTTCGTAAAAGATGAATTTGCATAGCACGAAATTCCGCATAAAAAAATACAGAGAATAAGAAAAAATTTCTTAAAATAATTTTTTTTAAAATTCATTTCTACCTGCCGGAAAGTATTTTATTCTCTTGCTGCAGGAAGATTTACGATTCCGCCTGCTGCAGTAAGCGGAACATATTCCGGAACCTGACGGCCATCCCAGCGCTTTGCTCTTTCAAGCTGAATTTCAAGTTCTTTAAGACGAATCTCTACCTGATAGTTCTGTGCAACCTTTGCATTGTAATATGCAAGAGCGTCGGCTTCGACTCTTTTTGCTTCTGCTGCTTTCTGTGCCTTGATAAGTTCTGCTTCTGCTTCCTGTTCTGCAGCAGCTTTTTTTGCTTCGGCTTCCTTAACCTGTTTTTGAGCCTGCTGCTCTGCAAGCTTTAAATCCTGTTCAGCTTTTTTAACTTCCTGAGCACGGTTTGCTGTTTCTTTAATCTGCTTGTCAAAGTCGTCCGACCAGTCCCAGTTTGTAATTGTCGTCTGGCTTATGTCGATAGGATAGTCTGCCATTCTTGTAAGCATTGCCTGTGCAACTTTTGTAGTTACTTCATTCTGTTTTTCTACAAGGTCATAGATGGAATACTGACCTACAGTTTCTTTTAAAGAAGCCTTAACGTTGTCACGCATCGCTCCCTGAATTATTGCATCGTTCTGATAGCGTGTTACGATATCCATGATTCTTTTTTCATCATATACATAGCGTACTGCAACAGTACTTCCTACAGTCTGCATGTCCTTTGTAATTGCACCGTCACTTCCGCATGAAAAAGAAACTTCATACGTTTTCGGTTCAAGGCGGAATTTACGAATCTGAGTAATGAATGGTGCGTGAAATTTCATACCAGGCTGAATGACATCACCTTCTACCTGTCCGAGTGTAACCTGAATTCCCCTTTCATTAGGCGAAATTACAGAGCAAGAGTTTATAATTACGATAAAAACCAGAGCAACAATGCTTCCGGCTGTAATAAGCTTTTTAATAAGTTTTTCGTTCATAGGTATTTGCCTCCATGACTTAAAATACCTAAAAATCGATAAAAGGGCAAGGATTGTTTTACATTGGCTCAAAAATCCTTGATTTCTCAAAATGTGCAGATTATAATGGAATTTTTGGGAGACAATTACCCCAACCTGGGCTTTCGCGTTTGTCGCAATGCAAATTAAATCCTTATAATTTTGATTCAGATTCTCCTGCTTTTTTAAAGCGGGAGGCATGAGAATTCAGAAATTTTTTCTATATTAAGGTTATCAGAAAGCCTTTTGCCTCTCGCCTCATATTCTTTTACAGTTTTCTTCAACAAAAAATAAAAAATATTGTGCCGTGTTTACAAAATTTTCTCAGAATGATATTCTAGAGGGACTCTTATATTATAGAAAGAAGTATATCTTTCAAGGAAGTTTTTATGGCAATCGATGAACATTTACAGACAGTACGACACAGTTGTGCACATGTTATGGCAGAAGCAGTTAAGAGATTGTTCCCGGGAACCAAAATTGCAATTGGCCCTGCCATCGACAATGGATTTTATTATGACTTTGATTTTGGAACCACAAAAATTTCCGACACCGATTTTGCTGCAATCGAAAAAGAAATGAGAAAAATCATTGCAGGAAATCATGACTTTATCAGAAAAGAAGTTTCAAAAGAAGAGGCTTTAAAGCTTTTTGCAGATGAACCTTATAAAGTTGAATTAATCAACGACCTTCCTGACGGCGAAACAATTACAACTTATGAGCAGGACGGTTATCTTGATTTATGCCGTGGTCCTCACGTTACAAATACAAAAGAAATTAACGCACAGGCATTCAAGCTTGATAAAATTGCAGGTGCATACTGGAGGGGAGATTCAAACAAAGCTCAGCTTACAAGAATCTATGCCCTCTGTTTTGCAAAGCCTAATGATTTAAAAGATTATCTTACTCTTCTTGCAGAGGCAGAAAAACGTGATCACCGTAAGCTTGGTGTAGAAATGGATTTATTTCACCTGGATCCGGAAGACCCGGGACAGATTTTCTGGCACCCGAACGGATGGACAATTTATACGACGATGCAGGATTACATGAGAAAGATGGTGCGCCGTGACGGTTATCAGGAAGTTAACACTCCTGCAATCATGCCGCGCACACTCTGGGAACGTTCAGGACACTGGGATCATTACAAGATGAACATGTTCATCACAGAATCAGAAAAAAGAATGTTCGCAATCAAACCGATGAACTGTCCTGGTGCTCTTGAGATTTTTAAGAGCCGTCAGCGTTCGTATAAAGAATTACCTCTTCGTCTTGCAGAGTTTGGACACGATGTTCGTAATGAACCTAGCGGAACTCTTCATGGTGTTATGCGTGTGCGCGGCTTTGTTCAGGATGACGCACATATTCTCTGCACAGAAGAACAGATTGGACCAGAAGTAGAAAAGTTCTGTAAACTTTTAAAACAGGTTTATCACGATTTTGGTTTTGATGAACTTGTAGTAAAATTTTCTACAATGCCAGAAGATCATGTAGGAGATCTTGCAACATGGGAAAGAGCAGAGAAGGCTCTCTCAGACGCATGTCACGGCGCAGGTCTTGAGTATGAAATTCAGCCTGGAGAAGGAGCATTCTACGGACCAAAACTTGAGTTTAAACTTTACGACTGTCTTGGACGCGAGTGGCAGTGCGGAACGATTCAGGTTGACTACCAGCTTCCGAGTGCAGAACGCCTCGATGCAACATACATCGGTGCCGATAACCAGAAACATCATCCGGTTATGTTGCACCGTGCAATCCTCGGATCGTTCGAACGCTTCTTAGGAATCTTAATCGAAAACTTTGCAGGTGTTTTCCCGACATGGCTTGCATTTGAACAGGTTGCAGTTGTTCCTGTTTCGAACGAGTTTGATGATTATGCAAAGAAAGTAAATGATGTACTTGTTGCAGCAGATATTCGTTCAAACGTTTACCTCAGCGAAGAAAATATGAAGGCAAAGATAAAGGATATTTCACAGAGTCACAGAACTCCGTACATTCTTGTCGTAGGACAGAAAGAAAAAGACGAAGAATCTGTATGCGTAAGATATCGTTTCTCAAGCAAAAAGCCTCAGGAAACAATGAAGCTTGCAGACTTCGTTAAGTATGTTCAGGATAAGGTAGAAACACATTTTATCGGTATTTAATTTTGTTCCGCTTAAACGGAATGAAATAAATTATAAATTCTTAAACAGGAGAAAGAAATGAAAAAATTAATCGTTGCTTTAATGGCATGCAGTGTTCTTTTTTCTTTTGTTTCATGCGGAAAAAAGAATAAAGCAGAATCTGGCAAAGTATGGATTGTTGCTACAGACACAGTATTCAGACCATTTGAATACACAAACGAAAAAAATGAGTTTGTCGGAATCGATGTAGACATTCTTGCAGCTGTTGCAGAAGACCAGGGTTTTAAATATGACCTTCAGGTTCTCGGATGGGATGCAGGTGTTGCTGCTGTTCAGGTTGGACAGGCAGACGGACTTATCGCAGGTGCTACAATCAAACAGTCACGCATTGACTCTGGATGGATTTTCTCTGACGGATATTACAATGCAACACAGACATTCGTAGTTGCTGCAGACAGTTCAATTTCTAAATACGAAGATCTTAAGGGAAAAATTGTTGCAGTTAAAAACGGAACTGCAGGTGCAGACTTTGCAAATTCCCTCAAGGATAAATATGGATTTACAGTTACAGTATTCGAAGATTCTCCTACAATGTATCAGGATGTAATCCTTGGAAACAGTGCTGCATGCTGCGAAGATACTCCGATTATGGCAGACAATATCAAGAGTGCAGGTCTTGCTCTCAAGATTCCTGCAGGAATGGAAAGCGAAGGTGCTCCATATGGATTTGCAATCATGAATCCGGATAACAAAGAACTTCTTGATATGTTCAATGCAGGTCTTGCAAACATCAAGGCTAACGGAAAGTATCAGCAGATTCTTGATAAGTATTTGAAATAAAAATTTAAAAAGCCGCCGGGATAAAAACCTGTGCGGCTTTATAATGGAGTTCAACGAATGATATCTATTTTGCAGTCCTACAGCGTAATGCTCTTACGTTCACTGGGATATACAATGATTCTTACGCTGCTTGCACTTGTCTTTGCCATGATAATCGGTTTGATATTTGCATTGTGTAATGTAAGTCACAACAAAGTGCTTAATGTAGTCGGTACGGTTTATGTAGATGCCATTCGTGGTGTTCCGTTGATTGTTCTTGCATATTTTATTTATTTCGGAATTCCTCAGGCGATAAAGATGATGGGGATCGCAGGCTTTAAGCTTCCTGCATTGCAGGCAGGTACCATCGCGCTTTCGATGAACTGCGGTGCTTACATGGCAGAAATTTTCAGGGCCGGAATCCAGAGTATAGACAAAGGTCAGATGGAAGCTGCCAGAAGTCTTGGTCTTACATACGGAACAAGTATGAAGAATGTAATCCTTCCGCAGGCCTTTCGCGTAATGGTTCCTTCTGTAATCAATCAGTTTATCATCACTTTAAAAGATACTTCGATTCTTGCAATTATCGGTTACCCGGAACTTACGAATATGGGAAAAACCATTTCTGGTAATACCTTTAAGAGTCTTGAGACATGGGCGATTGTCGGAATAATGTACATGATTGTAATTGTTTCGCTCAGTAAGCTTGCAAAGATTGTCGAACGAAAATTAAAAGTCGAAGAACGATAACATGGAGAATATAAAGATGAACGATAAAGTAAAGATACATGTAGAAAACCTTAAAAAAACTTTCGGTAAACTCGAAGTATTAAAAGATATTAACATCGATATTCACGAAGGCGAAGTTGTCGTTGTAATCGGTCCTTCAGGCAGCGGAAAGTCGACATTCCTTCGTTGTCTTAATAAACTTGAACATTCTAACGGCGGAAAGATTATCGTAAATGACCACGATATAAATGATAAATCAGTAAACATAAATCATGTGCGCGAAAACATCGGAATGGTTTTCCAGCATTTTAATCTTTTCCCTAACCTTACTGTCCTTGAAAACATAATGCTTGCTCCGGTTAAGCTAAAGAAAATGACAAAAGAAGAAGCGCATATTCAGGGAATGAAACTTCTTACACGCGTTGGACTTGATTCTAAAGCAGACGTTTATCCTCAGCAGCTTTCGGGTGGTCAGAAGCAGCGTGTCGCAATCGCGCGTGCGCTTGCAATGAACCCTTCGATAATGCTTTTTGACGAGCCTACATCGGCTCTTGACCCTGAGATGGTTGGAGAAGTTCTTACTGTAATGCAGGAACTTGCAAAAGGCGGAATGACTATGGTTGTCGTAACTCACGAAATGGGTTTTGCGCGCGAAGTTGCAGACCGCGTTGTATTTATGGACGGCGGCTACATCATCGAAGAAGGAACTCCGGATGAAGTTCTTAAAAATCCTAAGCAGGAAAGAACTATAAGCTTCCTTAATAAAGTTCTGTAAAAATACGCCGGCGTACGGTATATGGAGGAGTGAATGAAAAAAATCATTACAATCAGTCGTGAGTTTGGTGCTGCAGGCGGAACAATCGGAAAAGCCGTTGCTGAACGCCTCGGATATGAATATTTTGACAAGGAACTTATTATCCGTGCTGCACGCGAAGCAAATCTTGATGTAGAAAAGATGGTAAAGCTTGACGAACATGCTCCGCTTATTTTTGGTTTTGGTCAGAGCCTTTTTGATCTTTACAGCGCTCCTGTAGAAGAACGCTTTTATGAATCTCAGAAAAATGTAATCAAGAAAATTGGTGAGCATGGTAAATGCGTCATCGTCGGACGAAATGCAAACAGCATCCTTTCTGAATATGATGATTCGCTTCATGTATTCATTCATGCAAATATGTACTGGCGTCTTAACAGAATGAAAGAAGAAAAGATGCAGAACATTCCTATAGAAAAAGTTGCAGAAGAATTAAACAACATCGACAAGGCAAGAAAAAAATTCTGCGCATATTATACAAATAAAGAATTTGGCAGTGCATCAAGCTACGATCTTTGTCTCTGTGCATCTTCTATCGGTATCGAAAAGTGCATCGACATTATCTGTAATGCAGCAAAATAATTTTTAACCTGGGGGTTTTATGAACTTGTTTAAAAGAATCTATACAAACATTGAACCAGAAGTAAAAAGATTTCCCGGTGTAGTAATCTCGACTGTCGTTGCAGCCTTATCTCTTTTTGTTTTACGTGTAAGTTACAGCATATCACTCGACAGCAATCATTTTATAAGCGTAATGTCCAAAAGCTCGATGTGGAGCGTTGCGTTTTTAATTTTTGTTTCTTTTTTAACTGAATTTATTTTAAAAAATAAATCGGATGAAAAAAAATCCAGAAGGATAAGCCTTATAGTTCAGACTGTTTCGCTTTTTATCTGTTATGTTCCGATGTATTTTGTGTTCAGTCTTAAAAACATTTACTTCTGGAATTTTTATTTATGTTCGATTGCAGCAATGATTGCAATGACATTTTTCTTTGCAGGAAAAATCCATAACTTCGAAGACGTAATTCCGGGTTTTGTAAGCGCATTTGTAATTTCCCTTATCATTTTACTTTGTGTAAGTGCAGGACTTTGTCTTATTCTCTGGGCTGTAGACAGTCTGCTTTTTTCTCTGGACTCAAATTATTTTCTTGCGGTATTTGCAGGATGTTTTTTTGTAGTTTTTATAAACTGTACACTTGCTTATTCAACACGAAACTTTTCTTCTGAAAAAATTGCAAAACCGTTTAAGGCAATCGTAAAGACTCTTTTGTTTTCGCTTTATATAATTCTTGTTTTTGTAATCTATGCTTATTTAATAAAAAGCATCTTTACAAAAAAGATTCCGGTTGGAAAAATAAACTGGCTTGTTTCATTTGTCTCTGCGTTCTATCTGTTTTTTCAGCTTAGCTTAAAAAAATATACTGACGACAAAGTCGTTTCATTTTTCTATAAGTCTGGTTTTTTGATTTTAATTCCGCTTATAACAATACAATGCATTGCAGTCGGCATCCGTGTAAATGCATATGGACTTACAGTTCTGCGTTATGAAAGCATTCTGTATATCATATTCAGTGTCATCGTTCTCATTCTATCTTCGTTTAAAAACGGTGAATACATAAAATACGTCTATCCTGTTTTTGCTTTTATGCTTATGGTTGCATGCGTTACTCCGTTAAATCTCGAGGATGTTCCGCGCCGTGATCATATTAAACGCATCGAGCGTATTTATAAAAGCCACGGAATGTTTAAAGATAATTCATTCATAACAGAAAATGCAGGAAATGTTTTAAGCGAAGATGAAAAGGCAGTTGTCTGCGGCTCTTACGATTATCTTTCGCGTGATTCTGTAAGCCCTCTCTGGCAGAACTGGAGCTCTGATTCAAAGCAATTTGAGCAGTTGTTCGGTTTTAAATATTCAGGGCTTTATGATTATCCTGAAATTGCAAAAGATTTTGTAATGCATAAATACATGGTTGTTACCGGCCGTTATGTGCTCGACGTAAGCAGATATTCAACTATGGAACCAATTGCCTATACAGATGTTGACGAAAATCACAATATTTTTATTTTTGACAAAGATTTGACTAAATATGATGTGACAAAATTCATGCAGGGCTACCTTAAAGATGAGGGTACAGAAGTCCTTGATGAGCCTCTTGTCTGGGAAATTTCAGACGGAATTTACGCAATTGTCACCAAAGTTGACATAAATCTTCCACGCAGCGGCACAAGCACAACGCTCGACGCAATCCAGGGCTTCCTGGCTAAATAACGTGCCAGAATGCCGCTGAGTCATGTTTTTTCGATAAATAAAGTAAACTTCGCTTCCGGACCTTCACTCATATTGCTTTATTTTTCGCGATTTTGACAAATCGCTCATGTATTTTTCCCTGGAAATTTTGGATATTTTCGTGAATTTTTCTTCTTATACATTGTAATTATTTTCGCTAAGTATTATACTATTGGGGCAGTATTTTCTGCTTAGTTTACATATTAGGAGATTAAAATGGCTAAAGGTGGAAATGCCGGATTTTCTGCAGATCTTATTAAGTTCATTAAAGATTGGAAAGATAAACCAGGCAATCTCATTATGATCCTGCACCATGTACAGGAAGAACAGGGCTACATTTCTCGCGAAGCTGCTTTCGAAGTTGCTCAGAGAACTGGTATCCCATTGGCACGCGTTTATGGCGTAATTTCATTCTATCATTTCTTTAAAACACAGAAACCGGGAAAAAATCTCGTTAGTGTATGTTTAGGAACAGCCTGCTATCTTAAAGGTGGTCAGGATGTTATTGATGAATGTCGTTCACTCCTCAAACTTAAGGAAGGCGATGTATCAACAGAAGACGGACTGTTCTCTGTAGAACCTGTTCGTTGTATCGGTTGTTGTGGTCTTGCACCTGTAATGTCAATTAACGGTGAAGTTTACGGTAAATTGACAAAATCAATGGTTAAGCCAATTCTCGATAAGTATCGTCAGTAGGAGTTGCAAATGACACGCGAAGAACTTCATAAAATATATGAAAGCAAAAAAGATGAAATCGCTTCCCGCAAAGCTGGCGGTAAAAAAGATATCGCTAACGGTGTAAAAACTGTTTTAGTTTGTGGCGGAACAGCATGTGAATCATCTGAATCAGTAAAAATCAGAGAGAACCTTGTAGCAGAAATCAAAGCTCATGGTCTTGAAAAGAAAGTTAAGGTAGTTTTAACAGGATGTTTCGGATTCTGCGAAAAAGGTCCTATTGTTAAAATCATGCCGGAAGATTCATTCTATGTTTGTGTAAAACCAGAAGATGTAAAAGAAATCGTAGAAAAACATCTTGTTGGCGGCGAAGAAGTTTCTCGTCTTCTTTATGACGCAGAAGCAGCAAGCAAGAACGAAGAAATTCCATTCTATAAAAAACAGATGCGTATCGTACTTCGCAACTGTGGTGTAATTAATCCAGAAGATATTACAGAATACATCGGTAACACAGGTTATCAGGCTCTCGAAAAAGCAATTTTCGAAATGAAACCAGCTGATGTAATCGAAGAAATTAAAGCATCAGGCCTTCGTGGTCGTGGTGGTGCCGGATTCCCTACAGGTCTTAAATGGGAAGCAGGCTTTAAAGCTAAGGGTGATCAGAAATACATCGTATGTAATGCCGACGAAGGTGACCCGGGAGCTTACATGGATCGTTCAACAATCGAAGGCGATCCACACTCAGTACTCGAAGCTATGGCAATTGCAGGATATGCAATCGGAGCAAACAAAGGTTTCGTTTACATCCGTGCAGAATATCCGCTTGCTGTTCATCGTCTTGAACTTGCAATTGAACAGGCTCGTGCAAACGGTTTCCTCGGAAACAATATTTTTGGTTCTAAGTTCAGTTTTGATATCGAAATCAGACTTGGTGCCGGTGCATTCGTATGTGGTGAAGAGACAGCTCTTTTACGTTCTATCGAAGGTAAACGTGGTATGCCTACTCCAAAACCACCATTCCCTGCACAGGCTGGTCTCTGGGGAAAACCAACAGTAATCAACAACGTAGAAACTTGGGCTAACATTCCTGTAATCCTTACAAAGGGTGCTTCATGGTTCAGTAAGATCGGTACAAACGATTCTAAAGGAACTAAAGTATTTGCTCTTACAGGTAAAATCGAAAACTCAGGACTTGTTGAAGTTCCAATGGGAACAACACTCCGTGACATCATTTTTGAAATCGGTGGCGGAATTAAAAACGGCAAGAAGTTCAAGGGTGTTCAGACTGGTGGACCTTCTGGTGGTATTATCACAGAAGATAACCTCGATACACCAATCGACTTTGGTGCTCTTATCCGCTTAGGTTCTATGATGGGTTCAGGCGGTATGATCGTTATGGACGAAGATGACTGTGTAGTAGACGTTTCTAAGTTCTACATGGAATTCTGTGTTGATGAATCATGCGGTAAATGTTCTCCATGTCGTATCGGAACAAGACAGCTCTTTACTATCCTTGATGAAATTTCTAAGGGTAACGGAACAATGGAAGACCTCCAGAAGCTTCAGGATATCGGTAGCGCAATGAAAGCTTGTTCATTGTGTGCTCTCGGTCAGTCTGCTCCTAACCCGACACTTTCTACTCTTGCTAAGTTTAAGGATGAATACATTGCTCACGTCGTTGACAAAAAATGTCCGGCTGGAAAATGTAAGAAACTTACACAGTATGTAATTGATGCAGATAAGTGTATCGGTTGTGGTCTCTGCCAGAAAGGTTGTCCAGCAGGTGCTATTTCTAATAACGCTGCTGAAGAAGTTAAAGAAGGAAAGAAACTTCCTTGGAAACTTATTGATCAGTCTAAGTGTGTTAAGTGCGGTGCTTGTGAAGCTGCATGTAAATTCCACGCTGTATTGAAGAAATAAGGTTTGAGGATTTTAGGAGTATACAATGGTAACATTAACTATAAATGGCAAAGAAGTTTCTGTAAAAGAAGGAACAACTATCCTTGCTGCAGCAAAATCAATGGGAATGAAAATCCCTACATTGTGCCACAGCCCAGACCTTAAACCATGGGCTTCTTGTGGTTTGTGTGTAATTAAGAATGTTGACCCACGTACTGGCCGTGCCCGCATGGCTCGTGCATGCTGTACAACAGTTACACCTGGAATGAACATTGTTACAGACGATGCTGAACTTAGAAAAGCACGCCGCACAGTTCTTGAATTGATTCTTTCAAATCACCCGCAGGACTGTCTCAAATGTTCAAGAAACCAGAACTGCGAATTGCAGAAACTCGCATGTGAATTTGGTCTTAGAGAAATCCGCTTTAAGGAAATCCTCAAGAACCAGAAGACTGATGATTCTTACGCAGAAATCGTTCTTGACCGCAACAAGTGTATCAACTGTGGACGCTGTGTAGAAGTTTGTCAGAATGTTCAGAACGTTCATGCACTCGAATACAATGGACGCGGTGACAAGACTATGATCGGACCTGTTGCGGGTGTTGATATGGCTCATTCACCTTGTATCCACTGTGGTCAGTGTGCTGTTCACTGTCCTGTTGGAGCAATTACATTCAACAATCCAATCAACGATGTATTTACAAAACTTGCTGATCCTTCTTTGACATCAGTTGTATCAATCGCACCTGCTGTTCGTGCAGCTATCGGTGAAGAATTTGGATTTGCTCCAGGAACTCTTACAACTGGAAAAATCTATGCTGCATTACGCGCACTCGGATTTAAATATGTATTCGATACAAACTTTGCAGCTGACCTCACAATCATGGAAGAAGGAAACGAACTTATTGAACGCATCAAGAAGGGCGGAAAACTTCCTATGTTTACTTCATGCTGTCCAGGCTGGGTAGACTACTGCGAAAAGAATTATCATGATATGCTCCCACACCTTTCTACTGCAAAATCTCCACAGCAGATGGAAGGAGCAATGACAAAAACTTACTTTGCAGATTCAATTAAAGTAAAACCAAAAAATATCTTTAACGTATCAGTAATGCCTTGTACTGCAAAACTTTTTGAAAGCACAAGAGATAAGAATATGAAGTCAAGCGGAGTTCAGGACTATGATATGGTTCTTACAACTCGCGAACTTGCAAAACTTATCCGTGAAGCAGGAATTGACTTTGCTAATCTTCCAGAAGAAAAAGCAGATTCAATCATGGGTGCTTACACAGGTGCAGGTACAATCTTTGGTGCAACTGGTGGTGTAATGGAAGCTGCATTACGTACAGCTTACTTTGTACTCACAGGTAAAGAAATGAAACCTGTAGATTACAAACCGGCACGTGGACTTAAAGATGTTAAGACTGCAGAAGTTAAGATCAACAAGGACTTAAAAGTTCGTATTGCTATCGTTCACCAGATGGGTAATGTTGATGCAGTAATTCAGCAGGTAAGACAGGAACTCAAAGAAGGTAAAGAACCATCTTGGCACTTTATCGAAGTTATGGCTTGCCGTGGTGGATGTGTTGCAGGTGGTGGACAGCCTTACGGAGCAACAGATGACATCAGAAAGAAGAGAGCTAACGCACTCTACAAGGATGATGGAAAATGTAAGCTTCGTCAGTCACACAAGAACCCGGAAATCGCTAAGATTTACAAGGACTTCTTAGGAAAACCACTTGGAGAAAAATCGCATCACCTTTTGCATACAACATATACAAAACGCGATTTGTATCGTGACTAATAGCCTTTAATATGTAAACATGTAAACTAAATACTAAAAAAGCCTTTAAAAGTCCGCTTTTAAAGGCTTTTTTATTCGAATTTCTGCAACTTTTTCGTAAAAACCTTGTCTAATTAGTATAGAAGGAACAGAAAGGATTTGATTTTGTTCCGCATACCCTTAAAAAAAGAGGTTTTTTTTATGAGAAACGTTATTAATACTATTCCGGCACTTCTTACAGCCGTAGCTAAAAAATTTGCAGTAAAACCTGCCATGCTTCTTAAAAATGGCAATAAAATTTCATATGACGATATGATGTGGGATGTATCACTTACATGCCGCGCCCTTAAAGAACAGGGAATTACAAAAAGCAGCAAGGTTGCACTTTTTATGGACAACAGCCCTCAGTGTGTAGAAAGTTTTCTTGCAATTACAAAGATGGGTGCAGTTGCAATTCTTGTAAGCTATGATTTTTCTGAAAATCAGATTAAAGAAATTCTTGAACAGGAAAAACCAGATGCAATTTTTATAAGTGATTATAAATTAAGTTCTGTTCTTGGTGCGCAGAATACAACTATTCTTGCAATTGATGATAACCGTGTGTTAAAACAGGTTTCACGCCAGGTAAAAAATTCTATCACACAGGTTTCAGAAAAAGACAATGCCGTAATCATGTTTGATACTACAGAAAATGGTGGACTTACAAAACAGGTTTTAACACAGAAAGCGTTTGTAGAAATGACATCACAGGTTAAAAAATCTTTTGTTACAGAATCTGTTAATTCTATTATCGATTGTGTAAAAGATTTTATCGCTCCGATTTTTAAGGGGTTTGCAGTTTGTACAACTAACTAGTTCCTTTTTTAAGGAGAGTTGTAAAATAGACTTAAGACTGCGGTTTCGTAAAATACGTGCAGGTATTTTACGCGCCTGCGGTCTTTTTTTTTGTCCGCACGTTGTTATGTAAATGTCAGAGATTTTAATTATCTTGAATTACTTCTTGCAAATCTTTTTTCTGCAATCGAGAAGATTTTTGTTAAACCGCATGTAAGGATAAGATAAATTGCGGCGCATGATAAAAGCGGAATCCACGCATTATACGTTGCGTTTCTGATTTTATCACCTGCATTGGTAAGATCCATTACAGCGATAAATGATGCAACAGATGTCTCTTTTATCAATACGATGTATTCGCTTGCATATGTAGGAAGAATTGCTTTAAACGCCTGAGGAAAAACAATGTGTAAAAGTGTCTGTGCTTTTGAAAGCCCAAGAGATCTTCCAGCTTCTGTCTGTCCCGGATCTACTGACTGGATTCCTGATCTGAAAATCTCTGCACAGTATGCACCAGAGTTTATTCCGTATGCGATGATGGCTACGATAAGATTATTTGTAAGACCAATCGGAAGAAATATAACGAAGTAGAAAATCATAAGCTGTGTTGCAAGAGGAATGCCTCTGAGCACAGTCGTATATATTTCGCCGATAATCTGGAGTGGTTTGATTCCGGAGATTTTAAAAATTGCGATAAGCCAGCCGAGTATAGTACCGATTATAATTGCACATAAAGAGATAAGAAGGGTAGTGCCCAAACCTCTTGCAATAAGTACCCAGCGTGAGCCCGAAATTATTGTATCATAAAATGCCTGAATCAAAACTGCCTCAAAAAAAAAGTCTGCAGAACTTATGTCCTGCAAACTTTTATATAGAATTATTTACGAACGATGATAACCTGTTCTGATGTGTAATAAGGAACAGAAAAGTCTACGTTCTTTTTTCTTTCTTCTGTAACTGACATCCCGGCTGCGATAAAGTCGATTAATCCAGAATCAAGTGCGTTGATAAGTCCTTCGAAAGCCATATCAACAATCTGGAGTTTTGCACCGTAGTCCTGAGCAATGTGTTCACCCATTGAAATATCAAATCCTACAACATCTTTCTGTGGAATGTATTCGAATGGAGGGAACTGTGCATTTGTTCCGAGTTTTACAGATTTAGAAGAATCAATAACGATGGATTCTGGAACTTTAATTTCTCCATCTGCCGGCATAAATGCCTGGATGAGCTTGTCATACTCACCGTTTTCTTTCATTGTTGTGATTGTCTTGTTGATAGAATCCAGCAGGGCTTTGTTTCCCTTTTTAACTGCGATTGCATATTCTTCTTTATTTTCTGAGAATACACTGTCGCGGACAATTGTAAGTTCCGGATGACGGCTTACGATTTATTTTGCAGGAAGTTCATCGAGGATAACTGCATCGAGTCCGCCTGCCTTTAATGAAAGGGCTGCATCGATTCCTGTTTTAAAAGGCAATACTTCTTTCTGTGTAAGGCCACTTGCTTCGTTAACCCAGGTTTCTCCTGTAGTTCCGGCCTGAACACCTATTTTCTTTCCTTCGAGATCTGCAACTCCATTAATAACAACTTTCTTTTTTCCGCATGAAGCAAGGCTAAATAACATAACTGCACATGCGATTAAACTGATTTTTTTCATTTCCATCTCCTGGACTTTATTGAATTTAACATTAATTATAGCACCTTTTATATTTATCTACAATATTATATGAAAAACTACTATTGAATAAACGTTAATTTTACTTCATAATTTTACCAAAAATTAACAGGAGTTCGTATGAGCGGTACAAAAACAATTGATATACTTGATTCAACTTTACGCGATGGAGCACAGGGAGAAGGAATCAGCTTTTCAATTCAGGATAAAATTCATATTGTAGAAGCTCTTGATGAACTCGGCGTTAAATACGTAGAAGCTGGAAATCCAGGAAGCAACCCTAAGGACATGGAATTTTTCCAGCAGGTAAAGAAATTAAACTTAAAAAATGCAAGACTCTGTGCATTCGGTTCAACAAGAAGAAAGGGAATGCAGTGCATCGAAGATACAAATCTCCAGAGTCTTCTTGCAGCAGATACAGAGGATGTTGTTTTCTTTGGAAAAAGCTGGGATTTTCAGGTAACAGATATTATCCGCACGACTCTCGAAGAAAATCTCGAAATGATTCGTGATACTGCAGAGTTCTTAAAGAAAAACGGAAGAAACGTAATTTATGATGCAGAACATTTCTTTACTGCTTACGTAAAGAATAAAGAATATGCAATGAAAACTTTGCAGGCCGCAATCGACGGTGGTGCAAGTGTTCTTACTTTATGTGAGACAAAGGGTGGCTGTGTTCTTGATGAATGCCGCGAAATTACAAAAGATGTTGTAAAGACTTTTGGTGATAAAGCTGTAATCGGAATTCACACACACAACGACTCGGGGCTTGCAGTTGCCAATACACTTATGGCAGTAGATTCCGGTGCTCGTCATGTTCAGGGTTGTTTACTCGGAATCGGCGAAAGAACAGGAAATGCAAATCTTTCGACCATCATTCCTAACCTGCAGCTCAAAATGGGTTACGAGTGTATTCCGTCAGAAAATTTAAAGATTATAACACCGACTGTAAAAAAGATTGCAGAAATTTCTAACCTGCATCTTGATTCGGGACTTCCTTATGTCGGAGCAAACGCATTTGCTCACAAAGCAGGAATGCACATCGATGCAGTTTTAAAAAATCCGTATGCATATGAACACATTGAGCCGGAATCTGTAGGTAACGAACGCGTGTTCCTGATGAGCGAAGTTGCTGGCCGTAGCATGATAATCGAAAAGATTAAGAAGTTTGATTCTTCTATCGAAAAAGATGATCCTGTTGTTGCAGAAATAATGCAGAAAGTAAAGCAGCTTGAGTTTGAAGGCTATCAGTTTGAAGGTGCAGACGGAAGTTTTGAACTTCTTGTACGAAAAACAATCGGTAAGTATCAGCCGTTCTTTAAGCTTCATTATTATCAGGTTAATTCTGTTAATCCACGCCCAGAAGAAGGCGTATGTGCATGTGCACAGGTAAAAGTGGAAGTTGATGAACAGATAGAAGTAACCGGCGGCGAAGGAATGGGTCCTGTAAATGCACTTGATATTGCATTTAGAAAAGCATTGGAAAGATTTTATCCTTCGGTACAGTCATTCAGACTTACAGACTATAAAGTTCGTGTTCTTGATGGAAAGAGTGCGACAGCAAGCCGTGTTCGTGTATTGATTGAATCATCAGATGGAAACGAAAGCTGGACAACAGTCGGAGTAAGCTGCGACCTTGTAGAAGCTTCATGGCTTGCACTCGTTGATTCGTTCGAGTACAAGCTCATTAAAGATGTAGAAAAGAAGTTTAAGAAGATTATATAGAAGCTGCAAGCTTTTCTGCTTCTTCTTTTACTTCATCAAAGAATCTTGCAATGTGGAAACCATCTGCAACTGCGTGGCTTATCTGCATTGCAATCGGCATTTTAACTGTTCCGTTTTCTTCGAAAGTTTTTCCTGTTGTAAGGATTGGTGAAAAATATTTTCCGCTTTCTGACATTTTAACGTTTACTGATGTAAAAGAGAAAGGAACGTGTGAGATTTCGAATGCGTTGTCCGGAATATCGTGTGCGTTTAATGAAGTAAGTTTTAATCCTTCATCGATTGTTTTCTGGCATCCGTCGTAGAAACCTTTGAAGTCTTTTGTAAACTTTGTCCACACGCGTGTAAAAAGTTCTGTGTCTTTGTGGAATACGCGGAAAATCGGATTGATTTCGTCCCAGATCATAAGTTCACCGTTTTCTGCACAATATCCGACTTTAAATTCTTCGTGCTTGTTAAGGGCAATCGAAATTACATAAAGAATCGAAATTAAAAAATCTTTATTGCTTGCTTTGCATTTTGAATATAATGAAGAAACTTCAATGTTTCCTGTCATTGCGCACATTCCTTTTGAACCGTGTGCATAATATTCGTAATAAGGTGCTCTTTTCCATGTCTTTAAGTCGATTGATTTGTAGCCGGATGTCATTTCCATAATTTTTTCCCCTTATGATTTTTAAGTTGAGTTCAGTTTAACATAAATAAGAATTTTTTTCTATAAAAAAATGGGCTGGGGTAAAACTTACTCCAGCCCGGCAAGTATTATTTTACGATGTGTCTGGTATCGCTAAAACTCCTTTTTCTAAAGTTTATATAATACTTGATTAATATACTAAGCTAAAAACCCATAATATCAATTATTTTGTATAGTGACATGAGAATATTTTTGTGGCAAAAAGAATATTTCAAAAACTCTGCGATAAAACGATTTGAAATTTTATCCCGCTATGGTATTATCTGTCATATGGGAAAACAAAAACGTAAAGGCCCCGAAGGGCTGCTTCTTTTTATTGTCACTTTTTTATTTATTGAAGTTTTTGTCGCATTTTTAATTGGAATTCTTGGAATCATATTTAGACGGGACAATAAGGAACTGCTTTTATGCTTATGTGTTGTGCTGGCAGTTTATCTTTTAATATGTGCAGTTTTAATCGTAAAAGGAAACAGAATAGGAAAAGTCTTATATATTCTTTACTGTGTCTTAAATATTGTACTGGGTATAGTTTCTGTTGCAGTATTTATTTCAAAAAAGGAGTACAGTTATATTGCAAAAGATGTCTTTGGCACGATAAAAAGTTTTCTTTTTATGATGTATTTTGTAAATTCTGATTATGTAAGAAGGTATTTTTATCCTGTAAGACTTTCCATCATCGCGGCGTTTGCAAAAAACCGTGTAATCGGATGTGACGGTAGGATTCCGTGGAATATAAAGGCCGACCAGGAGCGTTTTAAGGAACTTACGACCGGGAATGTGGTCATAATGGGAAGAAAAACTTTTGACGAGATTTTCTTAAAGCTCAATAAGCCGCTTCCTGACAGAATAAACATTGTTTTGTCAGAAAACAAAAAATATTTTCACGAAGGCGTGACGGTTTTTTCGTCTTTAGAGGCGGCTTTAAACTATTCCGCAGAAAAATATCCTCAAAAAGAAATCTTTATCTGCGGCGGCCAGTCACTTTATGAAAATGCCTTTGCGCTTTCTGATAAACTTTTTCTTACAGAAGTTGAACTTGATGTAAAAGGCGACAGGTTTTTCCCGAAGTTTGACACAGACGAGTTTGCTCTCGAACAGACTGAACAGCATAAAGAAGGTAATATCTCTTTTAAATATCTTACATACAGGAGAAAAATATGCGAAATGTAAATGTTTATCCTATAAATAAAATCCCGGAACTTTATTTTCTTGGCCGCGATGTGTCTTGCGCAGAAAAAAAATCTTTCAGGACACTTTTCTGGAACGGTTCGGGCTTTGAAGTTCATTTTAAAGGACGAGAGATCTGGGCTTTAATCGAAGGTGGCTTTGAAACTCTGGAGCCGTGGCTTGTTGTTTTTCTTAACGGAAGAATTAATTCGCGCCAGATGATTACAAAAGGAAAGCAGTGGATATGTCTTGCACGCGGCTTTGATGACAGTTACGAAACGGATATCCGCGTTATGAAAGATTCGCAGCCTATGGCAGATGATCCTGAACATTTTATAAAAATTCATAAGCTTGCACTTACTAAAGGCGGTTCATTCTCTAAACTTCCTGAACATAAAATGAAAATCGAGTTTGTCGGTGACAGTATTACAACCGGCGAAGGTCTTGCAGGTGCTGTAGATGATATGGCGTGGATCGGATGTCATATGTCTTTCTGTAAAACATATGCATATCAGACTGCAGAAAAGCTTGATGCAGATTTTCGCGTTGTAAGTCAGGGCGGTTTTGGTATTGTTTCTGCGTGGAACAATAATCCTTACTATGTAATTCCGCCTGAATACGAGAACGTATGCTCGATTCCTAAGGGAAAGCTCTACAAAAAGCTCGGCGGTTATCAGAAATATGATTTTTCAAAGTGGAAAAGTGATTTTGTAATCATAAATCTTGGAACAAATGACCGCGGCGGTTTTTATTTTGAGCCGTGGACAGATCCTGATACCGGAAAAGTTTATAAAATGAACCTTGATGAAAACGGAAAGCCCTGTGCTTCTGACGGTGCAAAAATTACTGAAGGAACTAAAAAATTCCTTTATGTCGTTCGAAAAAATAATCCTGCTGCAAAAATAATCTGGGCAACCGGAATGATGTATATTCCAGAAGTGATGGGCTTTATTTACGAAGGAATTTCACAATTTAAAAACGAAACCGGTGATAAAAACGTTTTTACCCTCGAATTTGACTCTATGGATTGTGAAACAAATGAAGAAGATAAGGGTTCAAGACAGCATCCGGGGCCAAAAACGCATCGTCTTGCTGCAGAAAAACTTTCTATGGTGATTAAATCGCTTTATTCAACTGAAAAAGTGTAGTTTTTTTCTTCCTGAAGGGTTAAAATTTCGATGAGAGGAATTTTTATACCAGGCTGGCCTTTTTTGCTCTGATTTCCTGCCGGAACACAGATTGTAAGATAACCTTCTGCCAGTTCATGTGCAAGTTTTTCACCGTAAAGTGAAGATAAGACTTCTATGTATTCTTCTTTAGTGAGTTCTTCGCCTGTAAAGCATGGAGCCATGAGTAAATCTGCATATTTCTGGATTATTGAGTTCTGATTTGTAATCAAATCCTGTAAAATTTCTGGCGAAAGCGTTACAGAAACAGATTTTATCACGCCGTCTTTTGAGTGAGTATATTTTATAAAATCAAATCTTTTTTTTGCAGTTAAAGCCCTTATTGTAAGATTTTCTTCGCCTTTTTCGCTGTCATTATGAGTAATAGCGCTTGCAGAAGTAAAACCGGACTTTATTAATGCTTTTTCTATTTCTATTGAATCAAAAAGAAGAGTTTCCTTATGATTTTTTGACTTATCAGGCGGTAAAAATGCTTTTTTTATTTCATTTCCTGCAGAAGTTGTAATAAAATATCTTACATCATCTTCTGATGTATTCTGAATTGAAATATCAACCGGACAGCCTGTAAAAAAAAGAGCACATAATGGTGCCAGAATGAAAATAAAAAACTTTCTGTTTTTATTCATTTTAAAATAACTCCTGCATTATTTTAAAACACTTTTTACCGGCAATGTTACACGTATGCCGGTTGAAAAAATAAATCCCGTGTAGAGCGAGTCATGAAATTTTAGTGCACCACCGTCTGTGTCGTTAAAAATTGTGTATGCAAGGTCCTGTGTAACAGAAATTTTTACATTTCCTGCGTTAAATGACGGTGTACTGAACGAAACACCCATTATTCCAGGGAAAAAAGATGCTTTTATAGGATCATGCGTGTCAGGAGTTACAGGATCTCCAAAAGTTATTACGGGGCCGGCATAAACCGTTACATGTTCGTTAAATGTTAAACTGAACAGTATAGGAAGCTGAAAAACCTGTGTGCCGGAATTCCATCTTAATGTCGTTCCTACTCCCGGCTGAACCTGCCATCCGGTGTATCTAGCTATCGTTGTAAGTGTAAGTCCCCTGAAATTTATCATGAATTTATTTGGAAGCCACAAACTCCAGTCGCATGCAGTTATTGTATCAACTTCGATGTCAGATAAAAACGAACCTTTTGATTTTTTTTCTTCGGAATTGTCGTCTTCTATGACTTCTTCTTCGATTATTTCATCAGAGTCATCTGTTTTTTCGTTTTTTTTATTTGATTTTGCTGTAGAAATAGGTTTTCCTACACCTGCAAAACAGTTTTTATAGTATTTTTCGGTCAAAGATGAAGCAATAACCCCTGTATTTGATCCGTCACTTGCCGCATGAATGAACTGATTGCGTCCGATGTAGATTCCGACATGAGAAATTGAGCCGTCGCCCGTTGTTTTAAAGAAAACGAGGTCTCCTTCTTCTATCTGGTCCGAAGAAACTATCGTTACGGCAGAATAAATTGCTTTTGCAGAACGAGGAAGCTGTATTCCAGCTGCTTCTCTGAATACTGTAAAAATTAATCCTGAACAGTCAAAAGCGTCTGGTCCGATTGCGCCGGTACGGTAAGGACAGCCGATGTAAGTTTTTGCTTTCTGGCAGACTGCGGAGCGGAGTTTTGCCGCTTCTGATTTTGAGTACTCTTTTGCAAAAGCAAAACTAAGTGAACAAAAAATTAAACTAACACAAAAAAATTTTCTGACATTCATACTTTTAAAATATCGGAAAATAAAATTTATTACTTAGTTTTTTGCAGAATTTTCGCAAAAAAAATTTAGAAGAAAAATGAAAAAAAACTTTGCAATTTTTTTAATATAGTAATAAAATAGAGTATATAGAAAAGTAAAAAGTTTTTTTTGGGGAAATTAATGAAGCCGATACGAAAAGATGTTTCTTGGAAATTTTTAGATGAGTTTCGCGGGAAGGTGTTTTCATCAACCTGGCCAACGCTGCCTCAGTTGCTGTACATCTCTCAACTGCGCTTTCCTAACAGACCCTGCTTCGTAGACTTTGATGATGTAACAGGAGTTAAAAACTCTCTGACTTATTCTCAGGTCTGGAATAATGTTTCGCAGGTTGCCCAGTGGCTTGCCGAGAATGGTGTCAAAAAAGGAGATAGAGTTGCCGTCTGCGGTAAGAACTCTCCTGAGTGGGCTACAGCTTATTTTGCAATCATGCAGGCCGGTGCCATCGTAGTTCCTATCGACTGCGCACTTCACGAAAAAGAAATCCTTAATCTTATTAATACAGCAAAGCCGGTTATGTTCTTTGGTGACGAAGAAAAATACAAACTATTTGCAACAAAAAAAATCGGCGCTAAAGTTTATTCACTTTCTAAATTAAATCAGAAAACATACATCTATAATCTTAAGCCTAAGAAAAAAGTAGAAATCAAACATGCAGAAATGAAAGATACTGCTGCAATCCTTTTTACTTCTGGAACTACAGGAACTCCGAAAGGTGTAATGTTAAGTCAGGAAAATCTTGTTTCTGACTGTTTCATTGCTCAGCAAAATCTTATTCTTTATGAAACAGATGTTTTCTATGCACTGCTTCCTATTCATCACGGATACACAATGCAGGCAGCAATGATCTGTCCTCTTTCTGCAGGATGTTCAATTGTATTTGGTAAGAGCATGGCTGTAAGCCGTTTGATGAAAGAATTAAAGGAAGGCGGAATAACTGTAATGCTCGGTGTTCCTCTTCTTTACAATAAACTTTATTCCGGAATAATGAAGGGAATTGCACAGAAAGGTGTTGCAGCAAAAATTATTATTTCTGCTCTGATGAATTTCTCTTACTTTGTAAGAAAGGTAACTGGAAAAAACATCGGACACGTTCTTTTAAATTCCGTTTTAACTGCAGCAAATTTAAAGACAGTACGTGTTGCAATTTGTGGCGGTGGCCCATTGGCATCAAGCATATTTAAAGGTTATAATGCAATGGGGATTGATTTTATTCAGGGGTACGGGCTCACAGAAACTTCTCCAATCATTGCATTAAATCCTCTGGAACATTTCAAAATCGAAAGTGTTGGACTTGATTTTTCTCCTTGGGAGGAAATTAAGATAATAAATAAGAATAAGGAGGGGATTGGCGAAATTGTAGTTAAAGGTCCAATGGTAATGCAGGGCTACTACAAGATGCCAGAAGAAACAAAATCAGTCTTTACAGAAGATGGTTTCTTTAAGACTGGTGATTTGGGGTGGATGGACAAAGAGCATTATCTTATGCTTTCTGGCCGTGCAAAAAATATCATAGTTACTGATGGCGGCAAAAACGTATATCCAGAAGAAATCGAAGATTCTTTCCAGCTTTACTACGATGTTGAACAAATTATGGTTCGCGGATATATTCAAGATGCGGAACATAAATCAGAGGGTATTGAAGCTTTGATTTATCCTGCCGATGATTTATTGGCAAGACTTCAGGTAAAACGTGAAGGCGCTTCTAGTAATAAAAAAGTCTATGAAGAAATTAAGGCAATTGTCGATAAAGTAAATAAGACATTACAGCCTTATGCGCGTATTTCAAGAATAATTATTCTTGAGAAAGCGCTCGAAATGACTACAACAAGAAAAATTAAGCGTAATGTAACAATTACGTCAAAGGGGGATCAAATGGCAGAAACTAAAAAAACTGCAAAAAAACCAGCTGCAAAAAAGGCAGCAAAAAAACCAGCAGCTAAGAAAGCTGCAAAAAAACCAGCAGCAAAAAAGGCAGTAAAAAAGCCAGCTGCAAAAAAAGCTGTTAAAAAACCAGCAGCAAAAAAAGCTGTAAAAAAACCAGCTAAAAAAACAACAGCAAAAAAAGCTGTTAAAAAGCCAGCAAAAAAAGCTGTAAAAAAACCAGCTAAAAAAGCTGCAAAGAAATAAAAAGCTTGTTTCTTAACAAAAAAAAGGACTGCTTCGTATGAGGCAGTCTTTTTTTTATTTCGCATCAGAAACTCGAACAATAATGGACATGTCCAAATTGCTGCACAAACCCAATTTACATTATTGCTCCCCACTGAGCATAATATTCATCCATCTGTTTTTTTATTTCTTCTGTTATTAAACCGGAGCCGTCCGGTTTATAAAGATATTCAATTACATCTTTCATGCTTACGATTGCGCGTGCAGGAAAACCGTATTTTTCTGTAATCGAGTCAAGTGCAGATTTATCTGAATCTGCAGATTTTTCCATGCGGTTTAAAGAAACCATTTCTCCGATTATCTTGATTGAACCTGGAGTAGTTTCCTGTGCCTTGATTTTAGGATAAGTTTCTTCGATTGATTTTCCAGATGTTGTAACGTCTTCTATTATTACAACGCGGTCGCCGTCCTTGATGTTATAGCCTAAAAGTCCGCCTTTATCTGCACCATGATCTTTTTCTTCTTTTCTATCTGCACAGTACTTTAATTCTTTGCCGAAAAGCTTTGAGTATGCGATACATGTTGCAACGCTCAACGGGATTCCTTTGTATGCAGGTCCAAAGAGAACGTCAAAATCATCTCCAAAGTTGTCGTGAATTGCGTGTGCATAATATACTCCGAGCTTTTCAAGCTGGCTTCCTGTAATGTATGCGCCTGCATTCATAAAAAAAGGCGACTGCCTTCCGCTTTTTAATGTAAAACTTCCAAATTTCAATGCGTTAGATTCTACCATGAAATCGATAAATTCTTTTTTGTATTGTTCCATGTGTTGAATGATAACAGATTGACAGTTTTTTTTCTACTAAGTATTATTAATAGAAACACGCTTGCTGATAAGCGAATTGTATATATTTAGGAGTGAAAAATGGAAAATCAGAATCGTGAAAGTTTAGGAAGCCGCCTCGGCTTTTTACTTTTGTCTGCTGGTTGTGCAATTGGTTTGGGAAACGTATGGCGCTTTCCTTATATCACAGGTAAATACGGTGGAGCAGCTTTTGTTCTTATTTATTTAGTTTTCCTTGTAATCCTCGGACTTCCTGTAATGGTTTGTGAATTTGCAGTTGGACGTGCATCAAGAAAAAGTATGGCTGCTGCTTTTGAAGAACTTGAACCTCAGGGTAAGAAATGGCACTGGTATAATGGTTTTGCTGTAGCAGGTAACTATCTTTTGATGATGTTCTATACAGTAGTTTCTGGATGGTTCCTTAAATATTTCTTCCAGATGGCTGGCGGAAAATTTGTCGGAATGGATGGAGATGCAATCGTAAATGCATTCGTTGGCGGAACAGTAGGGGATTATAAAACACTTTTAATCTGGATGCTCGTAGTAATCGTAATCGGATTTGGTGCTTGTTTCCTTGGACTCCAGAAAGGTGTTGAACGCATTACAAAAATAATGATGTCTGCTCTCTTTGTAATCATGGTTGGTCTTGCAATTTATGTTGCATTTATTAAGGGTGCTGGAGCAGGATATGCATTCTATCTTAAACCGGATTTTAAAGCTTTAGTGAGCGGCGAACATGGTCTCTGGGATACAATATATGCAGCTATGGGACAGGCATTCTTTACATTGTCACTTGGAATCGGATCAATGGAAATCTTTGGTTCATACATTGATAAAAAATATTCTCTTACAGGTGAAGCACTTCGTGTTATCGGACTTGATACATTTGTTGCAATCTGTGCAGGATTAATTATTTTCCCTGCTTGTGCTGCATTTGGTGTAGAAGCATCTTCTGGTGCAGGACTTGCATTTATGTCATTGCCAAACGTATTTAATTCAATGGGACCTGTTGTAGGACGCATTGTAGGAGCATTCTTCTTCCTCTTTATGTCATTTGCAGCTCTTTCTACTGTAATTGCAGTATTTGAAAATATCGTTGCATTCCCAATGGACAAGTTCGGATGGTCACGCAGTAAGTCTGTATTAATCAACTTTATTGCAATGATTGTTCTTGCAACTCCTGCAGCACTTGGAATGAATATCTGGTCAGGCGTACACTTTGGTGCACATATCGGTTCTATTGATGCACTCGAAGACTTTATCGTAAGCCAGAACCTTCTTCCACTTGGTTCACTCATATTCCTTCTTTTCTGTACAGTAAAAGCAGGATGGGGATGGGATGGCTTTACTGCAGAAGCAGATACTGGTGACGGAATCAAATTCCCTAAGAATGCTGCAATTAAATTCTATCTCAGATTTATTGCACCTTTAATCATTCTTGTTGTATTTATTGCTGGATACATCGATATCTTTGGCGCAAAAACAGCACCAATCGTACTTGTACTAATGGCTGTTTTAGTTGCTGCAATTATCTTTGTCGGAACAATGATTAAAAAAACACTTTCAAAGAGATAAACAGTCGGTTTTATAACTGATATGACAAAGGCTGTTCTGCGTAAAATTTGCGGAACAGCCTTTTTTTAAATTGTTAAATAGTGCATGTATATGGTATAATAATCTAATAATCCCTGAGGATATTATGGAGAAAGTATGAATAAGCCAATAGTCGGAATCAGGTTAAAGGATTCTACATTTGTTCCACTAATTGATAAAGAAAATAAAAAAACGGTATATGTCTGTAAAAGTGATTTTGTAAACCGTCAGATTCCGGTTTATGTGTGCAGACTGTCAGAGAAAGCAGAAATAGAAAAAATCTATAAAATCGGTTCAGTTGAACTAAATCAGGAACATTACGAAAGTCTTAAAGAAAATACAGATGATTCAGATAATTCTAAGAAATTTGCAAAGCTTGATGCGACCTGCAGTGACGATGGAATTTTTGAACTTGAAGTTTCTCTCGGAATAAAAACAGATTACATACATGTAAAATCATACGAAGCAGATATTTATAAAGAAATCAACGAACAGGAATTTGCAGAACGCGAAGAAGCTCTTCTTGATTACGGAGATTTTATAAAACGAAAAGTAACAACGGCGATTCTTCTTCCAGAAGATGATGCAAATAATATTCTTACAGAAAAAGAAAGTGTAGAAAGTAAAAGTTCATCTGACCGTGATGAATATTATGAACTTGCGCAGAAGGTAAAGATTAAAAAGCCTGTAAGAAGAAAATTTATTAAATTTGCAGTATTTGCTTTTTTATTTGCAGCTGCAGCAACAATTTATTTTGTATTTACTTTGTTTAGAGATTCTGCAAATATAGAGGCCCAGACAAGAAATTCTGATAAGAACACTTATGCAGCAGCAAAGATTGATTCTGAAATAAGTTCCATCATAGAACGATCAGAATTTTTTTACAGACTTTATTTAGCGCAGTCTAATAATGAATTAAAAAATAAAATACGGGACAGTTTCTTTGCAGGAGAAAAAACTATAGCTGCTGTTTTAACGCAGGATGATTTATTAAAGAATGATAAACTTATTTATTCAAGCGGAATAAAAGAAGATACTCTGGATTCACTTTTTTCGACTTACAAAGCCGACGTAGAAAATGCAGGAAAAGGAAATAAGTCAATCCGCAATATAAGTCATATCGTAAAATCATGCAGTGCACTTATTTTTTATCCTGTAAAAAGTGCAGGTGCAAAATACGATGTTCTTGGTATCGTTATAAACTCAGATCATCTTGCAGCACTGTGCAATGAAAACGGAAACGAAAATCTTACATTCTTAGTTGATGATAAGGGAAATATAATTGCAGGACTTGATTTTAGCGTGGTTTTAAGTTCGCAGAATATGTGCGATTATTCAATCGTAAATAATTTTGTTAATGACAAATCTAGCAAAATGCAAACTTCTTTTTCGAAAGATGAAGAAAAATATTACGGTGCTTTTAAATCCCTCATGAGCGGTTCATGTGCTGTAATAACAGTGAACCCTGCATCAAAAATTGATTTAAAAAAATCGAAATATGTTCTTTCGACTCTCTGCTTTCTTGCACTTGCAGAACTTTTTATCGTAATTATCTTTGCATGGATTACTTCTCTTAAAATTACGATTCCGGCTAAAGCGCTTATTTCTGCAACAGATCGTGTAAGTGCCGGAGATTATAATGTAAAATTAAAATCTCATTCAAAAGATGAACTTGGAACTCTTGTTACAAAATTCTCGATGATGTGCCAGAGCCTTTTAAAACACGAAAATATAAAGATGTCATTCGGAAAATTTGGGGATGAACGCATTTCGCAGATTGCAATGAACGGTAAAGTTTCTCTTGGCGGTGAAACGAAATTTGTAACTACATTGTTTGTAAGCATAAAGAATTTTCTTGATATAACGGATAAGCTTACTGCAACAGAGGTTGTAGAACTTTTGAGTAACTACATGGATGTAGTATTTAAGTGCGTGAGTGAAAATAAAGGTTGTATAGATAAAGTTATCGGAGATGAAGTTGTCGTAATCTGGGGTTCGCCACTCACAAGCGGAACTCCGAAACAGGATGCGATTGACTGTGTAAAATGCGCATGCGCTATGAAACAGAAGATTGAATCTGTTAGTAGAGAACTTAGAAGAGAAAATAAACCTGCAATCAAGCTTGCCTGCGGAATTCATTCTGGACCGGTTGTTGCAGGTCAGATTGGTTCATCTGACAGAAAAGAATATACATGTATCGGAAGAACATTAAAGCAAACGGCAGATATAAAGGGCAGGGCTCTTTTATCGGATAAAGATATCCTTATTACACAAGATACGTTAAATCTTGTTCAGGATGTGTGTGCAGCAGAAAAAGTAGCTTATGATGAAAGTTCTGATGCATCTTTAAACGATTATGCTGTAATAAGAATGACGGGTGACAGATAGAAATGGCAGAAAAAAAATATCGTGTAGTTACAAAGAAAAATGTCATTTGCTTAGTTCTGATGCTTCTTTTTTCGTGCTTTTTTATTTTTCTCTTTATAAGACAGATTATGCCGGGGCAAAAAAAGCTTGTTTATGTTGCGGCGGTAAAAGATGTCAGGAATAACTGTTCAGAAAAAATAGTAAAAAGTGAAATATGGAATCTTATTTCTAAAAATGATTTTATCGAAAACCGGAGTACAATCAGAACTTCTGAAAACAGCTTTGTTGAGCTTGCCTTAACAAGCGGAGCCCGTGTTACTCTCGGGGAGATATCCGGGTGTATTGCATATTATGATAAGGAATACGGCTTTGCCATTCAGCTTGAAGACAATACTAAAGTCATAATTAATCTTTTAAATTGCGAAAATTCTCTTATAGTAACCGGAAGCGATTTTAATAAGCTTATGGAAGTAAAGCCCGGTTCACTCATAGAATTTAAATACGGTGAATCAATTGATGCTACAGCCATTAAAGGCGAGGCAATGATTTACGGAAAGGCTTTAAATGAAATCAAGCTTTCAGAAAAAAGCAGTTTTGAAATCAACTCAAGCGGCCTTGTTTTGAGAAAGGCAATTACTGTTCTTTCTCCTGTTTTTGAAAAGGATTTTTCTAAGATGGGTGCAGAGCTTTATCCTGTAGAG
Source organism: uncultured Treponema sp. (assembly GCA_905236565.1). GTDB lineage: Bacteria > Spirochaetota > Spirochaetia > Treponematales > Treponemataceae > Treponema_D. Next base: position 18,846 of record CAJORB010000040.1, on the reverse strand, counting down.
TTTTCATGGATAAAAAATAATGATTCTGTAAAAAAACTAAGGCTTGAAGTCTACAAAGATAGTTATTTTGTTCATCCGGTTTTGCAGGAAGATGTTGATGCTTCTGTATTAAAGTATACCGTTAAGCTCGACGAAGGTTCTTATTTCTGGCGTATTCTTTTACCATCCGAAGATAAAGAAAAGAAGATGCAGGTTTTAGCTTCTGACAGATTTTATATAAGCCGTTAAATCTCTAAATCATTTATTCCACGAAATTGCAAGACGAAGAAGTTCCTGTGAAGTTGAACAGTTTAATTTCTTTTTAAGCTGCTCTTTATGAGCGTCAACAGTTTTTGTGCTTATAGAAAGCATCTGTGCAATTTCGAGCGTTCCGTTGCCCTGGCCGATGAGACGCATAATCTGCAGCTGCCGGTCAGAAAGACTGTCCATAAGGCTTTTTGAATCCTGTTTCTGCTGTGGTTCTTTAAAATGAGAATCTATATAACGCTTCTGTTCATCTTCGCTCAGCCAGATTTTTCCTTCGAGAACGGTTTTGAGTGCGCGTATCACTGTGTCGGCAGCTGCGTCTTTCATTACATAACCTTTGGCACCGGCTGCAAGACAGCGTTCGCTGTAGTATCTTTCCTGCATCATCGATAGAACAAGAACTTTTGTTTTTGGAAATTTAACCGAGATTGATTTTATAAGTTCAAGTCCGTCTTCGTCTCCGAGATTTAAATCTACGATTACAAGATCAGGCTTCTGCTGTTTTATAAGTTCAAGTCCGTCATGAGAATTTGTTGCAGAGCCCGTAACAGAAAAATCTTTGTCGCTTTCGATTAATAGAGAAAGTCCCTGAATAAAAATTATATGGTCATCTATGATTACGATTTTATGTTTCATGACATTTCCTTTTCTGCAGAAGTAATTTTTGGAATTGTAACAATTACTTTTGTTCCTGAGTTTTTCCCCGATTCTATTTTAAAAGTTCCGTTAAGCTGGTTTGCCCTGTACTCCATCGAACGGCGTCCAAGCCCGCGAGGGCGGCGTTTTTCTTTAAAGTCGTTTTTAGAAATGTTTTTTTCATTCAAGCCGATTCCATCATCGGTGACAGTAAGATTGATGTTCCTTTCTGTAAACGAGATTGAGAGTGTTATATTTTTTGCCTTTGCGTGCTTAATTGAATTTTGTAAAGCCTCCTGTGCAATCCTGAAAAGATTGATTTTCTGTTCAGAAGTTAAGTCTGACGGAGTTCCTGATTGTGTAAAACTTATTTTTAAATCGTTAAAATGTTCAGACTCCCTGCAGAGTGACTGCAAGGCTTCGCATATATCTGCAAAGTCGAGTTCTACCGGGAACGAGTCGTGAGCGTACTGTCTTGTTCTTGCAAGAGTTTCTGTTGCCATGTCAAAAAGAATTTTAAGTTCAGGATTTTTTTCTGAATCTTTTTTGCATATCATTGCCATTGCAGCAAGACGCTGACATATGTCATCGTGAAGATCAAGAGAAAATCTTAAACGTTCAAGATCGCTTATCTTTAAAACTTCTTCTTCGACTTTCTGTCGGCGAAGAGATTCTTTTTTTAGTTCTGCAGTGCGTTTTTCTACTTCCCGTTCAAGTTCGCGTGCGCGGTTTTTTTCGCTCTTAAATTTAAAAATCCTGTCGATTGCATGCGAAAGAAACATTCCAGCCATACTTACATAGATAGGTGAGTTTTTATCTACTGTGTAAAGAATAAAGCCCAGACGTTTTTCTCCAACACGAAGATGATAAAGACATCGTGGAGAAGCAGGATCTTTTTTTGAAGAAAGGATTTTTTTAAATATTTCTTTAAGGGTTAATAATTTTGTTGCGTCATTTTTCTTTTCAATTATAAAATCTGTTATATGAAGTTTTAACCTTGCTTTTGCAGGAATATTTTTTACAGGTTTGTCATAAATTGCCAGTGCAAAGTCCCGGCAGGCAATGTTTGTTAAAAACTCTGCAAGCGGATTTTCGATTTCGCTAAAGTCTGATGCAGAACTTATTTCCTGTCCGTAATAACTTACATCACGCAGAAACTGTTCGCGCTGCAGAGGATGTTCGTCCTTATGAGTACTCTTATCATCGTGATAGCCTCTGCAGCCGCACGAGTTTCTTATTATGAGTGTTGAAGGAATTTTTTTAACCTGCGCGACTTGTTTTTTTCTGAGTATATTCCACATCATCTGGACTGCCTGTTCACCGAGTTTTTCTGTCGGCTGTTTTATCGTTGTCAGGGCAATCTGGTCTGTTTTTGCAAGCGGAATATCATCAAAACCGACAATCGGACATTTCCTGTAGCTTTCTGGTGCAACAGAATTTATGTATTTTAGGATTCCGACTGCCATGTCATCGCTTCCTGCAAGAATTACATCGATATTCTTTTCTGGATTTTTATTACAGTAGTCCTGGGCAAGTTTTAACCCGTCTGACTCACTGAATAGAATTCCGTTTTTAACTGTAAGAGAATATTTGTCTGATTTTTTTATTTTTTCTTCGAGGACTTTTTTTATTACATTTTCGCGTATTTGGTTGTCGTGATTATTCTTTGGACCGCCGAGATAGAGGAATTTCTTATATTTGTGATGTTCCATAAGGTGGTCGAGCTCTTTTTTTACAGAAGTTTCTGACTGGCAGATTATGGAAGGAATGTCTTTTAGCTGAACTCCAATCGAAACGACCGGAACCGGTTTAAACGCATCCTTAAGCTTTTGTGCAGCTTTATCAGATGAATTATTTAAAAGAACAGAAGAAAGAAAAATGATTCCGTCGAGATTGAGCGCAGTATGAGACGAAACGGGAATAATCGGGTTATCAGAACCATCTCCCTGGATGCAGATAAGCTCGATTCCTTCTTTTTCTGCAGCCTTTGCAGCCCCACGAAAAATCGAGGCCTGATATTCTTCGTCGAGATATTTTAAAAAAAGTCCTACGCGATACGACATAATCTGATTATACCACGAGGAGGGCGTTTTTTCCATTCCGGCTTGTTATAGGGAAATTTACCTATGCCATATTAGGTGTATTTACCGATTTCGGTATGGGAAATTCGTTGTTATCATTTTTAACAGGAGAAGGGAAAAACTATGAGGAGGAAAGTAAAAAATGAGAAAGAGCTTTTTTATAGCTTTGGTTTCATCTATCGTAATGTTTATGTCTTGTGCTTCTAACAATAAAACTCCAGACAAACTTGTTGCTTTAACATTTGATGATGGACCAAATTCTGAAATGACAGAACTTGTTCTGGATAAGCTCGAAAAGCATGGCGTTGTTGCTTCGTTCTTTTTAATAGGTCAGCTCATCACTGGTGAGACACAGCCTACACTTGAAAGAATGGTTAACATGGGATGCGAGCTTAACAATCACTCGTGGGCATGGGACAGCATGAACAACATGACAAAGGAAGAGGTTAGAGAATCAATTTCTAAAACCAATGCTGCGATAAAAAAGTATACAGGTAAGGAAGCAAAATTCTTTAGACCACCTAATCTTGCAACAAGCGAAGAACTTTATACTTATGTTGATATGCCTTTTATTCAGGGAGTTCTTGCTATGGACTGGCAGGGATGTAATACAAATGCAAAGGATAGAGCAAACAATGTACTTGCAGGTGTTAAAGATGGAGCAATCATTCTTATGCATGATGTTCAGCCTTATCCACATCCGACCCCTGAAGCGCTCGATATTTTGATACCAAAATTAAAGAAACAGGGTTATGAATTTGTAACTGTAAGTGAACTCTTTAAGAGGAAAGGTGTAACACCTGCTATTCACGAAGAGATGATCTGGACTTATGTTCAGCCGGAATAAATTAATAGTTTATAAGGAGTTAAATTATGAAAAAGATTTTATTAGCATGTTCAATGGTTTTAGCAATGGCTTTCGGTGCATTTGCAGATGACCCGAAAGGTGAATTACCACTCATGGTTCAGTGTGGTTTCTATACTTCAAACTATCAGTGTTTTTACTGCAAGGGAACAGATGACCTTGGACTTAAATTTACACCGAATGAATGGAACACATACACTGTAACAGTAAATAAAGACGGAATTACTTATGACGGAATGGGTGGAAAACACAAGAATATGTCGATTTTCCGCATTAAATCTAATACAAAAAAATCAAGCACACCGCTTGTAATTTACATTGACAATGTTGTTGTAAAAGACGCAAAGGGAAATGTAATTTTAAAACTTGATTTCGAAGACGGAAAAGACGGTGGATGCTATTTCTCTCAGGGAAAACCAAATCCAAACAACGGAAAAGTTGTTGATAAAGATGGCTCAAAGAGATTTATGATTGATATGAAATCACAGAATCTTTATGGTTACAACGGTGTAGAAGTTCAGTGGCTTCTTCCTCCATTCAGTAAAAAAGAACCGGGCTGGGATATGACTTCGGGAAAATTTACTGTTACTTATGACTACTACATCGCAGTAGCAGAATAATTCTATTAAAAAAAGTTTACTCTCTTTTTACCTGTCGTATTGTCCGGTACGACAGGTTTTTTTGTCGCAGAAAGGTGCGGGCCCCATTTTTTCCCTGCTCCATATTGTAGTATATATACACCCGTAAAAATGTTCCCGCAGGGAAACAAACGGGGCCCGCACAGTTCGCTTCGCTCTTAAGTGCCTCCCATTTTTTCCCCTGCTCCACATTTTTACGGGCATATATATATACTTGCAGAAAGCCTCATATTCTGTTAATATTATGTTGACAAATTTATAAAATATGTCATTTTGGATTAAAAATAATATGGCGGGCGGTGTGTAAATTCAGCCTGTAAAAAGAGGTAATTGATATGGCAAAATATGCATTTTTGTTTCCTGGACAGGGTGCTCAGGTTCCCGGAATGATGAAGGATGTTTGTGAAGCTTTTCCTGAAAGCGCAAAAGTTTTGGATGAAGTTTCTGCAATCTGGGGAAAGGATGTAAAAAAATTGATGTGGGAAGCTGATGCTGCTGAATTAAGCCGCAGCGACAACAGTCAGATGGCAATTACAGCGTCAAGCATTGCAGTAATGAAAGCTCTTGAGTCAAAGGGAATAAAAGCAGATGCAGCCATGGGATTTTCTCTCGGAGAATTTCCTGCTTTATATGCTGCCGGAGTTTTGAGTTTTGAAGATGTAATCAAGGTTGTAGCCCTTCGCGGTTCTATCATGCAGGCAGTATGCGAGCAGATTGCAAAAGAAAATGAAGGTCATGCACCTGGAATGTCTGCTGTAATCGGACTTACACAGGATCAGGTAAAAGAAATTGCTTCTAAGTGCGACAATGTTTATGCTGCAAACATGAACAGCCCAAAACAGACTGTATTAAGCGGAACTTTTGACGGACTTACACAGGCAGAAAATCTATGTAAGGAAGCTGGTGCACGTCGTGCTCTTCGTCTTGCTGTTGCAGGACCTTTCCATTGTCCTTTAATGCAGAGAGCAGCAGACGAATTTGAAAAAGCAATTGCAGATGTTACGTTTAATGATCCGGTAATTCCTTTGTTCAGCAATGTAACAGGAAAGCAGGCAACAAGCGGTGCAGAAATTAAAAAGAATGCTGTTTTACATCTTACAAATCCTGTATTATGGACTAGTGAAGAAAAAGTTTTATATGATATGATGAAAGAAAGTGCAGAAGAATGGAAAGTTCTTGAAACTGGTGTAGGAAAGGTTTTAAACGGTCTCTGGATTAAATCAGAAATCGCAGAAGGACTTGAATGCACAAGTGTAAATACTGCAGAAACTATTAATTCACTTTAATCAATTTTATTTTTGCTGCAGTCTGCAGATGACAGATGTGCGGCCGGAGGAAAATTATGAAATTACTTGAAAACAAAAAAGCACTTGTTACAGGTTCCAGCCGTGGAATCGGACGCAAGATTGCAGAAGTATTTATGGCAAACGGTGCAGAAGTGTGGGGTCTTTGTACAAAGCCATCTGCAGCAAAAGCAGACTTAGAAAAAGTTGCAGCTGATAACGGAGTTAAGTTTCATGAAATCTGCTGTAACTGTGGTGATGCTGCAGCATTAAAAGAATGTATTAAGGCAGCTCTTGAAGAAGCCGGCGGATTTGATGTTCTTGTTAACAATGCAGGTATTACACGCGACGGTCTTTCTTTTGCAATGTCAATGGAAAACTGGCAGGACGTTATCAATGTAAACCTCACAGCTCCGTTTGTAATCAATCAGATTATTTCTTACGATATGATTCACAAGAAGAAGGGTTCAATCATCAATATGGCTTCTATCTCTGGAGTTCACGGAGAAGCAGGTCAGGTAAATTATTCTGCATCTAAAGCAGGTCTTATCGGTATGACAAAGGCTCTTGCAAAAGAAATCGGTAAGAGAAAGGTTCGCGTAAATGCGGTTGCTCCTGGATTTATCGAAACAGAAATGACAGAAGCAGTTCCAGAAGAACTCAGAAAAGAATGGCTCAAGATTATTCCTATGAACAGAGCCGGAACAGTTGAGGAAGTTGCAAATGTATGTCTCTTCCTTGCAAGTGATCTTTCTACTTATGTAACTGGTCAGGTTATCGGTATTGACGGCGGAATGGGTGCATAAAGATGGCAGTAACTAATGATATCGAAAGTCTTCTTCCGCACAGAAAACCTTTTTTGTTTGTAGATGAAATTGTTTCATGTGATGAAAACGGAAGTGTAAGCACAAGAAAATTTACAGAAGATGATTTTTTCTTTAAAGGTCACTTTCCTGAATACCCTGTAGTTCCTGGAGTAATTCTTGTAGAAACAATGGCACAGGCTGGTGGAGCGGCTTTAAGTTTTCAGAAAAAATTTGATGACGGAAGCCTTTTCTTTCTCGGAACCGTAGACAAAGTTAAGTTTAAAAATCAGGTTCGCCCTGGTGATACAGTAAGAATGGAAATTACAAACCTTCGTGTTTCAAAGAGGATGATTAAACAGGCCGGCAAAGCATACGTCGGCGACACCCTCTGCGCCGAAGCCGAATGGATGTGCCTTGTCGGATCCGCAAATTAATTTGCGGTCCGACGTGTATAATCTACCTTGCACTAACGGAGCGCAGCGACGTATGTGTTTAGTTGGTGCATGTGTTTACGGCGGCATGTCCGCCGTTTTTTATTTTGAAGTCATTGTATATACGCCGTCCCAGATTTTCGGAACACCGTCTTTTATATAATCTGCGCAGCGTTTCATGAATACCTTTGACGACAAGTCTGCAGGATAAAGCTTGTCCGCTTTCTTAAATAATTCAAAGGCTTTTTTAAGTTCAGTTTTCTTTTTAGGAACTTCAGGAGTGTCGGTTCCTTTAAGATAAATCTCGATTCCCTCGTTAAAGATTTCTGCAGCCTCTATCTGTTCGCTGCTCATTTCTTCCCTTAAGCCAAGAATGTTATAGATGCCGACCGGCTTTTTAACGTTTATTACGCGAACGTTATCAAACTTTCTTGCAACAAGTTTTCCTTCGTTTGCACCGCTGTTTGCCATCTGCCATGTACTTTCTGAACACATAATCCACGAACCGTAAACTTTGTTTGTTCCTTCAAGGCGGCTTGCAAGGTTTACGTTATTTCCCATAATCGTATAGTTAAGTTTTTTCTGTGTTCCCATGTTGCCGACAACCATGTTACCGGTGTTTAGTCCGACACGGCTGTGAAGGTAGAAAGGTTCACCGGTTTTAGGATTAATCGGAAGTCTGTCTTTATTTTCTTTGTTGAATTTTTCTTCTGCCTGAAGCATTCGTATTGCCGCAACGCATGCGCTGAACGCATTGTTTTCTATCGGAATCGGTGCGCCAAAGAAAGAAACTATTTCATCGCCGACATATTTATCGATTGTACCTTTATTGTCCATGATTGCATCACTTAAAACGCCCAGATATTCGTTTAAGATTTCTACAAGGCGTTCAGCACCTTTGTCTTCGCCTGCTTCGTTGTTGATTACCTCTGTAAAACCAGAGAAGGTTTTTACATCAGAAAAGAGGGCTGTTAAGTATTCACTCTTACCGCCTAAGTTTGCAAGCTCAGGATGCTTTACGATTTCTGCAACAACGGCAGGTGCAACGTATGCGCCGAAAGTTGTCTGCAAGAATTTTTTATCTTTTTCTGCAAGTACAAAGCGGAATATTGTTACAGAAAGATAACTTGTTATTGCAATCAGTATTGTTGTAAGTCCAGGTATGTAGAGCCCGAAAAGATTCATTGCAAGGAACGGAACTATGATTACAAAAACAATCAGTGTTCCCCAGCTTATATTCTGAACAAAGGATTTTTTCTTTTCAACAAAAATTTCCTGAACAATAAGAAGAAGAGCTACAATGAAAATCCAGAGCCATGCATTTACAGGAGTGATAAAGTCGCGGTTTATGATTGTATTGTAGACGTTGGCGTGAGTTCCGACATTAGGATATGCACGTTCAAAAGGTGTTGTTCCTAAATCTGTAGTTGAGCTTGCAGTACTGCCTACAATACAGAGTGCGTTTTTATATACATCTTTTTTTTCGCTGAACATGTCATTATAAAGTGTAATTTCGTCATGAAGAACTTCATAAAGACTTCCAAATTCTTCTGCAAAATATTTATAAGATTCTTCGCCGAGATTTTCGCGCAATTCAAATAGAAGTTCCTGGATGCTATTTACATCTTCTGAATCTGCATATGATGTAACATTTGCAAAAAAGTTTTTTCTTAGATAAAAATAGTCGTCGTAATATTCCTGTGGAATTCCACCGTTTATCGGGTTTGAATCGTTGTCATAACCTTCGCAGACAGCAAGAAGAAATTCTTTAAATTCGAGAATCTCATTGTAGTTTTCATGAAGAGCTCGGACTTTTTTCTTTAACTGTGATGCAAGTTTTGAATCAGTTGCATTTTTAAGCTCGTCATAGTCTTCTGTAAGGCGTTCAAGAATTTTTGAAATATTTGATTCAATTTTATCAAACTGGTTTAAAATCGCGATTGAGTCCTGCCTGAACGCATCTTTAAATTCGTTGCGCGTCCAGTTAACGATTAATCTTCCAGAATCATCAAGCGGAATTTTTATATCGATGGTTTTTCCGTCAATAGTTGCGTTTTTAAGAATGACTTTATGTTTTTTTCGGATTATTTTTTCGGGTTTGGTCTGTTCAATTATAGGACCGAGCATAATCTGTGCAACACACTTGCCAAAGTCTTTTTCATAATCAAGAAGGGCAACGTGGCGTCTTACACCGTCATAATCAAGAATTACATTTGCAAATCCAGAGCCTTTAGCACGAGTGATGAACATTTTCATTGCAGGAGAAAGACCGATTTCAAAATCATGAATAGTTTTCGGATTAGACCAGTCTACTTTCTTAAATCCAGAAAGAGAGTTCATGTGTGATTCGTAGACTGTTTTGTGATTGTCCTCTATGATTTTTTTAATATCTCCTTCTGGAGTAATCATGAATCTGTCTGCAACATATTTGAGTTCTTCTTCGGGGTAATTTATATCCAGGTCACTCGTGTTTGTAATAAGATATGTGTTTCCAAAAAACTGAATCGAACGAGAAAAATAATCATCGCATTCAGGAAAGTTTGAAGGGGATAAAAACTCGATATCGAATACGACTTTGTCTGCGCCGAGCTCTTTGAGTCTTAAAAGCATGTCCGCATATACATCTCTCTTCCATGGCCAGGGGCCTACAGATTCCAGGGCAAGGTTGTCTGCTACTACAAGAAGGATTTCTGGCGCTTCTTTCGGCGGTTTTTTTGCATACAAAAGTATGTCAGAAAACTTGAGCTCAAATTTTCTTGTTGCTCCAAGGCCTGTAAGCAGTGTCCAGAATAAGATTGAAAGAAGTATAAAGAAAACAGATCTGAGTTTTTTCAATTGTTCACCCCGTAGAAAAAAATAGTTACATATTATATAATTTATTATTATAGCATTGACCTCTGGTTTTGAACACAAAAACCCGGGGAAAATGAGATTTACAGGGGGTTATATGAGGCGAAAACTATTTCTGGTGCCAATAATTCTCGGACTTTTGCAGTTCGGCGCTTTTGCTCAGAGTTTTGACAGGATAACACAGATACTTGATGCAAAAGAGATTAATGCGGGGCAACTTTCTTATCTTGCCGCGACATATTTGAATGTCATCGATGAACGTTCAGACGAAAAAGCCGCTTTTGATAAATTAAAGGAAATGGGATATTTTGATGACAGTTTTAGTGCTGATTCCCCTGTAAGCCTTAAAAAGGTTTGTGCAGTTTTTGCACGCGCTGCAGATATTAAAGGCGGATTCATGTACAGACTTACAAAAAAATCTGAGCGTTATGCTTATAAAGAATTTCTTGCCAGAGGATACATTCCTGTAAACTCTGATCCTTCTATGCATGTAAGCGGGACTAATGCAGTTGCGTTATTCAACAGCATTCTGGAGGAAAATTCAAAATGAAAAAAGTATTCAGAAAGTTTTTAATTTTAGTGACATCGCTTTTTGTATCAGGGGCATCAGCTTTTGCACTTGATGCAGGATTTTTAATTGATAATGATTCTGCATTTAAAACTGACGAAGAAAAGAAATTCTTTGTAGACCAGAAGGACAGTTTTTATGCATGGGTAAAAGTTCCTGTTGGGACTGGAGCAGATAAATATTTTATTGCAGAAGGTCTTTACCAGTTTGAATATCTGAGCAATACAAAAGATTCTTTTAATTTTATTGATGTGGATCTTTTTAAATTTGTTTATTCTAAAAGGCTTGAAAACGGAGTTATTGATGTTAAAGCCGGCCGTTTTGGTTTTATGGATTTGACTTCGGTAATTTTTTCTCAGGCAGCAGACGGTGCATTTTTAAGTTATAGAAATCAGTCTATGACTGTATCTGCTTATGCTTCTTATACGGGACTTCTTAATTCAAACATCGTAAAGATGTACAATGCTGCAGATTTTGAACCTGGTGATAAAGAAAATGTTTATAACCTTTCTGATAAATTTATCAACGCTGCTGCAACTATTGCATTTTTAAATCTTTTTGGAAATCAGACTGTTGCTGCACAGGTTTTAGGTTCTTTCAGAGCAGATTCAATTTCATTTACAAGAATATATGCAACGCTTTCGCTTGATGGCCCTGTTTATAAAAACCTTTTCTATTCTGCTTCTGCAAGTATCGGAATGTCATCTTATAACGATGCAGATTTTACGACAGCACTGCTTTTAAAGGGAAATGTTTCATATTACTTTGACAAAGCTTCTGCCGGTGCAAAGTTTGTTTTTGCAGATAAGAATTTCGGCGGAATTACTTCGCTTGTTGCATTAAATTCTCTTACAGAACCTGGATATTCTGCGCTCTTAAAAGCCGGAATCTTTGGAACATATAAACCGATATCTGATGTTTTATGCAAGGCCGAATTTAATCTTGCATTTGACGGACTTAATGATTATGAATTAAAGGGACTCGAGTTTGGTCTTTCGGCTGAATATCAGATTTTAAGTGATCTTTATGCGGGAGCAGAATGGAACTTCTATAAAGATTGCAATGAAACAGAATTTGATTTTAATAAAATTTCTTTAAAGATTAGAATAACATTGTAAGAGGAGAGGTGATATGAAAAAAATAATTACTGCTTTATTAATTTCTTTTTTAAGTTTTGAAATTTTTGCGATAGAAGCAAAAGTTGTTTCTGTGACAGGTAAGGTTCAGAAACAGCGCGGCGCTGCATGGGTAGATTTAAAACCGGGTGATGTAATCGCTAAAGGCGAGCTTATCCAGACGGGCTTTAAATCAGAAGCAGTTCTTTCTCTTACAAGTGCAAACCAGAAGTCAACTATAAAGGTTGCGCCGCTTTCACGCGTTACAATCGAACAGCTTTCTGAAACAGCAACAGAGGATACAGCTTCTCTTGCAGTTACATCAGGAAGTGTAAAATCTGACATTCAGAAGACAAAGGATAATCGTGTTAATTACTCTGTACGAAGCCCTGTTGCAACAGCTTCTGTACGCGGAACTATCGTAGGAGTTGGTGTAAAATACGATTCAACAAGTATTTCTACAGGCCGCGGCGAAGTAGAAGCATGCTATAACGACAGCAAGACATCGTTTAAAGTTACAGCAGGCCAGAGTGCAGACTTTGATAAAAAAGGAAATATTTCTTCTCCATTCAAGAGTGCATACCACAGAACTTCTGTTTTAGGTGGTTCAACAATAAAGATGATGGAACGCGAAATCGAAGGCTTTGTATATGATTCAAATATCATGTATGAAAGTTCAGAAGGTTCTTCGGGTGGAGAAGCAGCAGCTCTTTCTGTAGGTGTAACGGTACATCCATAGCCTGTTTCTATTTACCACAACAAAAATATTTTTTTTGACAGTTCGGTAATCTGGTATTATAGTTATCATATGCACATAAGTGCAGATAACTTAAAGGAGGCTGTTTAGAAATGGCAAAAACACAGTATTCATTTGGAAGATTACTTCTTCAGATTGCATTGGGAGCTATGCTTGTTGTAGGTGGAATTTGGGCTTTAACAGGCGGCGGAGATTTCGGTTGCGTTGCATTAAAGGCAGTTTTTAGCGGAAGTCTTTTAAAGACATTAAAAATTGTATTTGGTGTAATTGAACTTCTTGCAGGTGCATTCCTTATCATTGAATTATTTGCTGGTGATATTTTTGGAAAGATTGACAATATCCTTATGATGATTATCTGGATTGTATGGATTGTTGCAATTGTTCTTGGTGATTTCCTTGGAGGAAGCGGATTATTTAAAGCTGGTTTCTCATGGGAATGGCTTTATGGTTTTGCAGCACACCTCATCGTTCTCGGTGCAATGCTCAATTTGAATGACTGATTTTTGATTTGAGTAAAAAAAACGGTTCCCCTTGAATAACGGGAACCGTTTTTTTTATGTCTTAATCTTTATGCTTCTTTTGTTGAGAAGCAGCTCTGCATGAGCGTTACAAAAAGATAGATGTGTTTGTAAACATCCACGCCAAGCTGCTTTATCGGATGATCTGCAAACTTATCAAGTTCCTTCCAGTTAAGGATGATTTCTCCTTTTGGTTTTGCATAATCTTCCATTACGGTTTTTATCGTTTTTGCAATCGTAACAAGATTTTTTGTTGCTTCGATGCAGAAATTTTTTGCCTGTTCATTAAGGTCTTTCATAATCGTATTGATTATGCTTCTTGCATCTCTATCGCGTTCTGCGCGAGGAAGATGAGTTTTTAATTTGATTCCGATTTCACCTTCTTCTGCAATCTTTTCATCAAATTTTGTGATAAGTTCTGCAGATTCCAGAAGTGAGTTATATGCATTTGACATTGGAGCAGAAAGAGAATTTGAAGTCCATGTTCCGCGGATTAATATGAGGTCTGCAAATTCGCGAAGATCCTTTTTGATGTAATCAAGAAGAAATGCCTTGTAATAATTGAGCGGACCTGCATATAAGAATTTGCCGAGGTTTCTTTTTTCGTATGCGGCACTTGCAACATCTGTATAATAGCGTAGTCTTACTACTTCTGTTGTTCCGAAAATCTGGTTTAAGAGTGAATCAATTTTAGATGACTTCTGAGCCTGTGCAAGCTGAGAAAGCGTAGATTCTGTTTCTTTGCGGATTTTTTCGAGGTATGCATCAACAATTGGTTCGTCTTTTGAGTCGTATTCAACAAAGAAATCAGGATTTTTTGTCATGAGGCGAAGCATCATTTCGAAAGTCTTTGCAGAGAAGATAGCCCTGAGTTTTGCTGCAATTTTATTCCATACTCCGGGATTGATTGGTTCCTGACCCTTTGTCTCTTTAAAAAGCTTCATCATGTCTGACCAGTCGTTTACATCGATTACAGGTCCTGCAACGCAGATAAAGTCTTTTAAGTCTTCTGTAATGTATTCGGCATTGATTTTGTCAAATCTAGGAATGGAATTAAAATCTTTTTCGCGCAGTGTAGAGTCAAATTTCTTAAGGAAGAAATAAAAATCAAACGTACAGAAGCTCTTGAATGCCATGAGTTTTTTGTATGTAGCTTCGATACTTGAAATACGGTCTGCATCAAAACTGCTTAAGAATTTTGACAGTTCTTTTTTTGCTTCTTCGTTAAGCTGGTCAATCGGAGTTGCCTGGGCGCGCGATTCGATGGATTCTTTTGAAAGGGCTTCAGAAATCTGGCGCTGTTCATCTGTAAGCGAGTAGTTTACAACCATATATTTGAATGTATTAGGGTTTTCGACACTGTTGAACATTGTCTGAGCCGGAGCAACTGCCTTGTAAATTTCGTAAAAAAGCTTTGGAAGAGTAGGAAGAACTTCGTCATTTTTATAGAAATGATAGCGTGATTTTGACAAATCTTTTGCGATTGCCTTTAATTTTTTCTTTTTCTTTGCTTCCGGATCATTTGATGAAAATAAAGATGAGAATAGTTTAGTAAAAAAATTTTCTTCAGAATTAGCCATATTTAAATAATCCGATATAAATCGTTAAGTGTCAAGTGGAAAATCTGTCAAAAAAAGTTATTTTATAGAAGAAAGTTCTTCTTTTAACACAAGCACGTGAGTAGGGCAGCCTTCTACACAGGTTCCGCATGAAGTACACTTAAAGTAGTCTACTACAGGAAGACCGTCTGTAAGCCTTATTGCGTTTTCAGGGCAGTTTTTCTCACATTTCCCGCATTTTATACAGCCGTTCTTGCATTTTTTGAGGATGCTGGTTTTGTCTTTTGTCTTGTTTGAACACAATGCAATGGCCCCTTTGCTTTCTGCCGGAATAAGAGTAAGAAGTCCATTCGGGCAGGCGCTTACACATTTTGCACAGCCTGTACATTTTGAATAATCTATTACCGGGAGTCCGTCTTCTTTGATTTTTATTGCGCCGAATGTGCAGACTTTTTCGCAGTCGCCGAAGCCGATACAGCCGAAGTTGCACATTTTTGTTCCGCCGATAGAGATTTTTGCAGCCATGCACGATTTTAAGCCGAGGTACATACCCTTGTTTTTAGCGCAGTCTTTTGTTCCGCGGCAGGCAATAACACTCACCTTTGTTTCTGCGTCTACTTCTACGCCGAGAATTTTTCCGATTTTTTCTGCAACTGATTTTCCGCCTGCAAGACAGCCGTCTGCACTTGCTCTGCCTTCTGCAACGGCTTTTGCAAAGTCATCACAGCCAGCAAATCCGCATCCACCACAGTTTCCGCCTGAAAGATAGCTTCTTATAACCTGGATTTTCGGATCAACCGGAACATAAAAAAGACGCTGGAAAATTCCGAGGAAGATACCTAAAACCAGAGCGATTACAAAAGATACTATAATTGTTGAAATGATGATATTCATAAAAAATCCACCTTATCTGCAAGCGGAACCGTAACTGCCGGAACCGTTATTTTATTAAACCTTTAAATCCCATGAATGCAAGCGAAAGAAGACTTGCAGTAATAAAAAGAATTGCCTTTCCTTTTAAGAAGTCTGGAACATTTGAGCTTCTCATTCTTTCTCTTACGCCCGACATGATTACCATCGAAAGTAAAAAACCACCAGAAGTACCGAGTGCATAGACGATTGATTCAAGATAATTATAATTTTTTGCGATACAGTTGAATGTAACTGCAAGAACTGCACAGTTTGTCGTAATGAGTGCAAGATAAACACCCATCGAACTGTAAAGTCCAGGTGCAGATTTCTTTAAATAAAATTCTACAAGCTGAACGAGAGCAGCAATTACAAGAATAAAAATAAGCGTCTGAAGAAATACTAAGTCTGGAACTAAAAGACAGTAGTAAATCGGATAAGTTACCATCGTTGCAAGAACGATTACGAAGCTTGTTGCAATTCCCATTCCAAAAGATTTTTCTGTGCTCGAAGTCATTCCCATAAATGGACAGAGTGCAAGATACTGAACGAGAACTACGTTGTCTACTAAAACTGCTTTAATGAAAATCTTTAATAATTCGCTCATTTATTTCCTCCGTCTTTTTTTAAATCTGCTTCTTTTTTTGCCTGCGATATTTTCTGGATTGTGACAGAGAGTGCAACTAAAAGTCCAAAGATAAAAAATCCGCCGGGTGCTTCAGAAAAAAATGCAACTGCATACTGTTTTGCAAAAACTGTATGTCCTAAGATTTTCCCTGAACCTAAAAGTTCTCTAAAGAAAGAAATGGTTGCAAGAACCCATGTATAACCTAATCCCATTCCGATTGCATCAAGAGATGCAGCAAAAGGATTGTTCTTTGATGCAAAGGATTCTACTCTTCCCATGATGATACAGTTTACAACGATGAGCGGTAAAAAAACTCCAAGCGAATCAGAAAGAGAAGGTAAGTATGCATTTAACAAAAGCTGAACGATTGTAGTAAACGCAGCGATGATGATGATGAAAATCGGAAGACGTATTGCATCAGGAATATGTTTTCTAAAGATACTTATGATTATTTCGCTCATCAATAAAACGAAGGTCATCGATAAACCCATTCCAAGTCCGCTGAATACACTTGTAGTAACAGCAAGCGAAGAACACAATCCTATCGAAAGAACTAAAAGAGGATTTTCTCTTAATATACCGTTTGTTAAAATCTTAAAATAGTTTTTCATGCGTTCCGTTATTCCTTATTGATGAGGTTTGCATTGTGTAAATCTGAATATGATTTTATTACTTTTGAACCTGCTAAAATCATTGCAGAAATTCCATTGGTGGTCATTGTGGCACGGCTCAACGCCTCGTAGTCCTTATTGCGTTCAAAGCTTTCAAGCGGTAAAAGATTCTTAAACTGATCACAGAAAGAAATTCCTTTTGATGTTTTGTATTCCGGATTAACGGCGTTCTGACCGTATCCCGGAGAATCTTTTATCTCAAGAATGTGAACGCCGGTGATTCTGTTTTCGTTATCGAGCCCAAGAAGGAGAGTTGTCGTATCATATGTCGGACCAGAAATCTTTGCAACAAAACCTGCTGTTTCTCCGTTTTCGTCAACGGCCTGATACATTCCGTCTATGCTTATTGAACCGAGTTCAACTTTAGAAATAGAAACTGCATTTGCAATGTCTTCCTTTTTTACTGCAACATAATCTGCTGCAGAATTAAAAACTATGCGAAGTCCTTCCTTTTCTTTTTTAAGTTCACGTTCATGAATGACTGGAGAAGTAAAGCTGTTTACGAGTGCAAGAGAAAGACATGATACTGCAGCATATGCGCCGAGTGTAAATCCCAGCTTAAAACTGTGTTTCATTAGTTTTTACCTCCTCCAATGTTTTTTGAAGAAAGGTTTTTCTTAGGAGAATATCCGTACTTTCTCTGGTTTACGTTATTGAGGAACGGAACAAGCGAGTTCATGATTAATATAGAAAACATTACGCCTTCCGGGTAACCGCCGAATCTTCTGATTAAGAATGTGATAAGGCCGCAGCCTGCACCAAAGATAAGTCTTCCTGGTTTTGTAACAGGGGCAGTTGTATAATCTGTTGCCATGAATACTGCACCAAATAAAAGACCGCCGCTCATAAGAGTGTAGAGCACGTCTGTTCCAGAAAGAAGGCTGCAGAGACAGCATGTTATAATCATCATAAGAGGAGCTCGAAAATCAATTACTTTTGTTGCAAGAAGAAAGACTGCAGAAATTACGATAGCTGCGATACATGTTTCTCCGATACAACCTGCATGATTTCCTGTAAAGAGTGTCCAGTAATAATCAAGAGCCTCTTTTGAAAAAGCCTTTGCAGCAGGCATTACAGAAGCAAGTGGTGTCGCACTTGAAACAGCATCTGCTCCAGGAAGTACATAACCGCCACCCATTACAAGCGGAAAGCTTATTACTAAAAATGCTCTTCCTGTTAAAG
Source organism: uncultured Treponema sp. (assembly GCA_905236565.1). Taxonomy (GTDB): domain Bacteria; phylum Spirochaetota; class Spirochaetia; order Treponematales; family Treponemataceae; genus Treponema_D. Next base: position 1,103 of record CAJORB010000040.1, on the reverse strand, counting down.
CAGGATTCCAGACATTACATCCGATTCCGCCAAAAAAAGCTTTTGCTACGATGATTGCAAAAAACGCACCGAGAATTGTCATCCAGAATGGAATCGTCGGTGGAAGTGTAAGTGCAAGAAGAAGACCTGTAATTACTGCAGAAAAATCTCCTGTCGATACAGGTTTTTTAATCAAGAGACAGAAAAGAGTTTCAAATAAAACACACGATGCGACAGAAACTAAAATCGTAGTTAAAGCACTAAGACCAAAATGATAAATTCCTGCAGCGCACTGCGGCAAAAGAGAAACGATAACTAAAAGCATGATCTGCTTTGTTTTTCTTTTGCTGGAAAAATGCGGAGTAGGCGAAAGATAAATTTCGTTTGAATAAGTTTCCTGCATGATTATTTCCTTTTAATTGAATCTCTTAATTTTTTCTTTCCGAGTTTAAACATCTGAACAAGAGGAACATCACTCGGGCAGTTATAAGAACAAGAACCGCATTCGATGCAGTCGAGAAGTCCGTGTTTTTTTGCAAGTTCAAGATCACCAAAGCTTACGGCACGGTTCATTAAAATCGGTTCAAGCTGCATAGGGCAGACTTCGATACATCTTCCGCAACTTATGCATGGCATTGTTTTTCCTACGAATGTTTCTTCTTCTGTTAAAAACAGAACGCCGCTTGTTCCTTTCTGAACAGGAAAGTCTGCGCTTGGCATTGAAGTCCCCATCATAGGTCCGCCGTTTAAAATCTTGCATACACCTTTTTTAAGCTGAACAATTTCAGGAATCAGATCTCCTACTAAAGTTCCGATTGGGACTATGATGTTCATCGGGGTAAGACAAGCTCCTCCCGAAATTGTAAGCGGGCGTTCGATTAATGGTTTTCCAAGTCTGAACGCTTCACTTATTGCAAGTGTTGTTCCGACATTGCAGATTATACATCCTGCCTGGTAAGGAAGACCACCTGACGGAACTTCGCGGCCTGTTAATGCAGTAACAAGATTTTTTTCTGCACCCTGAGGATATTTTGTTTTTAAAATCTGTACGCTGATCTTATATTCGCATTCGCCTTCGATTTCGTTTATTTTAGACTGAATATGTTCAAGTAAAAATTTTTTAT
>CAJORB010000039.1:0-41051 GCA_905236565.1 uncultured Treponema sp. | reverse complement strand
GGAACAGAAGAAACAACGCGTGGCATCGTCATGCTTTTCAGGTGGAAAAGCAAGCGATGGGTTAAAAACGCGCTGGTATAATTTGGTATAGATTTTATTCGTCGATAAAAGTTTCTAATTCCGGAACGAGCCTGTGTACATCTTCTGCTGCAATCGTACATAAGAATTCGTTTTCAGAACAGATGCAGAGTTTCTCTGAGCCTGCATCTGCTTTTATCTGATACAAATCTACGTGAATGTCTTTTCCTGCAGCACTTATGATGATAGAAAAATATCTTGAGTTATCAAGTGATGAGTCAGAAGGATTAAAATCTGTCATCCATTTTTCTGCCTTTAATTCTGTAACAGAACTTACCCAATCAGCAAATTTATCTGAATTAAATTTTTCTGTCTCAACATCATTGTCTGTCTGTGTGATGCTCCATTTAAAGTTTGCAGATTCTCCGGCTTTTTCTGCAGTAAATGTGCCGAATGTACTGTAAGTAACCTGGATTTTATAAACTTCGTCTGCGTTTACTTTATAGAGAATGTAATCAAGAAGATTATCTTTTGATGCCGAGAATGTGCTGTTAAAGTTTCCCGAAACAAGATAGATTTCTTTTTTGCCGTCAAGCTGAACATAAGTCTGATTGCCTGTCGAAGAAGTTTTTCCGATTGTAATGCTTCTGAGTGTTTTGTTGTCAGAAGCAACTGCTGTGACTTTAACAGGAGAAACCAGACCGTAGCGTTCGAAATCGTTTTCTGAAGGATTTTTTGTAATCGTATCGATTATCTTTATAGAAGATATATTTTCGAAAATATATCCTGCAGCTTCGGCCTTTGCAGGAAGCTTTTCATCAATAAAATAATTATCTTCGTTTTTTGTAAGGTTAAGGGTAGTGTCGCCTTTTTCTATTTTTACAGAAGAGATTTCATCTTTAACAGAAATCTCCTGTATCTTTCCTCTCGAAAAGAATATAAGCTGAAAAACATAAGTTACTGCAAGAACAGCAATAAGTGAAAGTAAAAATATTTTTCGTTTAGTCATTTTGTTCTCCGTTATTTTTAGAATCAGATTTTTTTGCAATCATTCTTTCATCGTCAGGATTATATTTCTGAGTGATAAGATACTGACGTGTGATTTTCATTCTCCATGCGATAAAGCCGATTATTACAACTACAAGTGCAAGACCAAATTCGTTGAGGAGCTTTATTGCAAGTGCAGCCCATTCACTCTTTATCGAGATAAAATCAAGTCTTGTTCCTTTAGTGCGCATTTCACAGAAGTCATCGTTGTCATTTACATAATCAACTGCATTCTTTACGAAAAGTTCAGTTGCAGATTCTTCTGAACGGATAAGAATATCTGTCGTAATTATAGAAGAACTCACTACAACGATTTTAGATGAGTCCTGTACTGCAACAGCAATGTTTCTTGGACCGAACTCTGTACTGTCTGACGGTGGATTTACATAACCCGGGTAAAGAATTATGTTTTCGTCTGTCGCCCATGACTTGTCAGAAGTTTTTGCAAGTATTACTGCATTTTTTGCCTTTGATTCGTCAATAGAAACAGGTCCCATTGTATAGAATATGATTCCGCCTAAGTTCTTTGTAACCGGATGTTTTTTTGCAACATTGTTTTTTTCTACAATCGGTGCCCAATTAAAAATCTGTTTTCCCGTATTCTGATACTGGATTACACATTTGTCGTCAAAAACGAATTTCGGTTCGATTGAAATTCCGAAACCGTCAAGAATTGTTTCAAGTCCTGTGTGATTTGCAGTGTACTGAGGCATTGAGTTTTGTTCAGCAGGAAGTTCTTTTAAGGGGTCGATAAAGAAAAGAACGTTGCCGCCGTTTGAAATGAACGAAGAAATTTTATTGAGTTCTTCATCACTAAAAGGCATTACAGGTCCGTTGATGATTATTGATTTTAATGATACAGGGATTTCTTCTTCTGCAAGATTTATTTCTTTAATCGAATAGATGTCAGAAAGAAGATTTCGTAAACCTTCACAGCCAAGTTCTGTAAAACTCTGAGCATACGGATTTGAACGCAGTGCGTGTTCTCCGTGGCCTGTGATGTATCCGACTTCATAAAGCTGCTGTCTGTTGTTGTCCTGTGCGTTTATGATTTTTGAAATCGTCGTCGTGATTTTGTATTCAATGTCTTTTGTAGTTTTAAGCGAATCGATTGCTGCGATGTAATCTCCGTAAGTGATTGCGATTCCCATCCATGCAATCTTAGAAGAAAATCCTGATGTTTCTACCTGATCAATCTGAACAGGATAAATACCGAGGTTGTGAGCCTGTTCCTGATTTTCCTGCTTTGACATATCAAATACCTGGTATGAAAAATATTTTGAGCTGTTTGATTTGTATTCAGAAAGAAGATCAGTTAAATACTGCTCGACATTATTGTAAGGAGCCGGAAGGTTTTTAGTAAAGAAAACTTTTACAGAAAGCGGAGATTCGATGTGCTTAACTACATCTTTGCTCGCTTTAGAAAGTGAAAAAGCTTTCTGGCTTGTTAAGTCAAATCTTAAAAATGCGCGTGCGCTTACAAGATTTAATAATATTACTGCAACAAGTAAAAGAAATCTGTCGCTTGAACTGCTTTTTATCCAATCAATAAATCTTTTCATTTTTAAATCCCCTTATTTTCTTCTTGCTTCCTGAGACCTGATTGTCGCAAGAATAAAAATCGTGATTATCAAAAGAAAGTAGCAGATGTCCCTTGTATCAACGATTCCGCGTGAAACAGAATTAAAATGTGTCGATATTGCAAAAAAGCTTACAGCGTTTACAATTCTTCCTGGTAAAAAGATTATAAAAAACTGAATTAATGTAAGAAGACAATTTATTGCAAGTCCTGTAAACAGTGCAGTAATCTGATTTTTTGTAATTGACGAAGCAAAGATTCCGATTGATGAATAAACTGCACAGAGTAAAACTGCTCCAAGATATCCGCCGATTATCGGACCAAAATCAGGTTTTCCGAAAAATAAAAGTGTAATTACATAAAACAGCGTTGGAACAAGCATTGCTGCGCTCGAGATGAATGCACATAAGAATTTCCCGAGTACTACTTGAGTTTCTGTTACAGGAAGAGTCATTAAAGTTTCTATGCTTCCTGATTTCTGTTCTTCTGCAAAAAGTCGCATCGTAATTGCAGGAATTGTAAAAGAAAAAGTAAGCGGAAGCAGTGTAAAGAAATTTCTTAACTCTGCGCGTTTATTAAGAAAGAAAGTTGAATAAAAGAAAACTCCGGTTGTAATCAGAAAAATTGCAGTAACGATATAAGCAACAGGATTTGTAAAATATGATTTTAATTCGCGTTTTGCTATGACGCAGACAATGTTATTTTTTTTCTTTGTCATTTGTTTTCTCCTGAAGTTTTTTGTGTAAGTATATGGAATATATCTTCAAGGCTGCTCTTTGCAGTTGTCATTTCGTATAAAATCCATTTATTTTTTACAATGAGCTTAAATATTTTGTCACGAATCTCTTCTGTGCCGTTAAGTTCAAGACTCAAGCCGACAGCTTTTTTAACCGGCAGGACAAAATCGCCCTCCCGCTTTGTAATTGCGTTGATTTCTTCGACATCAGAAAATACTTTTTTTGCTTCTGTAAAAGTACATCCTGCGATAATCAGGTTTATCGTAATCTTCTGGCTAAACTGTTCGCGAAGCTTTGCAGTAGGGCTGTCGGCGACGATTTTGCCTGCATTGATGATTATTACGCGGTCGCAGATGCTTTCTACTTCCTGAAGAATATGTGTAGAAACGATTACCGTTCTTGTTTTTCCGATTTGTTTTATCAGAGTTCGCACTTCTTCTATCTGGTTAGGATCGAGACCGCTTGTAGGTTCATCGAGGATAAGAATCTCCGGGTCATTGATGAGAGCATGAGCAAGACCAACTCTCTGCTTGTATCCGCGTGAAAGTTCTGAAATCGTTTTGCTCATAACCTGGCGCAGACCGCATGTCGTACAGAGCCAGAGGATTTTTGTGTTTTCGTCCTGCCCGTGGATCTGACATAAGTATCTGAGGTAATCTTCTACTATCATGTCAGAGTAAAGCGGCGCGTTTTCGCTCATATAGCCGATTTTGCTTTTAGCTTTTACGATATCGTCTAAAATGTTTTCGCCGTCAATAGTTATCGTTCCTTCTGTCATTTTCCAGAAGCCGGTAATCATTCGCATTGTTGTAGTCTTTCCGGCACCGTTTGGACCTAAAAGACCTACAATCTGTCCTGTCGGAATTTTAAAACTGATATCATCTACTGCTTTAAAATTTCCGAAGTATTTTTTTACGTGAGAAACTTCAATCATAGAAACTTCCTTAAATAAAAAGATTCAAAAAATTGATTATGGTTTTATTATGACACTTTTTTTCAAAAGTTTTAAGATGCGTTGAACGGCATATTTACCGGTAACGAGCGCAACAGGAATTCCGCCCGGAACCATAAGCCATTGCCCCGCAAGGAAAAGATTTGAAACGCCTTTTACTACTCCCGGAACATTCGTAAGATCAGGACTTTTTTTAGTGGTTATAAAAGTCATGTAAACGCCTCTGTAAGCGTTGCAGTATCTTGTATATGTGTAAGGAGTCCAGACGTCAAGTAATTTTAATTTACCCTTTGTAAAAGGGTAGTGTTCTTCAAGCGCCTTCTGAATATCAGAAGCAGCCTGCGCTTTTTCTCTGTCGTATCGGTCTTTATCTGTTTCGTAAAGATTTTTCCAGTAAAGATATTCTTTTTCGTTTTCAAGAATCTTAACCTGGATTACACTCTTGCCTTCCGGTGCCTGAGTTTTTTCGAACGAATAATTTTTAGAATTCATGCGCTTAATTTTTCGTCCGGCAAGATTAAATCCGTCACATTCAAAGAAAGTTCTGCCTGCAATTTTATCTGTAAGCCCGTCATAGCTGAACGCAACATGAAAACTGCTTCCAAGCGGATTGTTTTCTCTGTCATCATAACTTTTCTTTAAAAGTTTTGGCATATATTTTTTGTCGATGAGTTTTTCAAAAGTGTGATACGTGTCGGTTGAACAGATTACAAAATCGGCATCTACTTTTGTTCCGTCTGCAAGAAGAACACCAGAAGTTTTATTTCCTTCGATGAGTACTTTTTCTACAGGGGCGTTGCAGATAAGTTTACCGCCGAGTTTTTTGTAACGGTCTGCCATTCTTAACATTGCAGCAAGAGAACCGCCTACAGGAATCCCTCCGCCACCTGATGTAATAGTTCCGTATGCAGTAACAAAAAGATGTGCAAGATAATCAAGCGGCATGTAATCTGTAATTACTTTCTGTAAAAGAGGGTGTTTAAATTTCTTTGCTAAATCCCCGATACTCATCTTTGAGTATTTTAAAATAACCGGAACCATTTTAATCATCTTTAAACCCATCAGCGTGAGTTCAAAAATGTTCATCATGTCGAGCGGCTTTTTTACCGGTACATCGAGAGATTCAGAAAGTTTTACATATTTAAAGAATTTATTAATTTCTTTTTTATCCTGTGGCGAAAGCTCAAGCATTTCTTTTTTCGCTCTTTTGATGTCACGCCACAGATAAATTGACTGTCCGTTAAGCTCTGACTTATAAAAGTAATCATGCTGATGAATCTCTACACCGTCTGCACAGATTCCGCTGTCTTTCCAGATATCCCAGAGGTCATAGCCTTCTTTTGCACATGTCATCCAGCAGATGCAGTTATCGATGTAATGACCTTCACGCATCCAGCCTGTGCACTGTCCACCAGGAACAGAATGTTTTTCGTACACAACAGAATCAAATCCTGCTTTCTGAGCATAGATTCCGGCAGAGAGACCTGCAATACCACCACCAATGATTACAATTTTTTGAGCCATAATTTATTTTTTCTTTCCGGTTAAGCGAAGAAGATTTAAGAAAATATTTACAAAGTCGATGTAGAGGTTTAATGCTCCAAGAATTGCAATTTTCTTATATGAGTCTGAACCGTTATCAGAAACTCCGATTTTCAGGAGCTTCTGTGTATCGTATGCAGTAAGACCTACGAAAACACCTACGCTTATAACGCTTATAATCCAGTCAAGAGTTGAACTTTTAAATAAGAAATTTAAAAGCCCTGTGATGATAAGACCGATTAAAGCCATTGTAAGATAGCGTCCTGCAGAACGAAGGTCAGTTTTTGTCGTTGCTCCGTAAATGCTCATTCCAAGGAACATAAGACATGTTACAAGGAATATTTTATAGATAGAAGTTATTTGAAAAACCAGGAAAATAACAGAAAGGAAAATTCCGTTTAAAAGTGAATAAAGGAAAAGCATGAAGGCTGCTGCATTAAGACTCATATTACGGATTTTAAAATCCAGGTATATAACTACAGCAAGTTCGCCTATAATTGCACCCCATAAAAGCTGCTTGATGTGCAAAGCGTAAAATTCTGCTATCTGAATTCCGCCTATAACTACATTGTTCGTGTAGCAATATGCAATTCCAAAAGCCACTGCACCTGTAACTGCAAGTGCAAACACCATTCTAAGATAAACTCCCGCCATAAAACGGCGCTGTACGTCAGGCTGCGCCTGATCCATTGTTATATAATTAGCCATAACAGTAATTTTAAGTGAATTCAGGCTAAATGTCAAAATATGCTGCGCTATTTGACTAGTGTCGGAATAGCATATATTATAGTAGGTATGAAAAAAATTATACCTGCTATATTCGTAATTATTGCTTCTGTTCTGGCTGTCATTTTTTTTAGCAGAAAAACAATCTCTAAAACCGACTCAGATAACCAGCCGACCCTTGTAACGGCAGACTCTCAGGGTAAAAAGACCGTTTCAGAAGAGCATAATGTTACGATTGTAGAAGAAAATACTCCTACTTCGTTCCTTACTCTCAAAAATGACGAAACACTCTTAAGTTCGATGGGAATCGACCTTAATGACGATAATCTTGATGACGAAATCCTCATTACAAAAAAAGCTTCAAAGCAGAATCTTATAATTGTAATCGGAATTTATAATCCGAACTCAAAAATGTATGTGCGTGCCGCAGAGATTCAGACAGAAGTAACACAGTTCCGCTCATTTTCATACAACGGACTTGATATAACCGGAACCCACAAAACTGCCCTTGTTTATCAGGGTTTTGCAGAAAACGGCTCTTCGGTTCTGCAGATGTTCTTCTGTCACGGCAATGCAGATAATTTTTCACTTTCAAAAATCGGTGACTTTAAATCTGACGGAACTATTTTTATTCAGCAGTATAACCGAACAGACACATATGAACTTTCGCAGAGCTCTGGAAAAAGTTTCCCAGTATGGGTTTATTCATCGGATCCTTCAGAAGGCGATGGTTCTTTGAGCCAGATTCAGACAGAATACGACTGGAATGCTGGTCTTGGAAAATACGCACAGGTTAGACAGATAAAAGTTACAGGTCGAAACCTTGCTGCAAAAGAACTTGCAAAAATTCAGGATGGAACTGTAAAGACATTTGCAAATTATCTTGACGGCTTGTGGTATCAGTCGTCGAGCGAAGATTCTAAAATACGCTACATTTATTTTGATTATGCAACATCAGAAGTAATCTTTCTTGAAAACGATATTCAGGAAGTTTACTCATGGATTTCAAGTACGCTTTATAAAAACGGAATTTACTTATCAACTTCAAATATTTCGATTGAAAACTTAGGGCGTCGTTTTGCAGTTACGCTCGTTGATATCGATGAAGTAAGAATCAGGGCATATGATGATGTCAGGATGCATATCGGTGCAGATAACTTATGGGACGGTCAGTATAAAAAACTTAATGATAAAAAAACATTTGCTGCTCAGGAAAAAGATACGACGCCCGTTGATGAAATTGTAACAGCTCTCGAAGATACATCGCTCTGGTATACATCAGACGGAGCAAACTTTGTATTTAAAGATGACACGTATGCAATTTCTACAGAAAACTTCAGCGAAACAGGAATTGCGGCACTTTCTATGATTGACGGTCAGACAGTCATTCAGTTTAATCCGAAAGAAGATATGAGATATATTGGGGACTCGTATATAATTGGATTTAAAGAAAATCCACGCGTCGTTAAATTAAAAAATGGAAAAACAAAAACGCTCTACGATAAAGATAAATCCATTTTGATTTTAAGACCTGCAGTAATTATGGCTTCGACTGTAAACGAAACGTCAGGGAAAGTCATAATGCTTAATGCAGAAACAGACTGACGGAGAATGTATTATGAGAGAGGAAGAGAAGTTGGTCAGCGAAGAACTTGAAGTAGAAAATCTGGAATCAGAAGAACTCGAATTACTTGATGATCTTGAAGAAGATGATGGAATTGAATCTGTTGATGCAGGAACCGATGAAGGTAAGCTGCTTTATATTCCAAAATCGTGTCTTGATGCAGGACAGATAATTAAAATATTGCGACGTATGCTTCGTGATATGAATCCAAAATATATAGACCTTGCAGAACGTACGGCATATTGTGCAATAAAACTTTTCGATTATGCAAAACTCAACGGCAAACTTAATATAAATATCGACAGAAATTATCTGATTATCCTTTCTATATTATATTCAATCGGCGGATATAAAGATTTAACGAGCATGGATGATATCTATGCAGATAATAAACTTAATGTTCCGCATGTATTTTTATATTCATATCTGTTTTTAAAATATCTTACACCTATCGGTGATACAGCAGAATCAATCTTACTTTACAACTATAATTATGAAGATGCAAAAAAATTAAACACACCTTATGTTGAATATGCATCGCTTGTTTTTACATGCATGAGAATATGCATTCAGTTAAGAAAAACAAAATATGTTGTAGATGAAAATTCTTTTGACGAAAAATTTATGGCAAAGTGTAAAAAGCTTTACAATCCGGTTTATATAGATTTATTTCTTGAGGCAAACAAGGATAATGCAATTACTTCTAACCTTGAGTCAAAAAATTATTTTTCTCTTCTCGATGAATACTGTCAGTCACTTAACTTTTCTTATACAGATACGTTCATGCTGTTAAAGATGATGATTTATGCAATAGACTTTGTATCGACATCAACAGTAACACATATCTTAAGTACATCGTTCCACTCAACAGAAATCTGTAAGATAGAAAATCTGACTGACCATGAAACAGATGAAGTTTTTACGGCTGCCGTTCTTCATGACATCGGAAAAATGGCAGTGGATTTAAAAATCCTCGAAAGCCCTGGAAAGCTTTCTGATGAAGAAATGGAAGAAATGCGCTCCCATGCAAAAAGGGGTGATGATATATTCCGCGGAATAACAACGGATAAAATTGCAGACATCGCATCCCGACATCACGAAACTCTCGACGGAAAAGGGTATTTCAGGGGACTCGGCGCAGACGAGCTTACTTTCCAGGACAGGATTCTTTCTGTGGCAGACGTTTTTTCTGCCCTCACCGACCCGAGAACCTACAAACCGTCATTCCCTAAAGAAAAAACCCTTTCGATAATGCAGGGGATGGTGGATGACAATAAGATAGACGGAAGCATATTTAGAGACGTCAGGGAATGCTATGACCAGATAGTTTCCCATACAGAAAAGCGTCGTCCGATGCTTACGGCCAATTTAGGTCAGGTAATCATAGGATTTATCTCACTTCGTGAATGTAATGACGTTCCTTCTTTATTCCGTATGATCAGAAATATGGCATAAATCGGGTAAAACGACTGTTTTTGACGGCTTTTATTACTTTATTCAATTTATTACTTTACTAATTACTGATAATGGTTTATATTTATAAATACTAAAGAACTTGAACAAAATTACAATTCTTAATTATTTGTAAACAATCACAATTTGGAGGAAATACAAAATGGGAAACAATTATTTTAATTCAATTCCATGGCGCGAAGCCAGACTTCAGCTTGGACACTGCCGCTCAATGGCAAAAGAAGAATTTGCTGACGGAGTAAACGCACTTAAAGGAAAGAAAATCGTAATCGTAGGATGCGGTGCTCAGGGGTTAAACCAGGGTATGTGTCTTCGTGACTCTGGACTTGATGTATCTTATGCACTCCGCGAAAGCGCAATTAAAGAAAAACGCCAGTCATGGAAAAACGCAACAGAAAACGGATTTAAAGTTGGAACATATGACGAAATGATTCCGACAGCTGACTTAGTCGGAAACCTTACTCCAGATAAACAGCATACTCCTGTAATTACAGAAGTTATGTCAAAGATGAAAAAGGGTTCAGCACTCTGGTATTCACATGGATTTAACATGATTGAAGAAGGAATGCAGATTCGTCCTGATATCACAGTTGTAATGTGTGCTCCAAAAGGACCTGGAACAGAAGTATGGCACGAGTTCCAGAGAGGATTTGGTGTACCTGATCTTATCGCAGTTCACCCTGTAAATGACCCTGAAGGAAAAGGATGGGCTTATGCAAAAGCTTTAGCAGTTGGAATGGGTGGTTCAAAAGCCGGCGTTCTCGAAAGCTCTTTCGTTGCAGAAGTAAAATCTGACCTTATGGGCGAGCAGACAATTCTCTGCGGTATGCTCCAGGCAGGAACTATCGTTTGCTACGACAAAATGGTTGCAGACGGAATGGATCCAAAATACGTAACTAAATTCTTAATGCACGGATGGAACGTAATTTCAGAAGCTCTCAAATGGGGCGGAATTACAAACATGATGGACAGACTTTCTAATCCTGCAAAGATTAAAGCAAATCAGCTTTCTAAAGATATTAAAAAACTTCTTGCTCCACTTTATCAGAAACACATGGATGATATCATCTCTGGTAAATTCTCTTCTACAATGATGGAAGACTGGAAAGCAGGTGATAAAGATCTTCTTGCATGGCGCGAAGAAACAGGAAAGCTTGCGTTTGAAAAAGATGAAGAATCAACAGAAGAAATTTCTGAACAGGAATACTTTGACAAAGGTATCCTCATGGTAGCAATGGTAAAAGCAGGATGTGAACTTGCATTTGAAACAATGGTTGATGCAGGAATCAAAGAAGAATCTGCTTACTATGAATCACTTCATGAAGTTCCACTTATTGCAAACCTCATCGACAGAAAACGTCTCTATGAAATGAACCGCGTAATTTCTGATACAGCAGAATACGGATGTTACTTATTCAGTCGCGTTGCAGCTCCAATGATGGCAAAAGATTTAATGCCAAAACTTACAACAGAAGTAATCGGTAAAGGTCTTTCTAACAAAGACTGTTCTGTAAGCAATACTGAACTTGTTGCAGTAAATGCAGAAATCAGAAATCATCCGATCGAAGTTGTCGGCCGCAAGCTCCGTGCTTACATGACAGCAATGAAACCGGTGCTCTAATATCAGGATAACCACATGGGAAAGGAATAAAAAAGCGTAGCGAAAAGACAGACGGGACGAACTTAGAAAGCGTTAAGCTTTCGATTAGCCCTAAAAGCGTCTCGTTCGGAGCCGGCTGGATTTCGCGAGAGCTTTTGTTATTTGGTTGTTGATGTGGTTATACTTATATGAAAGACGCAGTGAATACTGCGTCTTTTTTTTATTTTTATGGTATAATCTGAATGTAATATTATAGGAACGGGTTTCTGCTGAGGAATTTTTAGGGAGTATGGGAAAATGAAAAAAATCGTTTTGTCTGTTTTGCTTTCGCTTTCTTTTTTTAATCTTTATGCGGGTACGGGTGTAGGAGACTATGATCACTCGACAGAGTATCTGTCTAGTGATGTTTACGTAGCAGATTATGACGGTGTTGATGTAAAAGAAAGACCAGACGAAAATTCTCGAACAATAATTCATATGCCTCAGGGTACATATGTCAGAATAGTAAAGGTTCACGGTCCTTCTCACGAGATGTATGCTTTGTATGGAGATGAATACAGACATATAGAAACCTCGTGGTGTGCCATTTTTCTTCCTCCTGATGTAAGACAGGGAGAAAGTCAGATAGGATGGATTTCTTCTGCGGAAGGTTGTTTGTGGTGGGAAGATAATTTTTACGCTGATAAGTGGAAAACACTACAGCTTGAAACATATCTTTTAAACAGCATGTGGGAAGTTGAATACACTCCTAAATCCGGCGGAAGATCAGAATATGCTGTAGTAGAATTTGATAACAATGAAATCTACGGTTTTGAAATGGCTGGTGGAGCGAGAAGCCTTGAACTTGCACATTACGAAGTTACAGGCGGGCAGGATATACGGATAACTTCAAGTGATAAAATCGAAAAAGGTGTAAGACATCTTACACTTGCTGAAACAAGTTTTTCTTTCGAAGATAAAAAATACACTTATTTATTTAAAAAAATAAACCTTGGTTCAATTCCGCATATGAAAATATTTAAAGAAGCTGGTCCTGCAGGTACAATGGGACCGGGAATTATTTTTGAGCGCTCTAGAAAATATTTTAGAATGTATTCCAGGGATTATTACAATAATAAAAATATTGCTGAATATGTTTTAAATTCTTCGTCTGATAAAAGGGAAGTCGAAAGAAGGCGTATGCTTGCCTCGATTGCTACCGCATATGGAATTTCCATAGAGGCTCCGTATTATGAAAAAATGTTTGATGATTACTGGAGACCTCACCTTGAGGCATGTGAAAAAACTCTTGATGAGGAGAACTGTTATTATAATAAATTTGAGGATGATGAAATAGGAACCTATTTTGTAAGAAAACATTCATATATGGTTAAAGAAAGGTTAAAATTAAGAAGTAGTGAAGGGGTAAACAGTTCTGTTATCGGTATTATGGAGAAAGGAACTTTTGTCAGGTTTATTGAGTGTGGAAATATCGAATATATAAACGGCGTAGTTTCTGTATGGGTAAAAGTCAGGATATTATGGACACCGGAAGGAATTTCTGAAAAACAGCTGCCGGAGGGAACAACCGGCTACTGCTTTGGAGCGTATCTTGGCGAAGGCGGTTAATCCGTAAAGAAAGCTGGTTTTATAATAGTTTGCAAAATTTATTTATGTGTAATACAATATTCAGAACGGAGTTTATTATGAACAGAAAATCGATTTTAATTGCGCTGTTATGTATTGTAAGTGTCAGCGGACTTTTTGCGCAGAACGTCCCGACTCAAAAGCGTACGCCTGGTACTGTAAATCTTGATGTAATGTCGTTTAACGCAGATTCAACTTATGAAAAAGTAAAGAAACAGCTTGATGACTGGAAAATTGAATACGATGATGCAGATCTTTTTTATAAAACAGAACTGATTTTTAAAAACAGTTATTATAAGGGAATGGCTTTGAGCAAAGTTGTTATCGGCTTTGATCTTAAGACAAAGTATATTTCTAAAGTTCAGTTTGTAGCTCTTGAAAACTCAAAGGCCGCTCTTGATGCTTTTGTTGCTGAACTTGCAAAAAAATATCCTTATGAAAAAGCTTATGAACAGTACACTGCTAAAAACGGTTTCATAAAGAGAAAAGAGTTTGTTCTTACTTTTTACTTTGATAAAAAGGTAATCGAGAAAAAGACAGAAGAGAAAGAAGAAAAGAAATAAAAAAAGCGGCTTCAAATGAGGCCGCTTTTTTTTCTTCTGCCGGGATTAACCGGCCTTAGCTAAAATTAAAGTCCAAAAAATCCTGCAAAAGTTTTTAAAGCTCCGTCTGTGTTTCCACTTAAAACTGCTTTTGCAAGTTTCTTTCCAAGCTGAACACCTTCCTGGTCAAAGCTGTTTACATTCCATACAAATCCCTGGAACATAACTTTATTTTCGTAGTGAGCAAGAAGAGCTCCGAGTGTTTTTGGATTTAAGCTTTCTCCATAGATAAGACTTGATGGTCTTTCGCCTGCAAAACTCTTGTTAGGGTTTTCATCTTTTTTACCGCATGCAAATGCAATAATCTGTGCTACAACATTTGCGCAGAGTTTTTTCTGGCTTGTAGAATTTTCGATTACAACATCTTTTCCTGTCTGGTTTGAGTTGAATGCAATGAACTGGAGAGGAATGATGTTTGTTCCCTGATGAAGGAGCTGGTAGAAAGAATGCTGTCCGTTTGTTCCCGGTTCACCAAAAATTACAGGGCCTGTTACATAAGAAACAGGTGCTCCGTCACGGTTTACAGATTTACCGTTTGATTCCATATCAAGCTGCTGTAAATGTGCAGGAAAGCGGCTTAAGCCCTGACTGTAAGGAAGAATTGCAGTCGATGGATATTCCTGTGCGTTTCGTTCGTAAATTCCGATTAAAGCATCAAGCATTGCAGGGTTTTTAAGGAGGTCAGGATTTTTTGCAGTTGCATCTGCTTCTCCTGCACCGTCAAGGAAGTCTGCAAAAACTTGTGGTCCGAATGCAAGAGAAAGAATTGCACCTCCCACTGCAGATGTAGAAGAATAGCGTCCTCCGATGTAATCGTCCATGTAGAATGCTGCCATGTAGTCAGGATTGTTTGCAAGCGGACTTGTTTCTGATGTTACTGCAATCATGTGTTTAGATGCAGAAAGCCCTGCTTTGTTTAAGAAATCTTTTACGAAACTTTCATTTGTAAGAGTTTCGAGTGTTGTTCCTGATTTTGAAACAAGAATAAAAATTGTTTTTGATAAATCAATCGAAGCAACAACTGCTGCAGCGTCATCCGGGTCAACATTCGAAATAAAGTGTGCTTCCATTTTGAATGTATTGTTTGCCTTTGCCCAGTTTTCGAGTGCAAGATACATTGCACGTGGGCCAAGGTCAGAACCACCGATTCCGATCTGACATACTGTTGTGTATTTTTCACCTTTTTCATTTACGAGTTTTCCCGAGTGAACGTCATTTGCAAAGTCTGCAATTTTTTTCTGCTGTTCAACATAAAAATCGCGTTTGTTTTTTCCGTCTGCTGTAACATCTTTTCCAAGCTGTCCGCGTGTAAGCTGGTGTAAAACCATTCTCTTTTCTCCGGTGTTGATTATTTCACCGTTGTAGAGAGCTTCGTATTTTTCTGTAAGCTGTGCTTCTTTTGCAAGGTCTGCAAGAACTCCTAAAATCTGTTCATTTACCTGTTTTGCAGCATAATTATATTTAAGACCTGCAGCCATCGGAACAGAATAAGATGCAACACGTTTTGCAGCATCTGCGTTTCCCAAAACTTCTGCAAGTTTAACCTGTCCTTTTAATGACAGCATTTTTTTGTAAGATGGAAGGGTGTCAAGATTTGACCATGTAATCATAGAGTGACCTCTGAAAAAAAAATTAACGGCCTTCATGAGGCTGTTTCAGGCGGAATTTTACCAGAAATTTGAGTCAATTCCGTATTAGAGTAAATATATCAAAAAGTTTTGTTTTGTGGTAGTACAAAAAAAGTTTGTGCTCGGGCACAAATTTAATAAAAACAACTACATTTTTTCATTAATTCATGTTAATATCTTTATATGAGAAGAGACGATGACAAAAAGTATCCCGGCATAAGGAAATTCTTTTCAAAAATAGCCGGTTTTTTTACAAATCCATCGGTCATAGCCGCGTTCATTATTTTTGTAATCCTTACAATAATAATGCTTGTAATTTTTGTTTCAGAACGAAAAACAAACTCGCATATCAATACGCTGTTTGACGCAATCTGGTATACCATAGTAACCATCACTACTGTAGGTTACGGTGATATTACGCCAGAATCCGTTTTTGGCCGAATAAGTGCAATTACGCTTCTTGTAGTTGGAGTTGCAATCTTTGGTGCATTATCCGGAAAATTTGCATCATTCTTATTAGACAGACAGCAAAAAAAAGACAGGGGACTTTTAAAAATGACAAAAATGAAAAATCACTTTTTAATCTGCGGATGGAAACCTAATTTCGAAAAAATACTTGAAGGCGTTCTTGCAGCAAACCCAGAAATTTCTGCAGAGGATATTGTTCTTTTAAATAACGCGGCTCTTTCAGAAATAGAAGTTGTTCAGTCAAAAGAAAAATTTAAATCAATAAATTATCTTCGTGGTGATTTTACAGATGAGCAGACGCTTATAAAAGCTCAGATTAAAACAGCAGAAAGAGTTTTGATTCTTGCAGACGCTTCAGAAAATTATTCAACTCTGGAAATTGACTCGCGTACTGTACTTGCCGTAATCACTATAAAAAACTTAAACCCGAAAATTTATTGTGTTGCAGAAATAAATGATTCAAAATTTGAAAAACATCTTTCACTTGCACATTGTGACGAAATCATTCTTACAAAAGATTACGAACAGAATCTTCTTGTTCAGGCATCAAGTGGAAAGGGAATGAGTCACATTCTTCGCGAACTTATTTCAGAAGATACAGAATCAGGAATCGTTCTTGCTTCTATTCCGGATAAATTTGTTGGAGTAACTTATGGAGAATACAGAAGGTCTCTTAAAACAAAAGATATCTTAGTCGGAATCCTTGAAAATACAGGAAACTTTTACATCCGCCGTCAGGAAGCACTTGCAGAAGCGCAGAAAAATCCTGATATGGAAAAAATCGTAAGCAATTTAAGGAAAGTTAAGACGTTAAAAAGTAATATTCCGGTTTTTAATCCGGATGATGAATACATTATTCCTGACAGTTCAAAAGCAATTTTTATTCACGGAAGTGTTGTAAAAGAAGCGTAGTGTCTTAAAATTTTATAGGAGAAAATCATAATGGAATATACCGCAGAATTAATAAATAAATTGACTAAGCTTGAAATTTTTTCTGACTTAAAGATTGCAAAGCCAGAACACGAAGAGCTCTTAAAAAAAGTTTGTGAGCTTCTTGAGCCTGTAAAATTTTCAGAAGGTGATCTTATAATAAAAGAAGGAGAAGTTGGAGATTCTCTTTACATACTTTATGAAGGAAGTGTGCAGGTAAGAAGAAACACTCCGAGTAATGATCAGTTTGCGGTAGTAAATCTTACTACAGAACAGAATGTTTTCTTTGGCGAAGTTGCGCTTGTAGATAAAGATACGCGTTCTGCTTCTGTTTATGCTCTTACGCCATGTAATACATTAAAGCTTGATGGCGGACGTTTTAAACTTTTATGCGATCAGGAGCCTGTGCTCGGTTATTATGTAATGAAAAAAATTGCGCAGCGTATTGCAGCTGCTTTAAGGCGTTCAAATAAAGATCTTATGATTTTATACGCTGCTTTGATTGATGAAGTTCACGGAGAGTAAAAACCGTCTTTTAATCTGTGCAAAAAAAGCCGCACTTAAAGCAGTGCGGTTTTTTATTTATTCAATTTCCGGGATAAGCTTTTTTAATTTTTCGATAAACTGTTTTCCCGTTACACCTTCTTTTGTGCATGCAAACATACAGTTGTCGCCTGCAACGGTTCCGAGTATTTCGTCAAAGTTCATATTGTCGAGGGCGTTGCACACAGGATTTGCGTGCCCTGGGAATGTTTTTATTACTACCATGTTTCCCGATGCCTCGATTGAAATGTAGCCGCGAAGAAAGTCCTGTATGAAAATGTGTTCTGATTCCTGGCTTTCTTCTTCTGTAGGGAGAGTGTAGACATAACCGTCGCGGCCGTCCGCAATTTTTCCTACCTTGAGGAGTTTAAGGTCACGTGAAAGAGTTGCCTGAGTTACTTCGTATCCGTCGCGTGTTAAAAGAGAAAGCAGTTCTTCCTGGCTTTCGATTTTGTTGTTCTTTATAAGCCGTCTGATACTCTTAAGTCTGGAATCTCGTTCTTTCATTTATATCCTCAAGTAAAAAAAAGTCTCTTGAGGATAGTTTGCTGAATAATCAGGATTTAGTCAATTAAACATCCGGGAAAAGTTTTACGATTTCTTCTTTTGGTTTATAACCTACAGAAGTTGCTTTAACTTCTCCCTTGTCCATTACGATGATTGTCGGAACTCCCATTACATCATACCGGGCTGCAAGTTCTTCCTGGTTTGAAACATCTATTTTGCCGACTTTGATTTTGTCTTTATATTCTTCTGCAATTTCTGCAATGACAGGGCTTAACATGCTGCATGGTCCGCACCATGTTGCAAAAAAATCAAGAAGAACGGGTTTGTCGCTTTTGATTACTTCTTCTTCAAAATTTTCTTTTGTAATTTCAATCTCGTTCATGAATATCTCCTTAAAAAGACTATGTGGTCTTCTGTCTCCACAATAAAGATAATAATGAACTGTCTATTTTTCAACAAAATTCCTGTAAAAATTAAGGGCGGCTGCCATGAGCGCGTGAGGATATTCTTTTGTGCCCATTTTTTCATAGACTTCTTTTTTAGAAACTTTAAAGGCATTTACAAATTCGTCGTTGTCGAGGTCCTGTTTACCATCGCCATATAAATTGCGGGCAAGATAATAATGGATTTTATTGCAGAAAAGGGCAGGGTTAGGACTCATTGAGCCAAGGTAAATCATTTCTTTTGCATAAAAACCCGTTTCTTCGTGAAGTTCGCGAATGGCAGCCGCGAGAGGTTCTTCGCCGTCATCGATTACCCCACCTGGAAATTCGATGCTTAAATCCATCAGTGCATGGCGGTACTGCTTTACCATGAGAAAACTGTCATCCGTTTCTGGGATTACCGTACACCAGTCGCGGGCTTCCATTACGATATAATGACCTGTATCTCCCTCTGGACTTACGCTGTCTGTTTCCATTACGGTCATTACGGGAGTCTTTAGAATCTCTTTTTTTGACAGTTCTTTCCATATTAAATCTTTATCATTCATATCCGCTCTCCGCCATTAAAAAAAATTTTTGACATAATCTCGAAAGGGTTTTATCATATTTATAGTGAATAAGCGATTTAAAATCTAGTCGCGGGAGGACATCATGGCTATTATTACTATTGCAAGACAAGTGGCAGCTTTAGGCGATGAAATCGCAACTTCTGCCGCAAAAAAACTCGGATACAAATTTGTAGGAAGAAAGGAGATTGAACAGCGCATCATAGATCTGGGCTTTCCTGAGTCAAAACTTACAAAATATGACGAAAAAAAGCCGGGATTTTTTGCATCTCTTGCTAAAGACCGCGATGAATATATGGATTATCTCCAGACTGCAGTGCTCGAAGCAGCACATGAAGGCAATGCAGTTTTAATCGGACGAGGCTCGTACATAATTTTGAGTGAACTTCCGAATCTTGTTTCGTTCCGTCTTGTAGCAAAAGA
Source organism: uncultured Treponema sp. (assembly GCA_905236565.1). Lineage (GTDB taxonomy): Bacteria > Spirochaetota > Spirochaetia > Treponematales > Treponemataceae > Treponema_D. The sequence continues at coordinate 22,017 of CAJORB010000039.1, read as the reverse complement.
TAATGTCAGAATTGAACGACTCAAAAAAGAATTTACATGGAACGACAAGCAGGCAAAACAGCGTATCGAAGAAAGCGATGCAAACCGTATCGGGTTCCACAAGAGTTTCTTTAATCACGAAAACGAAGAACCTACAGACTATCATATGGTTATAAATACCGGCGTTCTCGATGTTGATGCAGCTTCTAACATAATGGTAGAAACTGTAAAAAACATAATTACACCGGAAAAAGAGAAAGCCGGCGAAGAAAAGATAAAGAATCTCCTTATTGCGCAGAATCTTGTAAATACTCTTGTGTTTAAGTACAAACTTAACATCAACTTCCTGCACGCAGTTGTAATCGAAAACAGAATTGTACTACAGGGTGTTGCAGATTCTTCTGCAATTGTAGAAAAGGCAATCGTTCTTGCACAAAAAGAACTTCCTGATTTTAAGATTGAATCAACGGTAAGTATCGTACAGGATTTTAAGGCTTACCCGTAATGTACTTTCCACTTTCGTTTGCTGCAGGTATTTTTGCATTTGCATGCGGAATATTTGCAGCAGGAATTTTTTATTTTATTTATAATTCTGTAAATAAAATAAAAATCTCATCAGGTAAAATTTCATTTTTTATTTTTTCAATTTCTCTCATAATTCTTCCGGTAGTTTTTTTTATTGTCTATGTTCCGGGCGAGATTGCACGAGATGTTTTTAAGCTTTCTGTAAGTCAGATTATTTTCTGCGTTGTCCTGTTTGTTCTGGGGATTTCTTTTTTTTATTTTACGAAAGTTACGGCAATTTCGCTTGCCCTTGTTTATGTCATATGTACGATTGCAGTTTTTGTCAGTCTTTCTGTTTCATATGACAGAAAAAAGAATTACGATATTACTCTTAAATCTGCAGGTGAGATGCACGAAGTTTATCTTGAATGTGTTGAGCTAAAACCCTTTGTGTTTCTTGCTTTGCCAAGAATCTGGTATAAAATGTCTGGTAATGAAAAGCCTCGCAAGAATAGTTTAGTTGAATTTATTTTAAAGAATTCAGTAAGACAGAGTAAAACCCTTACACTCGAATTACCCGAGCAGAAATATTATCCTGCAGTGTTCAGAATAAACATCAGGACTACGGGAACAAATGTCTTCGCTAAAGTAAATTCAGTTTATTAAAGAATCAGCTTTTAAGAATCGATTTAAAGTTTGCAAGATAATCGATGAAAGAAACATATGCTGCAGCAACACAGAGCCATGACAGAACTGTTATGGCGGTTGTAAAGCCGTTCAGTACAGAACCTTCAAACGGATGGCCGATTCTTACTGCACATTCAACTAAAAGCATTACAAAACCTGTAAGAATATAAAGGCATGTCTTTAACTTGCCGCCTTTTCTTGCTGCGATTGCAACGCCTTTTTTGCTTGCTACCATTCTTATGAAATTCATTGTAAATTCGCGGTAGAGGATAAGGATAAGGCAGATTGGATTAAAATAATGCGTAAATGTAAAGCAGCTTAATGTCGTAATGTGTACGATTACGTCTGCAAAAGGATCAAAGATTTTTCCAAAGTCACTTACTTCGTTGTTTTTTCTGGCAGAAAAGCCGTCAAGGAAATCAGTAAATTCCATAAACCCGAGGAATGGAATCAAAAACCAGCCTGTAAATACAGAAAAAGATGTAAGTGCGGGATAAAAAACCGGAATAATATATAAAGCCAGAAAAACTGGGGATAATACAATTCTTGTAAGCGTAAATTTGTCTGATAATTTCATGCTCACAGTTTACATTTTTCTAAGGTTGTTAGTCAATAAAGCTCTTGCCCGGTATATGTATAGTAAAATAAGCGGGTAACAAAAAGGCTTTAAAACGCAATTTCTTTTTATAAATAGTAACCAGAATAAATATTTTGTTGCGAATTGGGGAAAATGACGATATAATAAGTATATTGTTATACAAACATATGTGAGACGAGGTTTTAATTAGATTATGGAACAGAAAAAGAAGAGACTTGTTGTACGATTCGTACTTATAGTAGCAGCTGTTGTTTATTCTACATTTGCTTTTTTGATTTGGTTTTCCGTAAGTTCAGCTAGAAAGATTATCGTTAAAAACGAAACTGTTGATGTTGATGTTATTGCAGGAAGTTATGCAGAAACGATTTCTAACTGGATTTCTACCGGACTTAATGAGCTGGATATGTATGCTCAGAGCGATGTTATTTATAATAATGAATCGCCCGAAGAAATCGGCAAATGGCTTACTACAACAACAACTCGTCGTTCAGAAAATTTTGACTATGTTCTGTTCATTGATGCAGACGGAAACAGTTATTATGATTCCGGAAAAAAGGGAAATCATAAAGACCGTGCATATTATAAGAGAATTGCTTCAGGTCAGACAAAATGGTGTATCGAAAACCCTACTGTTGCAAAGGCTACAGGAAAGATATCTGTAATGGTTGTAAAGGGGGCATATTCTAAAAGCGGAAAGCTTGTAGGTATGTTTGTAGGTATTCACTCACTTGGGTATCTCCAGAATACAATTGCCTCGTTTAAACTTGGAAAAGAGGGATATGCATTCCTTCTTGATGGAAAGGGCGTTGTAGTAAGTCATAAAAATTCTGATTTTGTAATCAGCAAAAACTTCGTTACTGATGAAGATACTTCTGCAGATGTAAAAGAGATCGCAACAAGGATGGTTGACGGTGAGACAGCCCATGGTTATGCATATCAGGGAACATCATTTGAACTTTATGTTTCATATGCTCCTGTTAAAAACACTCCATGGTCAGTTGCCATTGCAGTTCCATCATCTCAGCTTAACGAATCTGCAGATCATTTAAGAACAGTACTTATTGCAGGAAACATTGCAATTGCATTCCTTATCGTTGCAGTTGTAATCATTGTTCTTACATCTTCATTAAAACCTCTTGGAGTTGTTGTTTCTACAATCGACGGAATCGCAACAGGAAATGCAGACTTGAGTCAGAGACTTAAGGCGATGGAAAATAACGAAATCGGTCAGGTTGTTTCTGGATTCAACAGGTTCATTGCAAAGATTCAGGATATCATCGTAAAGATTAAAGGTTCAAAAGATAACCTTGTAGCAGTTGATGCAGACCTCGCTGCAGCAATTGAAGATACAGAAAGTTCTATCACAGAAATCCTCGCAAACATAGACAGTGTAAAGACTCATATTACAAAACAGAATGTAAGCGTTCAGGGAACGGCATCTGCTGTAACACAGATTGCTTCAAACGTTCAGTCACTCGAAAGAATGATCGAAAATCAGGCAAGCGGTGTAACACAGGCTAGTGCCGCAATTGAACAGATGATCGGCAATATCGGCTCTGTAAATACTTCTGTAGAACGCATGGCTTCGTCATTCGAACAGCTCCAGGTTAATGCGACAAACGGTGCTCAGAAGCAGCAGGTTGTAAACGAAAGAATCGAACAGATCGAAAGTCAGTCAGTAATGCTTCAGGAAGCCAACGCCGCTATTGCAGCAATTGCAGAACAGACAAACCTTCTTGCTATGAACGCCGCAATCGAAGCTGCACACGCCGGAGAAGCCGGAAAAGGATTCTCTGTAGTTGCTGATGAAATCAGAAAGCTTTCAGAAACTTCTTCTAATCAGTCACGCACAATCGGTGAACAGCTTACTAAGATTAAAGAATCAATCGGAGAAGTTGTACTTTCTTCTGCAGAAAGTTCTCAGGCATTCTCTGATGTATCAAGTAACATCGAATCTACTGATGAAATTGTAAGACAGATTCGTTCTGCAATGCAGGAACAGCAGTCTGGTTCTAAACAGGTTCTCGATGCGCTCCATATGATGAGTAATACAACTCAGGAAGTAAGAAGTGCAGCAGAAGAAATGTCAAATGGTTCTAAGTCAATTCTTCAGGAAGTAACTACACTTAAAGATTACACTGATGAAATGGGAACAAGTATGACAGAAATGGATGCCGGTGCTAAAAAGATTAACGAAACTGGTGTTGCATTGCATGATATTTCAACACAGATGCGCGTTACGATTTCACAGATTGGTAACGAAATCGACCAGTTTAAGGTATAAGAAAAACGTGCATAAAAAAGGTCCCGGTTGTTTTCCGGGGCCTTTTTTTAAGCTTTGTGCTTTTTATCTTGTCTTACCTTTTTCAAGTTTGCTAAGTGATTTTTCAAGTGACATTCCGCTTACAGGATCATCCGGTCTAAAGTTTTCTCCGTCAACTAATTCCATAAGCTCAAATTCTACACAGCCTAAGATTGCATCAAAGTCTTCGTCATCAACTGCAACATCTTTTACAGGAGAACTCATATTGTTCTGCTTGTATGCTGTTGAATACTGAGAGCGTAAAAGAGGTTTGTTCTTTGAGTTGCAGTAAATGTTCCATAGATAGCGTGCTTCGATTCTTCTTGTAAGTTTTGTGTATGCAAAAAGTTTTGAAGGAACCTGATCTTTAAGTGTAGAAGTAAGAAGGTTTGATTTTGAAAGCTTCTTAAAAAGTTCGCCTTCTTTAAATTCGTTTCCTGCAGTGTATGCATAGATTACAGATGAGTGTTCCTGAGTAAGCATCATCATCTGACCTACTGTAATTTCTTTTGAAGCAAGAATAAGTGATTTCTGAGAATCATCTTTTATCGAACGAAGGTTCCATGCTTCGTCGCGTAAATTTTTATAAGCTTCTTTGTAATATGTCTCGCATGCGATGAATGCTTCGTCAAATTTTGCAACAGAAGAAATGTATTCTTTATTCTTGTAATAATCGATTGCCTGCTCAATTATGATTACAGATTTATCTGCAGCTGCAAAGCCTGCTTTTGTAAGATCATCGATAAGTCCAAGTCTGTGTGCAAGAATTATGTTCTGAATGTCACCCTTGTATGTCTGATAAGAAAGCTGGTAACATTCTTTTGCCTTGCCCGTCTGTTTTTCTATGAGATATGTGCGTCCCTTAATTGCAATAAGTCTTGCCTGGGCTGCAAGCACTAAGTCTTTGTTTGCAAGAAGTTTGTCGATGTCTCTGACAAGACTTTCGCACGCATTGTTTCTTTCCTGAATCTCTGAGTTCGAAGTCTGTGCAGAATAAGAATAATCTGCATCAAGATGTACAAGTCTGAACTCATAATCAGAAAGTTCTTTTACTTCATCCTGCGGAATCGAAGAAATAACGATGTCCTGCTGCAGTGAAGTACACGAAATGAAAAGCAAACAGTTTGCAATCAGAAGATAGAAAAAAAGTTTTAATGATTTCATTTTAATTACCTCAAATTCCATGCGTTAATTTTATTATCGATTGTCAATGCAAAACAATCAAGATATCCGTCTCCATTTACATCTGCAAAAGCCGGGATACCGGTTCCTGCAACCGGGAAGCCTGGCATAAGTTCCAGATTTTCTGTGAAAGCATAAATCATGTTTCCATCGATGCCCACACAGATGAATGTTCTGTTATCAACAGTCTGTATGTAAATCCTGCTTTCTTTTGTTGATACATTATCAAGCTGAATCGAAGTAGTATCGCCTGTGGCAATGTTAATTCTAAAAATCTGTCCGTCAGAAGAAAGCGCATAGAAAAATCCATTGTAAGCAATAAGATTTGTGTAGAAAAGTCCGTCCAGTTTATCTGCATAAGTTTCTACAATCGAATTGTTTTCTATCTTGTAAATCGAAAGATCTCCCGACTGAGAAATAAATCCTGTGTAAAGAAGATTGTCAGAAACTTCAAATACTGCAGGAACTCCGAAGCCGATTTTGTTAATCATAATCGGATTGTCAGCGTTAATGCATTTATCTCTGTAGATTATATAAAGTTTTCCGAGGAATCCTTTTTCATAAATTGCACCTGCTTTACCATCATAGAATACAGTTGATTTTTCTGGAGAGAAGTCATCAAAATTAAAGTTTAATTTCGTTATACTCTTGCTTACGACTTTAGAAATTGTTCCGTCTTCAAATGGAACATAAGAAGTTGTGCCGGCAAAATATGGATAATCAATTATATCGCCGGAAAGTTTAACAGGGTATGGCTTTTCAAGTTCAAGCTCGCTTGAGAGCAGATAAATCTCATTATCTTCTGTGAGAATGATAACCTGTTCTTTATTCTGTTTGCCTGCAACAGCCTTAAATGCCTTTACTTTTGCAGGAAGCGCATACGAAGAGATTTTTGTTTTCTTTGCATCAAGTGCTTTTACAAGCTGACCGTTTTCTACCCAGAAAATTGTAGATGGCTTTGAAACCGGAGCATTTAAGGCTGTGCTTGAGTGCTCGCCGCTTAAATCCATCGGAAAGCCAGGAATGTTTTTTAAACTTCCTGCGCGACGGCTTGCCGCGTTCAATTTGAAAATCAATTTGTCTTTTTTAATTACAAAATCTGTCTTTCCGATTGTGTAGAGCTCGAGAATCTGTGACAGAGATGAGTTTGAATTAATAAAGAAAGGTCTGCTGCGTTCAAGATCGTAGAAAAGACTTATACCTGTTTCCTGGTTCTTTTTATCTGCGACCATTTTATAATTCGGGTTATGCGAAATGTTTGTTCCACCTTCGAAAGTTGAATAGATTGTTGAAATCGATTCAGCTGACTGCGAGAAGAAAACATAATTGTTGTAAACAAGATAATATGGTTTTGGAAGAGAAATTTTAAGAATCTTTAAAATATTCTGCAGGAATCCAGGTAATTCAAGACGTGGAATTCTTACGCCGTTTAAGATAAGGCTCTTGTTTTCTTTAATGAGGAATGAGTCGAATGCAGTTTCAAAAACTTCTTTTCGTTTTGATTCATCAGCAATCTGGATTGCAAATACAGGATCGTTTAATCCTTCGATTCCGAGAACTGCAAGTTCTTTTCCTGACCATGAGAAAAGAAGGTCATCGAGTGTTGTTCCAAGAAGTGACCTTGCAAAACCGTTTGCTGTGCTCCATACGCCGTTGATGTTTGTGTCTGCATCAATCATCGGGAAGAATGCTTCTTTTAACTGGCCGAGTGTTCCGATGTTAAGAAGAGTATAATACTGAACCGAACTGCTCATTCTTGTAACGATAGATGGTGCAGTTGAATCAACAGAAAGAAGCTGAACTGTATTCTGATAATTTTCTTTTATGGCAGAAAGTTCAGAAGTTTCTGTAGGAACTTCGATGTTTAAATTTATTTCGCTATCAGTAATTTTAAATGTAAGAAGACTTAAAAGGTTAGGACTTAAGATTTCTGATAAAGAGTTTAAAAGTTCATTGTCTTTTGTAAATGCAACTGCAAGTTTTTTTGCATCGATGATAAGTTTTACAGGTTCATCAACTTTTTTCTTAAATAAATCAAGCTGAGCTTTTGTATATGTAGCGTCATTTTTACCGCGTAATGCCTGCATAAAGTGAGGAAGGTCATTGCTTGCGATTATAAGATTCTTAACCGACTTAAAATAATATGAAGCTCCGGCTGTCTTATATTCGTAATAACTGATTCCATCTGTGTATGATGTGTAGAGATCTTCTATCTGGATGCGTGGTAAAACTAAATCTGTAAGACGTGTGATGCTCGAAAGTACACCAAAGTCAATCGAAGCAACAAAAAGACCTGAGTTTTCTTCTGTCGTATAAAGTGCTGCATCGATTTTACGTGACGCAAGGATTTTTACAATCGGGTTATTGCGGTATTCTGATTCTCTTAAGCTCATTACGATACCGCGGATGTCAGATTTATCCGGAGCACTTAAGAAAATATCTGCTGCCTGTAAATCGATAAGCGGATTTATACAGTCATAGACAGAATCTGTATGCATGTAAACCGAAAAATCTGATGGAATCATAGAAACAGATTTTTTTCTGTCGAGTGCAGAAAATGTGCACCAGAGTGCTATGATGATTATTATTACTGCAAGAATTTTTAATATTGCAAGGATAAATCTTACAAACGGGTTTCTTTTTTTTGTTTTTTTAGTCTTTTCAGGTTTTGCTCTTGCCGTTTCTGGCGCTGGAGTCGATTCAGTCTGTGCTGTCTGCTCTGTTTGAGATGTCTGTTCTACCTGAGTTGTCTGAGTTTCTGTTTCCTGTATTTTTTCTGTTTCTGGAGTTAAATTTTCGCTGGATTCCATATGGGATACCTCATCTGGTACTAATAGTATAATGTTGAATTTTATCATAAAACTCGATATTATAGAAGATATGAGCACGCACAAAACAATCGATGAAAATACACTCGAACAGCTTTTGTACCTTTCGCGTTTAAGCCCGGAAAGTACAGACCTTGCAACCTTAAAAAAGCAGGTTGACGATATCGTAGGATATTTCGAAATCCTTTCAAAATACGATGACAGCCAGAATCCTTATGACGCTTATCCTTCTACAGAGGCAGAAAAACTGCGCGAAGACAAAGTAGTAGAAGGCCTTGATATTCCGGATGTAAAGAAAGTTTCAGAAAACTTTATGGACGGATACTTCCAGGTTCCGAAAGTTCTTGGCGAAGGTGCTTAAAAGCCGCTTAAATTTGGAGAAAACAATGTTTTATACGATAAAAGATACACGCGCCGCCCTTAAAAACGGCGAAATTACCAGTGAGCAGCTTGTTAAAAATGCTATAGATACTTTCGAAAAAGACAAGGCTTCTTCAATTCCTTTAAACGCCTTTCTCGAAATGTACGATGATGCAGTTGCAAAAGCACAGGCAGCAGATAAAGAAATTGCAGAAGCAAAAAAGAGCGGCCAGTCGGCCCTAGATGAGCTTTTTAATAAAAAACCGCTTTTAGGAATCCCGTTTGCAGTAAAAGACAATATTTCTGTAAAAGGTCACCGCCTTACATGTGCAAGCAAAATCCTCGAAGGTTATGTTGCTCCATACAATGCAACTGTAATTACGCGCCTTGAAAATAACGGTGCAATTCCGCTTGGAAGATGTAATCAGGACGAGTTTGCAATGGGTTCTTCTACAGAATACTCAAGCTACGGTCCTACACGCAATCCTATAAACCGCGAATACGTATCTGGTGGTTCATCGGGAGGCCCTGCTGCTGCTGTAAGTGCAAACCAGGCGCTTTTTGGACTTGGTACAGAAACAGGCGGCTCAGTGCGTCTTCCTGCCAGCTACTGCGGAATTTACGGCTTAAAAACTACATACGGTGTTTTAAGTCGCTGGGGAGTTGTTGCTTACGGAAGTTCCCTTGATCAGGTTGGACTTCTTGCTCACACTCCGTCAGATATTGCAGCAGCTCTTTCTGTAATGGCAGGAGTTGATTTTTACGATGACACAAGTGCAGATTTGCCTTCTGCAAAAAATCTTGCAGATTTAAAAGCATATTCAGATTCAGAAATTGCAAAGCTTAAAATTGCAATTCCAAAACAGTTTCTCGAAAGCAAAGGTCTTATGGATGATGTCGGAACAGTATTCAACGGCGTTCAGGACTGGTTAAAGTCTAAAGGGGCATCGATTGATATTGTTGACCTTCCTGTTCTCGACGCTTCGATTGCAAGCTATTATGTAATCGCACTTTCAGAAGCTGCATCAAACTTGAGCCGCTTTGACGGAATCCGTTACGGACGCCGCGTTGATCCGGGTGAGGGTTATGATGAACTTTACGTAAAGACAAGAAGTGAAGGCTTTGGACCAGAAGTTAAACGCCGAATCGTAATCGGAAACTATGTTCTTTCTGAGCAGTTCTCGGGCGATACATATAAAAAGGGAATGACAGTACGTGCAAAAATTCAGTCAGAGATGGCAAAGCTTTTCGAAAGCTATGATATCGTAATCTGTCCTACTTGTCCGACACCTGCATTTAAGCTTGGTCAGAAAGTAGACAACCCGCTTGAAATGTATTTAAGCGACCTCTTTACGACATTCGTAAACCTTGCGCGCATTACATCAATTTCTGTTCCGGCAGGAAAGACTACAGATGCAAACGGCGCAATGCCGGTTGGCATCCAGTTTGCAGGAGCAATGTTCGAAGAAGAAAAGATTCTCCGTCTTGCACAGGCTTGGGAAGAAGACCACGCCGGCTGCGGAATCCCGATTAAATAATTAATACACACCTAATACTGCAGGAACATTCCAGAGAGAAGAGTAGCTTGTTACATCTTCGGAAGCTTCTTCCCATATGCTCTGTGTTGCATATGTCTTTGGAATGTAAACTGTCTTACCGTTAGAAATTGCTTTCTTTACATTATTCCAGCACTGACTGAACATTATGTGCTGTGCATCCATATTACCGAAATAATATTTTGCAGGATTTGCAATTGTCTGGAAACCCTTGTATTCAAGGCCAGCGCCGAGTGCAGGGTCTGCAGGAACCCATCCGAAGCTGTCGAGGTAAAAGTTTACCCACCAGTGTGGATGAGCCTGTTTATCTTTATCGATTAAAATTCCGCTCATAAGTTTTGCAGGAACTCCTGCAGTCCTTAAAAGTGCGCAGTATAAAACTGCAAAATCGTATGCGTCACCTTTTTTGCTTTTAAGCATATCAAGACAGCTTGTATCGCCTTTTCTTAATTTATTCTGAATTTTATAATTTGCAATCATGTATTCGTAAATCAGTTTTGCCTGTCTGTAAGGATTGATTGACTGATAAATAATCGAAGGTAAAATTGCTGTGAGTTCCGGAACATCTGCAGGAACAACTTTATCTGCTCTTGTGTATGTCTTGTAAAGCATTCTTGTTCTGTCTTTTGGAATCGTTACATAATCAACATCAATCCATGTCTGCACAGAACGAACTGTAATTACATGATTCTGACTTAAACGTGTTTTTTCAGAAGCAGCGTATGTGTTCTTTCCTGTTTTATCCATGAGAATCTGGAATACAGAAGTGTTGTCGTAATTATCAAGAAGTGGTTTAGGATTTGTTTCTGTAAGTTCAGCAGAAATCTGATCACCGTTTGTCTGTGGCAATGGAAGTCTGTATGTAAGAACAGAATCTTTTGTTCCTCTTATATCAGAAACGTCTGCAGCAATCTGAATAAGATAACTGTTTTTTGTTTCATAATTTTTCTGTCCTGCTCTCTGTAAAACATTAAGCGGATGTTTAGAAGATTTCCCATTTTCGTTTTCTACATAAACATAACCTGTAAAAGCTCCGTCAGGAACAAATACTCGTATTTCTGTTTCGCTCCAGTATTCATAATCAAAATCAATGTCAGATGCACAAATATATTCTGTTGCATCTTCCATCGGATTACCTGCATTAAGAGAACTTTCTGTAAGCTGCTGCTGAGTTTTCTTTGTAGAAAAATAAACCTGGCTCTGAGTTTTCTTTGAGCCGAAATTTTTTCCTGAGATTGTAAGAACATCACCGACATAAAGTGTTTCTGCAGAAAGCGAAGTTATAAAAGGTTTTGTATTTACTGTATTCTGCGGAACAGAAATCGGAATCAAATCTCTGTTACAGAAAAAGTCAGGATTTGAACGACCTGCACTTGATACAACGTATAAAAGTCCATCCTGTGTATTTGCCGGAATCGTAATTACGATTTCATCATCATTCCATGAAACATACGAACTTGTTGTAAGTCTGTTGCCTGCAATCTCGACATATGAGCTGTCTTTCTGCTGGCTAAAGAATTTTCCGCGTATTGTAATTGTGTCACCTGGCGTTCCTACCTGCTGTGATACAGAAAGAATAACAGGTTTTTCATGAACCGTAGAAGAAATAAAAGTTGTGGATACAATTATCAGCGCACAAACGGCTGCAAGACAGAGAACACGTATGATTGCATATTTTCTGATCAGATAAGAAAAATCGTGCTTAAATTTAAAATTAAATTTCACTTTAAAATCCCGGCATTAAAATAATAGTTTATACTATATTTTATTTATTTAATGCAGGAATTTCAACATATGCAGGAACATAAACCTTTAAGAGAACTGGTTTTTCGCTCTGGACAAAGTCCGGCATAAAGAAGTCATCTGTAAGTAAAATTGCGCTGTCATTTACGACATGATTTTCTTTCTTCTGTAATGACGGAATAAAAGTATCTTCGTCTGTTAAAGTCGCATTAAAACGGTCCATTGTAAACGAAGAATATACATCTGATGTCATCGAAGTCTGCTGAGCATGGATTGTAGAACCCTGGTCGAATGTAAAATTAACATTGCGTTTTATTGGCTGTATCTGTGCTTCTGCAACCTGTGGCGCAGGACTTACATTGTTTCTCGAAGAAATACTGAACGGAAGCATAACTGCAAAAACAGCGGCAGCTGCAACTGCTGCTGGAATATACTTTTTAAGTTCAGGGAATAAGAGGGTTTTTGCTTTTGGTTTTGAATTTTCAACTGCTTTTGCGTAGCGCATTCTGCTCTGGAGGCGTTCAAAACTCTGGTCTAAAAATTCCTTGCTTAAATTAATAGAATCAGAATCTGCTTTAAGTTCTTCATGGATTTTCTTAAATTTTTCGAGCTTTGCCTTACACTTTGGGCACGAAGCAATATGAGCTTCATATTCTGCTACAAAGTTCGGCGGCAGTTCGTTATCAAGATAAATCGAGTGAATGTCATCTTCAGGACAAGTAAACATCGTCTTCTCCTATTATTTTTGCAAGCTGTTCACGCGCTCTAAATACGCGTACTTTAACGTTACCCTCTGTAATACCAAGAGTATTACCGATTTCTTTATAATTCATATCTGCGTATTCGCGCAGAACAAGAACTTCTCGTAAATTGTCAGGAAGCTTTGAAAGTGCATCCTTTGCTTTTTCTATTGTTTCTTCTCTAAGCAGGTCTGTTTCGCCGGTCGTCATTACACGGTGATCTTCGTAAAGGACTTTCTGGTACGCTTTCTGTTCGCGTCCTCGTCGTTTTACATAGTTGAGAGATGCATTTTTTACTACGCGGATGAGCCAGTATGTAGCGTCATTCATCGTAGGAAAAACCATTTCTTTTTCACTTGCTTTGATATACGAGTCATGAACAAGGTCTTCTGCGACTTCCTGCTCATTTACAACCCTGAATGCAACCTTAAACAGAATTGTCATCGTTGCGTCATATATCTTTCTAAAATCAATAGGATCAGCAGCTTTAAGTTCATCACTCTGTACTACGTTTCCTGCTATATCTTTAACCACGTCTACTCCAAAAAGTTACCAAAAAAATAAGATTTTTCTTATATTTTTATGCTTTTAAGCCTTTTTATTGTCTTTTCCATGTAGGACCCGAAGGGGTATCTGTAATAATAACCCCTCTGGCAGCCAAATCGTTACGGATTTTATCGGCTAAAGCAAAATCTTTTGCTTTTTTAGCTTCTGTTCTCTGCTGAACAAGTGCATCAATCTCTTTTGCTTCCGGGTCTCCTGCATGGTCATCTGCAACAGGAGAATCGGCTTTTTTAGCATATTCAACTAATTTAAGACCTAAAACACTGTCCATTTTATTTATTACAGTGAGTGTTTCCTGAGGTGTAAGGGAAGAATCCTTTAATGCCATCTGGAGGCGGCTCAATGCCTGAGGTGTAGATAAATCGTTTTCAAGATCTGCCTTAAAAAGCTCAAGATATTCTTTTGCCTTTGCACTAAGTTCTGCATCCGAAGCCTCTTTACCACCTGCAGCGTCAAGAATTGCCTTTGTGCGGTTTACGAGAGCTTTGCGTGAGTTCTTTGCGCTTTCCATTGCGTCCCAGCTAAAATAAACCTGCTTTCTGTAGTGGCTTCCGAGTAAGAAAAGTCTGTAGTCTAAAGCATCGTATCCTTTGTCGAGAAGGCTCTGGAGTCTTAAAAAGTTTCCGGAAGACTTTGACATTTTGTTTCCGCCTTCGATTACTAAAAACTCGTTGTGAAGCCAGTAATTTACCCAAGGGCCTTTTGCACGCTCTTGCTCGTCAAAGCTTCCTTCTGACTGTGCAATTTCGTTAGTATGATGAACCGGAACGTGATCAATTCCACCGGTGTGAATGTCAAAATGTTTTCCGAGATATTTCATGCTCATTGCAGAGCACTCGATGTGCCATCCGGGGTATCCGCGGCCCCACGGGCTGTCCCATGTCATTGCCTGGTCTTCGAACTTTGATTTTGTAAACCAGAGTACAAAGTCGCCCGGGTTTCGTTTGTTTTCGTCGACAACGACAACCTTTCTTCTTCCTGCTCCTGCTTTAAGCTCGTCCATGTTAAGGTTTGCAAGCTTTGCATAATCCGGATAGGTTGAAATATCGTAGTAAAGGTTTCCGCCTGCCATGTATGTGTGTCCGTTGGCTTCTATCTGCTTGATTAATTCTATCATTTCGTTGATGTGTTCTGTTGCCTTACAGATTACGTCAGGATGACGGATGTTGAGCGCGTCGATGTCTTTCATGAATGCGTCTGTATAAAACTTAGCAACTTCAAGAACACTCTGGTGGCGTTCTTCTGCAGATTTTTTCATTTTGTCTTCGCCGTCATCTCCGTCGCCTGTGAGGTGTCCTACATCGGTAATGTTCATTACATGTTTGATTTTATAACCAAGATAGGTAAGTGTTTTATCAAGGATATCGAGAAAAACGTAAGCACGGAGGTTCCCGATATGCGCATAGTTGTAAACTGTAGGTCCGCAGCCGTAAAAACCACAGAAGCCTTCTGTAATCGGTTTAAATTCCTGGAGGGTTTTCCCCATTGTGTTAAAAAGTTTAAGAGCCATTTTTATCCTCGATGCATAAAATTTTAAGCTGAATCTAATAAAGACCTTTTTATTATTCAGACTTTATATTTTATACAAAATATATTATAGTAGATATATGAATAATTTACGGGAAATAGCGCAAAAATTCAAGACAAAAGGCGGTTTTGAAGTCCTTGAAAACGCAGCAATGGCAGACCGCTTTTCGTTTAAGATAGGCGGAACTACGCCTCTTTTACTTGAACCTCTTACAGAAGATGCGTTTTTATATGCCGTAAATGAGCTTAAAAACGATGGAATTGCTTATTTTATCCTTGGTGGCGGAACCAACATCGTTTTTTCTGATGATGGCTTTGACGGAGCCGTAATTTCGACTCTAAAACTCAATAAAATCGAAGAAATTACGTCGCGAGGGACTGGGACAGATTTTAATGCAGACGGCGAAACTGCTGTCATAAGCTGCCAGTGCGGCGCCCTTATGAATACACTTGTAAATTTCTGTACCAGAAACGGATACTCTGGATTAGAGCAGTTCTGCGGGCTTCCCGGGACTGTGGGCGGCGCTTCTTATATGAACGCACGCTGCTTTGACCGGGAAATAAGCGATGTGGTACACAAAATCGAGTATTTTACTAAAAATGATGCCGGAACGTACGAAAAGCGCGAAATGATGATGGATAAATCAAGCTGGAGTTATAAGATTTCGCCTTTTACAGGTACAGACGACATAATTTTTAGAGTTGAATTCAGCGTAAAAAAAGAAAATGAAGTAAAACGCTCAGAAATTGCAGAAAAAGCTGCAGGTTATATGAAGCAGCGTGTTGATAAGGGACATTTTAAATTTCCGTGTGCAGGCAGCGTTTTTAAGAATAACCGTGATTTTGGCGCTCCTTCGGGGCAGATTATCGATGAAGCGGGCTTAAAAGGCTACTCAATAGGCGATGCCCAGATTGCTCCCTGGCACGGAAACATCATCATAAATACGGGAAAAGCAGGTTCAAAGGACGTTAAGGCCCTGGTAGATTACATAAAAGCTCAGATAAAAGAGAAAAAAGGTTTTGAGCTTGAGGAAGAGATAATTTTTAAGTAGTTTGCTAAACTAAAAAAATTAGATTCCGATAATTGAAAAAAGAAGAAACTAGTATTACAATGGTAGTATCAGGGAGAAAAAAATGCTTCAATTAGCGTTTGTAAATTTTAAGAAAGGATCATATCTCGTCGTAGAAGGCCAGAATACAGGTGATCGTTTTTACATTATTCAGGTAGGCCATGTACAGCTTGCGCACGAATCTCATGTTCCAACAGATAACACTAACAGCATTTTGGGACCCGGTGACTTTGTCGGAGTAATTCCGTGTATGTCAAACCATCTGCAGATTGAGTCTGCTATTGCGATGACAGATGTAGTTTGTATTTCGGTTCGCCGTGATCAGTATCCGGAATTAATCGAAAGAAACACTCCTGTTGCTATGAAAATCATCCGCACTTTTGCAAACAAGATGCGTCTTTTAAATGAAAATCTTACCAAACTTGCTTTAAACAATGTAGTACAGGAAACTCCGGAACAGATTTTTACTTCTGCAAAAGTTTACGAAAGCAAAAAAGAACTTAATATTGCAATTTACGGTTATTACCAGTATTTAAAGGCTTGTCCGTTTGGACCTAACGCTGCAATTGCAAAACAGAAATTTATTGAATTAAAGCCAAAAACAAAAGCAGTTTATTTTGAACCGACTCCTGACCTTCTTCGTGTTTATCCTAAAGGAACGATGATTTTCTCTGAGTGTCAGGCTGGTGCAGATATGTTTATCATTCAGGAAGGAGCTGTTCGTATTACTAAAGTTGTTGACGGACAGGAAGTTATCCTTGCTGTATTGAACAAAGGCGATATGTTTGGTGAAATGGCACTTCTTGAGAACAAGCCTCGTTCTGCAAGCGCTATTGCACATGAAAACTGCCGCTTAATGACTGTAAACAGAAAGAACTTTGACCAGATGGTAGCAACTCAGCCACAGCTTATCGCACGTCTTACAACGACACTTGCAGAACGCTTGTGGTCTATGTACCGTCAGCTTGCAAATACACAGCTTAAAGAACCAATCATGAAGTTAATCGATATGCTCGCACTCCAGATGGAAAAAGCAAAGGTAAACCTTGCTCCTGGTGTAAGCTGGCAGACAGACTTTACGATTCAGAATGTAATTGATATGTGCGGTATTCCACAGGCTCAGCAGGCATCTGCTGCATATCAGTTCCAGCAGGATGATCATATCAAGATTCAGAACGGTAAAATCTTTGTTCCTAACTGCGTTGAACTTGCAAAGCAGGCAGCATTTTATCGTAAACAAAGGGCTAAATAACTCCGATAATTGTCGTGATGAAACGCTTTACAAAAAAACATTTTCAGAAAACTCTTTTAATACTCGCAGCAGTTCTTTCGTGCACTTTTGCTTTTGCACAGAATTCAAAAAAGCAGAAAAGTTCAGGAAGTCTTCCTAAGGGCTACGGCGGAATCGAACTTGGAATGTCAGTTGATTCTGCAAAAGATGCATTAAAGAAAAATTCTGATTTTGGATATAACGGTGACAGAGACGTTTCTCTTTTGCCTGGTGAAAACAGAACTTTAATCGAAACTGACGCACGTGATTTTGCGCGCTGGTCATTTTTAGAACAGTGCTGGTTACAGTTTTACGAGGATAAGCTTTACATAATCACAATTAATCTTAATAAAAAGAAAGTAGATTATTACAGTGTATTCAGTTCGCTGTGTAAAAAATATGGAGAGCCGGTAGAGTTTAGTCCTGAACGCGCCGTATGGAAAAATGATGACGTTCAGTTTAGTCTTGAACGACCGCTCGCGCTCAAATACATTGATCTTAAAACATTTAATTCTCTTATTGATGAATCAAGAATAGAAAAAACTCAGCAGGAAAAATTGCGCGACGAGTTTCTTGATAGTCTTTGATAAATTATCATGAACATAAGAATAAAGGCGCTCATTGCGTGCATAGTTGAATTATTTCTTTTCTCCTTTATAAGTTTTATTCTTTTTATTGCATTCTTTAAACTGGCTTTTTTTTCATTCCCTTTTAGTGCGTTTATCTGGACGTACTGGGGCTTTAACGTTTTTACGCTTATATTTGGAGTAAAGGTTTTAGAGCGTTATAAAGCGTCTTATGCTTTTTTAAATTTCTTTGCTGTAGGAATTTTAATCATTGTTCTGGTTGCCGGCTTGGGTGCAGAAATCAATATCTTGCATATAATTATTGCTGCTGCCATTGTTACAGTTCTGTATATTCTTTTATCAGTTCATTTTATAAAAACATACTGGCGTCTTGTTGCAGAAGAAGTTTTAAGATGGTTTGGAAAAAAATCTCAAACAGAAAAGAAAAGTGATGACAGTATGTGCGGGAATTAGCTATGAAAAAAATCAATTTTATTACAATCATACTTCTTTTATTTTTCGTTCTTTCGTGTTCCGCAAAGAAATTTGCTACAACTGACATTACGATTACACGTGAAGACGGAACTTCCGTTACGCTCAATGCAGAAATTGCACGTACAGACGAGGAACGCCAGCACGGTTTTATGGAACGAAAAAGAATCCCTGATGGTACGGGAATGATTTTTATTTTTGAAAAAGACCAGATTCTTAATTTCTGGATGAAAAATACACCTACAGCTTTATCGATTGCTTATATCGACCGTAACGGTGTCATTCGCGATGTTTTTGATATGAAGCCGTTCAGTACTGCAACTGTTTCGAGTACGACATCGGTGCGCTATGCCCTTGAAGTTCCTAAGGGCTGGTTTGAAAGAGTTAACGTAAAGCCTGGTGATAAAGTTCTTTTAGATTCCTTAAACTTCTAATTTGCTTAATTCTATCTGTGCAATTTTATCGTTAGGATCAATTTCGAGAACAGTAGAAAAATATTTCTGTGCCTCTGCGGTATTTCCTTCTTTTAGAGAAAGATAGCCGAGGTTAGAAATTATTTTTGTACTTTCTGGATCGAGTGAGAGCGCCTGTAAAAGAGATTTTTTTGCTTCTTCTAACTGCCCGAGTTCCAGATAGCAGATAGACATTTCGTTGTAAGTATCCGGATTTTCTGATGCACCAAGTTCAAGTGCTTTGGCAAATGCGTTGATTGCATCGTCCCATCGTGCAAGTTTTCTTAATCCCCATCCGAGCATAAACCATGCATTCCATACATTAGGATTGTTCTGGATAAATAAGCGAATCTGTTCAAGGCCTTTTTCTTCTTCGCCGCGAAGAATTAAATCATAAGCAGATTTAAATCTTGCATCATACATGTTCTGGTTGTTGATTTTATTTAGGATTTCCTGAGCGCGTTCTTTTTTGTATACGCCGTTTTCTCCAAGATCTTCATCTTTTACATCACATGTTAAAGTTACATAAGTTTCGAATGCATCTTTTGCGTTAAAGAAATCGTTGTTTTTAAGATAGAAAAATCCTGCATTAAAGAACGCATCCGGAATCGCAGGTTCTGCAGCCATTGCATCTTTATAATAGTTTAATGCTTCATCATCGTATGCATCTGCGTCTTCTATTAAACCGGAACGTCTGTAGCTGTCTGCCCTCTGGTCAAAAAAGAGAGCCATGTTTAATGTGATTGCTTTGTCTTCCGGATCAAAACCCTGAAGGCCTAAAAAGATTTCTTCTGCAAGTTCAAAGTCTTCATTCTTTGCTTTTAGAATTGCTGCTTCTGACAATTCTTTTTTAATGTTTGGTTTAACTTTTGAGAGAATTGAACGGTAATACTGAGTGTGCGGATTTTTCTTATCATACGCAAGGACTGTTAAAATGCCTGCGAGGATTTGTTCTACTGTAAGTTCTTCTGGGTTAAAGGCGCCGGCGCTGTCAGAATCTTTTTTCTGTACCGGCAGCGGAATTGTTGTATCAATCGGGAATGCTTTTTCTGAAAGAGAAAAATTTTCCGGAAGGTTTATAAAATAAATCGATTCAAGAGGATTGTCTGGTTTCATTAATTTTTCCTTAAAGTAAAAAGTTATGCGTTTGCAGATGTGTCTGCTGCCGGCTGTGCATCAGAAGCATTTGCTGTTGCAGGGGCTGCTTCTGCATTTTCGACTGGAGCTGCAGCTTCTGCAGCCTGCGGCTGTGCGGCAGGAGTTTCTGATGCAGAATCACTGCTTTGTGCAGGTTTTGCTTCTTCTGCGGCAGGCTGAATTCCTGCATTTTGAGATGCATTCTGAACTGCCTCTGCAAGTTTTTCGCGGTTATTGTTTTCCTGTTCCTGAGAAACAGCTGTAAGAATATTTTTGCGCACTGTTGTAAGATAATTGTTGATTCTTATCTTGTATGATGTCGGAACTTTTGTTTCGTCAAACT
The DNA here is from genome assembly GCA_905236565.1 of uncultured Treponema sp. Classification (GTDB taxonomy): domain Bacteria; phylum Spirochaetota; class Spirochaetia; order Treponematales; family Treponemataceae; genus Treponema_D. The sequence continues at coordinate 2,117 of CAJORB010000039.1, read as the reverse complement.
GGAGACATGCGTAAATAATTTCTGGTCTGTTTTCTACAGGACTGGTCTTTACTACGCGTCCGGCAAGAGTAATTATTTCGTCAGGTTCATCAAAGTGAATCCTTAAAACAACTTCTTTTTCGTTTATGAATTTTTCGATTCCGAGAAGAATTACTTTTGCGCCAGAAAATGAGATATCACGAAGAATACATCTACGCGGAACATTCTGGATAAAGATAATCGTTTCGTCTTTCGAAATATTTAAGCGGCGTTTTGTATCATCTGTAATTACAACACGCTCTTCTTTTCGTTTGATAGCATTCGAATTTGCTTCGAGCATCGTTCCGACTTTGTCGATAAGATCATCAGGTGGTCTCTGAGAAAAAGTTATCGTAATTATTGCAAGTTCAGAAGAGTTCATGTACTGACTTACTTCTGTTACACGTCCTGCAACGAAAAAACTTATCGGCTGGTCGTGCTGCTGCAGAAAATAAAAGCGCAGAGAAACCGGAGGCGGTTCTTTTTTTGTCATTGCGGCATAAGCACCGCCTTTTGTACCTACGATTATTTTTGCAAGAAGAAATGAAGTCGAGTTTATGATGCATGGCCACTGCGCGCCGTTGCATTTTACATAAATTTGACGGGGATCCACAGCAAGAGTTCTCAAAACATCCTTGGTGTAGGTAACTTCTTTGTCACGATATATGTCATAGTAGTTTTGCAACTGCTGGCTTGTAGTAATTCCCATAGTATATCTATTCTAGTTTATCATAGTTTATTTGTCAAATTTAGCAGTCTGAAATCCCAGAAATGCCGGTAAACGGGTGTTTTTGGGATAGGACAGGGCGTTTTTGCCGCTTATATAAAGGGTTGTAGAGCTTCCGCCGTCAAACTGCATGGCGTTAAAAGCCCCGAGACGGTCAAAAATATCTGCACAGTCGCCGTATGAAAGCCCTTTTGAGACAGATTTCTTTTCGCCTTCTACTATAAGAATGTAAAGTGTCTTTTCGTCTTTTGAGATTCCGACTGCTGTTCTTGAGTCTTTTATGTCTTTAAAGTCTATGTGCTTACCGTCTTTAATTATCTGCCAGAAGCCGCCGTGTACACAATAGAGGTTGTTTTCTTTTTCGTCTGTGATGGCAGTTTGAGTCTGTTCAATTTTGCAGCGGTAACCGTCAGGTACGGAATAAATCCAGAATGCACAGTAGCGCTCAAGCGGTTTAGAAAACTCAAGAGGACTGGTGCTAAGAATTCCGACGGGATTTTTTTTTGTAAATGGTTTTATTTTTTGTGCATACGGAACTGTATTAATAACGATGTCGTTATTCTTTGCTAAAAATTCTGGTTTAATATCTTTTATCGGGAAACTTGTTACAGGTGGATAAGATGTAATCTTAAGATGAGGATCTGTAAGATCTATTTTTATTGCATGACATATTGCGCGAGGTTTACTGATTATAAAGTCAAAGCTGTAAGAATAACTGTTAAGAAAATGCCACTCGGGGCTTACAGAAGATGGTGAATCAAAATTTAAAAAAGATTTTTCTTTATGAAGCGAATCAGAAATCTGGCTGTTTGTTGTACAAGAGAAAAACAAAAGCGACGCAATTAAAAATAAACCTAAATGTTTTTTCATACAGATTCTTACCGGAATTTAAAAATAAAAAAGCAGGGTAGAAAAATCTCCCTGCCTTTTTTATTAAAGATTTTTATTTAATGGTCTTTAAAAGTTTTTCGAGATTGCCCTCGATGATTTTCATTTTACTTCCTTTGTAAATGAGAGTTACGATAACAACGTGGTCATCTTTTTCATCTACATGGAAGATAGCTGTATTCTGTTCCTGTTCAAATGGTTTTCCATCATATGGAATTGTCTTAGAACAGATTTTTTTGTAATTATCAAGTGCATCTTTTGACGCTTCTTTGTTTGGTTTATATTTGTTCGTAAATAAAACCAAAGTTTCGTCATTTGTATTTTCCTGAGCGTGTACTGTAATGTAAGACATTTCAAGTTTAAGTCCGTTCTTTTCATCCGGTCTTAAAGAAATTCCGCAGTCGATTACAGATTTATCATCAATGTTGACTACTTCTTTAGGGCAAGTGATGTTAAGCTTGCTGAATGAGAATTCTGTACTTGT